>CAVHEM010000013.1:0-42090 GCA_963635055.1 Bacteroidaceae bacterium | reverse complement strand
TTCTGCATATTTTATGAACTTTGTTTAATCATTTGGTTGACTTTTGGTGAGTAATATTTTACCCTATCAGTTATAGGGAATTTTTCAAGGAGTGAAATATGGCAAACAAAATCAAGTGTCCAAAATGCGGTGAAGAAATAGATATCGAAGACATTATTCTTTCCGGCTCAAAAGAGGTCGTAGACAAAGAACTTGCTGAACAAAAATCTGAATTCGAAAAAGAATTGAAAAAATATCAATCTGATATGAAAAAACTACAAGAAAAATACGAAGCCGACAAGAATTCAGAAATTGAACAACTTTTAGAAAATCAGAAAAAAGAACTAAAATTAAGAGAAGAAAAAATAAAAAAAGATATCTTAGCGCAGCAAGAAGATGCCTATAACGAAATGGAAAAAGAACTCCAAGAAAAATCAGAACAACTAAAAGATTTGAACAAATTAAAAGTGGAAAAATCACGACTTGAACGTGAAAAAGCAGAATTAAAAGAACAAATTTCCGCTCAAGCAGAGCAAGAATACAATATAAAACTTGCAGAAGAACGACAAAAACTCCAAAAATCGGCAGAAGAAAAATATGAATTAAAAATTGCCGCCCTAGAAAAAAAACTTGAAGACCAAAAGAATTTGACAGAAGAAATGAAAAAACGCCAAGAACAAGGTTCAATGCAACTTCAAGGAGAAATTCAAGAACTTGCAATTGAAAAATATCTGTCTGAAAACTTCAAATATGACGAAATTCAAGAAGTCGGCAAAGGCGATATGGGCGCAGATTCCCTTCAAATAGTCAATACGCAGATGAAACAACATTGCGGAACTATTTATTACGAAAGCAAACGTACAAAAACTTTCAAAGAAGATTGGATTGCGAAATTCAAAAACGATATTCAGGAAAAAGGCGCAGATATCGGAGTTTTAGTTACGGCAATTTACCCGAAAGGTATGACACGAATGGGGTTTCGTGACGGAATTTATATTTGTACTTATGAAGAATTTAAGGCGCTATCGTTCATTTTGAGAGAAAATATTATCAAATTGAGCGAAGTTAAATCTTTGCAAGAAAATAGACACGAAAAAAGTGCGATTTTGTACAACTATTTGACGAGTACTGAATTCAGATTTCAGTTTGAAACCATTGTAAACGCTTTTGTCGGTATGCAAAGTGATTTGGAAGCCGAAAAACGAGCAATGAATAAACTTTGGAAAAAACGTGAAAAGGAAATTATGAATGTAATTTCCGCTACAACGGATATGTACGGTTCAATTCAAGGAATTTCAGGCAATGCGATAAAGCCTGTGTCAGCCCTTGAACTTCCGCTACTTGAAACAGAGGGTTAAATTATTCTTCCCAATAACTTCGAGGTTTATACAACATATCCCAATACTCGTCTTTTCGACCTTCATGCGGAGTTGCAAACCAAACTGTGTGCCCGTTTGGATAGCGATATTTGTCATAAGTTTCTTTGTACTGAACAAGTGATGGGTTCATGTTGTAGTGCGCATACCAATAACAACCTTCTTCTCGTGTTGAAATTCCTCTAACAGGATTGCACCCCTGACGAAATTCTATCGAATAGTATTTGAAAATATCATATCCTGCACGGTTTGGACCTTTATACGGTCCATTTGTATCAAAAGTGAAATAAAGGCAAGTCGGAGTAGCAGAATCAGTATTATAACCAATACTTGAAATTCTCATACCGTTTGGAAGTAAATACTGTGTGCCGGCATAAAAATCATAAGTTTTTTCGCCCAACATTGTTTTTGCAAGCGCATTTTTGTGGTAAATATCTCTACCATAATCAATCTGATAAATTCCCTTAAATTGCTTTATCCACGCATCATTTAATTTTTGAAGGTTTAGTTTTGCTTCATCACTCGGATTGCTGCCGGTAACATAATAATTCAAATTTAGGTCATTTAAGCTGTCGTACCCAATTTCCAGCAAAGCATTTTTCAAGGCTTGAGTAATCAATTCATCAGCAACTTTGAATTGGTTTTTCAACACTTGTACTTTGTAATGTTTATATAATGAAGGTATTGAAATTGCCGCAACAACTCCAATAATTCCTATCGTTATTAAAACTTCCGCCAAAGTAAAACCTAATTTGAATTTCCTCATTTTCTGCCTGTTTTGTTCTCTTTTAGTCTACATACAATAATTTAAAACTACCATAAAATATTTTTGTGGACAATAAGATTACAAAAATTTACAAATTGGGTAGAACAATTTATACCAAAAGAAGGAGTTTAGGGTATTCTCAAAATACATTAGCCGAGATGTTGGGCATATCTCGAGAACATTTGGCAAAAATTGAAACAGCAAAACGCACAGTCAGTTTAGATTTGTTGATTGATATTGCCGATACTCTCAATGTAAAAGTAAAAGACCTTATTGATTTCTAATCACAAAAAATTAGCAAAAAAAAAGACCTTGTAATATTCAAGGCCTATCCGTTTAAATAAGAAGAGAGAGCTTTATATATTTATATAAAGTATTCTGAGAAATAAAAATTGCTAAAATCGGCTCGTTATTTTTACAAAACTTAACAAAAAACTTTGTCAAAAATGAACAATTTGAAATTTGCTATCGTTATAAAATTGAATGACGAAGTTTTAGACAAAAAAGAAAGGATAGTTAATGAAAAAGATTTTAATTTTGGCAAGTATTGTAGGTTTGATGTCAGCAACACAAGTTTTCGCTCAAGAAGAGGTTGCTCCGGCTCCTGCGTGTCCTGTACCTTGCGAAAAAGCGTTTAAAAATAAACCGTGCGAATTTGGCAAAATGCCAAAACGTCCTGATTTTGCAGCATTTGAACAAAAATTAAAACTAACAGATGAACAAAAAGCAAAGGCTCAAGCAATCAGAGAACACGAAAAAGAACAAATTAAACCTATTTTAGATAAAATTGGTGAAAAAATGAAAGAAGAAAAAGCTGTTATGGATAAACGCCTAACATTTGATGAACGTCAAGCAGAATTAGCACCAATCAGAAAAGATATTCACGAGTTGAAAGGTCAAATTCACAAAATCAAAAAACAAAGCAAAGCTGAATTTGAATCAATTTTGACAAGCAAACAAGTAAAACAATTAAAGAAAATGAAAGATGACGGAATGAAAAAATTCAAAAATTCTCGTCCATGCCAGAGATTTGAAAATCGTCCGCCAAGACCTCAAGGCTGTTGGGAAAACCCACCAAGACCAGAGATTGCTCCGGAAGAAGAATAATCAATAAATTTTATTTGTATTATAAATTTAGCGGCGGTGTTTTTATAAAAACACCGCCGCTACTGATTTTTGCTTATCTTTTAAAATTTCTATTTTTCGTAAATCCAACCGTTAGTAAGGTCAACTTTCAATGGTTGAAGTAATTTTACATTCACAACATCTGATGCCGGAACTTCAAGTTTTTCACCCTTGAATGCCCATCTTACAAATTTCATCCACCAATTTCTATCTTTTTTGATTTCACCCAAAGCATTGAATGGTGCAGTTTGGTCATTTGTAGTTGTAACAAGTGCATTTTTAAGGATTAACACACCATTTTGTCTGAAATATAGCCCAGGTCTTACATCAATCAATTGACCGCTTAGTGCTGCTCCTTCTCTTACCAAAATATAATGGTCTTTTGTAACATAGTTGATAGGAATTGAAGCACTGTACATTGCTCCACCTTCTGAAGATTGAGAACTGATGTATGTTGTCAATTTGATAGGAACAATAGTGCCTGCAGGAATTACACCAACACTTCCTTGAACTGTAGCATCATCAATTACAAAACCTTCCCCAATTTTTTTACGCATTGCTTCTGCCAGTTTTGCGTTAGGATTTAGTTTTGCCTGTTCCATCATTTTGTATAAAATTGCAGCAACTTCCGCTCTTGTTGCAGGTCTTGTTGACTCCAATTCTGCTTTCTTTGCTGATGGCGCTACAACTATCATATTCAAAATTTCCGCTTTACCTGCAGGAATCAAGAACCATTCAGGAACAGTGTTTGCATCAGCATATTTTTGAGATAAAACTTCTTTTGCTTTTGCCGTACTAATTGTTTCTGTAGTCAAAGCATTTACTGCAACCGACAAAGATTCTGCTCTTGATACAGAATCGTCAGGTCTGAATAAATCGCTGGATTTTTCATTGTTAATCAAGTCAAAATAAAGTGCTTTTTGAATATCTTCGTAAGCCCAATGGTTTTCGTCAATATCTGCAAAGTGAACAGGTTGAGCAACTTTTGTATGCTCTTGTCCCAACGCTCTGATTGCCATTGCTGCGAATTCTGCTCTTGTTACATTTGCATCAGGTTTGAATGTTCCATCAGGATATCCGACAATAACACCTTTTTCTGACAACAATTCGATTTCAGGAGCCGCCCAATAACTACTGCTAACATCAGGAAATGCAAATGCTTGCATTGTACCCATTGCTAACATAATTACAGGTAGCAATAATTTGAATAGATTTTTCATATTCCCTCCTTTTTAATATACACACAATAACTCTATCATAGTTATTATTTTTTTTACAGTCTGAACATTTGTAAATGTAACTTTCCGTAACCTAGCAAAAATTTTTCTTTACGTGTTTTGATAAGCACATGTTAATAAGTCCAATTACCCCAAATTATAATAATCAATACCATAAAACACCGGCTTTTACTGGTCATACAATGGCAGAAATTTATGCCAAAAAAGGTATTAGATATCTGTGTCATCAAACTGCATTTTTTAGAGAACCCGTAACTCTTGAACGTGTAAAAAGATATATCGCAGAAAATTTCGCAAATAAAAAAGAAGTAAACATTTTGGTCGGAGCATGCTCAACCGGTGAAGAAGCGTACTCACTCAGCATGTTACTTAATGGATTAAAAAACAAGATTAATATTATCGGTTTTGACCTCAGCCCAAGAACCCTTAATACAGCCCGCAAAGGAAACGTGATGATGCAAACATCTATTGTTGAAAACGAAAAAAATACTTTCTTAGAAGATGCCTACTTGGCTTTTGATGATAAAAATAAATTAAGCAAGCGACAACAAAAATATCGAGCAATGTTTGAAGATACATTTGAACCAATAAATAGTAAGTTTTACACAATTTATAATAATATAAAACGCATTTTTATTGACCAAAACCCAAATATCGGACGAAAAAGCCGTTACTTCAAATTGAATGATGGCAAGATTAATAATTGTAGATTTATAGAAGGTGACATAAGAGAGTTGGACAAATTAGATGCGCCCAAACAAGTTGATGTACTGTTTTTTAGAAATGCATTTTATCATCTTTTGGAAACCGTTCCTAGACCAGAAGAAAAAGAGGAAGTTTTGACCCAAATTGTCGCAGGGATAAGACAAAAACTCGGTAGAGATGGAATATTTGTCAACGGTGAAAATGACGGTGTGCAAATTGGAAACGAATATTTAATCCCAAGAGTAATGCGAGAAATGGGTTTTGAACCGATTTATCCGAAACTGAAAGATGACTATTACTATACCGCTTCTATTTGGAAGAAATTGGAATATGCATACGCAGACTAACAATTTTATCCCAAATATTTTTCGCCGAGGGTAAAACATTAATTTTTCCTTAACTTTTTAATAATTTTTTAATTTCCGTTATATAAATATAATGTTAATAGAAATCTATATGATAGAAAGAAAAGGAGAGGAACATCATGATTAAACCTTTAGGCGAAAGAGTTGTTATTAAAGTTATAGAAGAAACAGAACAAACTTCAGGCGGAATTTTTATTCCTGATAGCGCAAAAGAAAAACCTCAAAGAGGTGAAGTTGTTGCCGTTGGTTTGGGCAAGTTGAACGACAAAGGTGAAAGAGAACCTATGGACGTTAAAGTTGGCGATGTTATTCTTTATGCTAAATATGCAGGTACTGACGTAAAAATGGACGGTACTGAATACAAAATCTTATCAATAAAAGATGCACTAGCTATTATCGAATAAGATGTGTATTTTAAATTTATTCAAATTAAGAGTTTTAAAAAGGAGAAAATAAAATGGCAAAACGTATTGTATTTGACGAAGAAGCAAGAAAAACCTTGCTAAAAGGTATTGATGCAGTTGCTGATGCTGTAAAAGTTACACTTGGACCAAAAGGTAGAAACGTAATTTTGTCAAAAAAATTCGGTGCTCCACAAATCGTTAATGATGGTGTAACTATTGCAAAAGAAATCGAATTGAAAGACCCATTGGAAAATTCAGGCGCTCAATTGTTAAAAGAAGTTTCTTCAAAGACAAATGATGTAGCAGGTGATGGTACAACAACAGCTTCAGTTTTGGCTCAAGCTATTGTTCGTGAAGGTTTGAAAAACTTGACTGCAGGCGCAAACCCAATGTCTATGAAACGTGGTATTGACAAAGCAGTAGAATGTGCAGTTGAAAAAATCAAATCTATGTCAAGACCTGTTAATACAAAAGAAGAAATCGCTCAAGTTGCAGCAATTTCAGCAGGTAACAACAAAGAAATCGGTAACTTGATTGCTGAAGCAATGGAAAAAGTTGGTCACGATGGTGTTATCACTGTTGAAGAATCAAAATCTTTCGGTACTAACTTGAAAGTTGTTGAAGGTATGCAATTTGATAAAGGTTACATTTCACCATACTTCGTTACTGATCCTGAAAGAATGGAAGCAGTTTTGGAAGATGCTTATGTATTCTGCTGCAACAAGAAAATTAACTTGATATCTGATTTGGTTCCATTGTTGGAACAAGTTGCTCGTGATGGCAAATCATTGTTGTTAATCGCTGAAGATATTGAAGGTGAAGCACTTGCTACTTTGGTTGTAAACACAATGAGAAAAGTATTAAGAGCAGTTGCAGTAAAAGCTCCTGGCTTTGGTGACAGAAGAAAAGCAATGCTTGAAGATATCGCAATCTTGACAGGTGGCGAAATGTTCACAGAAGAACTTGGTATTAAGTTGGAAAACGTTACAACTCAAATGCTAGGTAAAGCAAAACGTGTAACAGTAAGCAAAGATGAAACAACTATCGTAGTTGGTGATGAAACTAAAGAAGCTGTTGCTGAAAGAGTAAGACTTATCAGAAAACAAATCGAAAGTTCTGATTCTGAATACGATAAAGAAAAATTGCAAGAAAGAGTTGCAAAACTATCAGGCGGAGTTGCTTTGATTGAAGTTGGTGCAGCATCAGAAGTTGAATTGAAAGAAAGAAAATTAAGAATTGAAGATGCTTTGAACGCTACAAGAGCAGCCAATGAAGAAGGTATCGTTCCTGGTGGTGGTGTTGCATTGTTGAGAGTTCAACAAGAATTGAACAAAAAACTTGAAACTTTAGACTTTGATTCTGATGATGAAAAAGTTGGTTACAAGATTTTGACAGCAGCATTAGATGTACCTTTGAGAGCAATTTCTCGCAACGCAGGTGCAAAAGCAGATGTAGTTGTTGATTGCGTTCTTGAAAAAGATGGTGCTTACGGCTACGATGCATTGAATAGCAAATATGTTGATATGTTCCAAGCAGGAATCGTTGATCCGGCAAAGGTTACTCGTTCAGCATTAGTTAATGCAGCATCCGTAGGTTCAATGTTGTTGACAACAGAAGCAGCAGTTGTAGATATTCCGGAAGAAAAACCGGCAGGTCCTGATATGTCAGCAATGGCTGGTATGGGCGGAATGGGCGGCATGATGTAATTTGATTAACATCAAAAAGTCCACAAGTTTAAAAACGGCTCCGAAAGGAGTCGTTTTTTTATATTTATATTTATATTGATTATAAATTTCAAAACGTAAAAAGTAGGTCAGGGCACCGCCTAACACGCAATTCAATTTCAAAACTTCAACAAATTACAAAGCATTATTCAAATGTAAAAAATTTATAAGGTGCGATTTCAAGTGATTCTGTCAATTTGGATAAAGTTTTAAATGTAATATTTCTTGAGCCACATTCAATATCACTTATATAATGTGCATCTACACCCATCTTTTCTGCAAGTTTTTCTTGCGTATAACCTCGTTGCAAACGATAATACTTCAACTTATGTCCAAAATTCTTACTCAACTCAATATAATTCATTCTATTATAATAAATAATTAAAATAAACAATACATAGTATTGTAAAATACAATTATGTATATTATGATATACATAAGGAGAATTTTGAATGAGCAAATTTAAACACGGCTTTACCTTGGCAGAAGTTTTAATAACACTTGGAGTTATCGGAATTGTTGCCGCAATTACCTTGCCCAGTTTGATAACAAATTACAAGGTTAAAGTTTTGCAAACTCAATTCAAAACTGCTGATGCGATATTGCAACAGGCAATCTTGCGAACTTCTGATGAGGTTGGCATGGAGTTGAAAGATTTTAGTATTGAACAGACTGTTGCAGAAAAAGATGATAGACAAGAATACAAAAATTTACAAGCGCAAATTCCTACAATTAACGAGGCTTGAAAAAAACAATTTACAGGGACTAGCTATATTACCTATGATAAAGTTACCTGCAACACAATGATGGGAGAATTCCGTCATTGTCCAGTTGGTATGGCAGGTTATCTTCTACCAAACGGTATGTTTGTATCAAACTGGGAAACCGGTCTATGGGGACCAGCGTGGGTATATTTCGTTTTTGATACAAATGGTCCGTTCAAAAGTCCAAATAGAATGGGATATGATATATTTATTTATAATTCACAGACTTGGACTCATCAAGTAAAAATTTGCAATCCTACAATTACGCACTCCGCACACGAAGATGGTTGTTATTACTATGCTCACAGAGGTTTAAACCCGTCAGGAAATTCTAATTCTTATTGGGACATTTTATATAAACCATTGAGTTACTGGCAAAAACAAGACGATAAATAAATCTGAAACAAATTTGTAAACAAATGTAACAAATTAAACCGTTATTGAAATCTGACGTTTCCAAAATACTTTATATAAGTGAGAGCGATATAAAATAAATAAGGAGACGAGATATGGCATTTTTAGCATTAGCAAGTCAAAAAAGTTTAATGATGTTACAAAAGAATTTTTTACAATTTCAGTACACATCAATTATGAACCAAACTCAAGCAGCATCAGCACAAATGACTGCAATTGAACGTAATTATGCAGATTCTGACGAAGATTACACAGAAGACGCTTCTTACATTTATTATCAAGATTTAAGTGACCAACTTGAAACAGAAAAAGATTCACTGGATTCGCAATTAACAGCAATTGAAAACGAAATTTCCAGCTTAAAGACACTTGTACAAAACAACATCAAATCAAGTTGTACACTAAACTTAATCAATTCTTAGTAATTGATTACAAAGATTTTTCAAAAAGTTCCACAGTGTTGAGCATCAATGATGTTATTGTCATTGGTCCGACACCGCCCGGAACAGGTGATATGTACGATGCAACAAGGGAAGCGGTTGCAAAATCTACGTCTCCTCGGGTTTTCCCGTTTTCATCTTTAAAAATCCCTACATCTACTACCACACAATCGTTTTTTAACATTTCCCCTTTTATAACATTTTTCCCCACTGCAGAAACTACAACATCTGCAGTTTTTATTATTTCAGCCAAATTTTTAGTTTTGCTATGACATACCGTTACTGTTGCATTTTTGTTCAACATCATCTGTGACAAAGGTTTTCCAACAATATTTGAACGCCCTACTATCACAACATGTTGACCTTCAACATCAATATTATACTCTGCAAGCAAAAGCATTATTCCCTTTGGCGTACAAGGGTAAACCATTGGTTCTTCTCCGGAAAAAAGCTTTCCAAAGTTTTCCGGAGTAAATCCATCTACATCTTTTTTAGGACTGATTGTATTAATAACATTTTCTTTTGAAATGTGTTCTGGTAACGGCAATTGAACAAGCAATGCAGTCACGGATTCATCATTGTTAAGTTCTCTGATTTTATTTAAAAGTTCTTCTTCTGTTATATTTTGCGGATATTGAATAACTTTTGAATTTATTCCGAGTTTTTCTGCTGTTTTTTTCTTGTTATTCACATAAATTTTACTTGCCGGATTTTCTCCAACCAAAATCACAACCAAAGTTGGCTTTTTCTCAAACTTATCAATTTTAAGTTTAAGTTCAGTTAGAATTTTATCTCTGAGTTTTTTTCCGTCAAGTATTTGTGCCATTTTACCTCTATTGTTTTATTTGTGGTAAATTCAACCTAAAATAGAACTCTTTAATAGCCTGTTCTACGCATTCAGAATCTTTTGAAACGGAATTGTTTTTCAAATTTTCATCAAACGGGATAACTCCCAAAACTTCCAAATCATTAGTTCTTAAAAATTCGTAAACCGATGACAAATTGTTATCATCAACCTTGTTCAACACCACCCCAAGTTGATTACCTGCAGCATATTTTGCACTGAATTCTTCAATTCTTTTGGCAAGATGTGCAGATTCAACCGTTGGTTTTGCAACAATTATTGTTGTATCAATTTCGGTATCAACAAGTTGATTAAGATATTTCAAATCAAATTCACAGTCAAAAATTACTATATCATACTGTTTTATAACTCTATTTACAGCATCATTGATTAACTTTGTAATCGGACAGCGACAATCCTTTGACCCAACAAGCCAAGAAACAATTATATCAACATTATCCTCAATTGAAACAATAATATCTTCCATTGCCCAGTCGATAAATTCTTGCTTAGTCATATCCTCCGGAATACCGGTTTTGTATTCGTGTTTGCCTGTTCTTATACCATAAATAGTATTTCTTATATCAAGCCCAAAACTATGCCCGAGTTCGCCGGCTAAGTCATTATCAAACAATAAAATTGATTTCTCAGGAAACATTTGCCTGAAAATTCTCATAAATGCTTTTACTATTGTGGTTTTTCCGCTTCCGCTTTTTCCGGTAATTGCCAGTTTAACTGTCAATATTTTATCCTCTCTATTATATTAAGAGTTTCTCATCAATGTGATATTGTGTCAACTTCCTAATAAATTAAAAACGAAGACTATACTGCCTTCGTTTTTAATGATATTTTGTTTATCTCTTATTCAGCTTCTTCTTCGCTGATTGATTCTTTAACTACTTCTGATGCTGTAACTTCAATGTTCAATTCGCATTTAACTTTTGAAGTCAATTTGATAAGCATTACATAGTTACCAATTCTGTTGATAGGAGCGTTTAGAGAAACAGTTTTTCTATCAACTTCGATACCTGCTTGTGCTGCCAATTCTTCAGTAAGTTTTTTAGTTGTGATAGTACCGAACAATTTGCCAGATTCACCAGCTTTTGCAGATAATGCCAATGTACCGAATTTTTCGATAGCAGCTGCTTTTTCTAAAGCTTCTTGATGTAATTTTTCTTGTTTTGCTTTAATTCTTGCAATATTTTTTTCTCTGTTAGCCAAAGCACCTTCTGTAGCAATTTCTGCTGCACCTTGAGGTAACAAGAAATTTCTTGCATAACCGTCTTTAACGTTGATGATATCACCAACTTCGCCTAAGTTTTGAACTTCTTTTTTTAATATAACTTGCATACTAACTTCTCCTTTTGTATTTATATTTCTGCATGTAGTTTTAAACTACTACAAAAATGCAGATTTGTCGATAGTTTTTGTAATTTTGTTAAGTATTTGTATTTTTATTGGATTAGCCCAACAAAATCAAACTGAACCAAATGAATATAATTCCTGAAATTATACCGATAATTGATAAGTGCCAACTACCATATTCTTTTGCAAGCGGTAGAAGGGTATCAAACGAAATGTATGTCATGATTCCGGCAACCGTTGCCATCAAAAATCCAACAAAAAAGTTTGGTATAAATAATCCGAACACGAACATACCGACTAACGCTCCGATAGGTTCGGTTATCCCTGATAATGCGGCATACAGCATTGCATATCTTTTCTTACCGGTCAAGTGATAAATTGGTAACGCCACAGAAATTCCTTCAGGAATATTATGAATTGCAATGGCAAACGCAACCGAAAAACCAAGAGTCAAATCTTGTGTTGTGGTTAAAAAAGTCGCCATTCCTTCCGGAAAGTTGTGAATACATATTGCAACCGTTGTTACAATTCCGGCACGTTTCAACAACAAATAACTTTTATCTTGTTCATACGCAGCACTATCATCAGGATTCAACAATTCATCAGTATCTATGTGGTCAGGTATAAAATAGTCAATCAACAACGAAATCAAAATACCTAAAATAAATCCGCCAAATACTAACCATTGATATCCATGTGGAAAATGGGTTTTCAATAAAGATTCTGCACCCGGAATAATATCAACTAATGATACAAAAATCATTACTCCGGCTGAAAATCCTAATCCGATAGATAGGGCTTTTAAATTATCTCTTTTTGTAACGAATGCAATCATTCCACCTATAGCGGTAGCAAGTCCTGCAAGTAGGGTAAGGCTGAATGCCATTCCGAAATTACCTTGTGTAATCATAAAAATGTATCCTTCCGTGTTTATGATATCACAAATATTTTTTAGGCATGCCAATTTTTGCTTTACATTTTATATTTTATTAACAAAAGGCATGCTTTTCGCATGAAACAAGAGTTTGTAGCATGCCTTTGATGAATATTATTAAGAAATATTAACTAAAATCACTCTCATGGCGGATTGGCTAAAACCATGTCGTGGTCATGATTTCAGCCATTTTAATAAAGCAAAAAAGTTTACAGAAATAAATATTTTGGACATGCCTAAAAAACAATGTACAATTAAATTATGCTCAAGTTTTGAGTAATTTCTTGTAGAGGTTAAAATGATGTTTGATATGATTAAGAAAAATCTTTTGCAAATACAAGAAGAAATCGCACCTTGTAAACCTAGAATAATCGCAGTTACAAAGTATTTTGATGAAGGAGCCATGCAGGCAGCGTACGAAGTCGGCTTGCGTGATTTCGGAGAATCAAGGGTAATTGAGGCATCAGAAAAAATTGCTAGATTACCGCAAACAGTGAGAGAAAATTCAACATTTCACTTTATTGGACATTTACAAACTAACAAAGTTAAACATGTCGTTAAAGTTTTTGATTACATTCACTCTGTTGATTCTGTGAAATTGGCTCAAAGTATTTCACAACACGCTTCTGAAATCGGTAAAATTCAAAAATTTCTTGTTCAAATTAATAATGCGAACGAAGAACAAAAATTTGGATTTTCGAAGACTGAAATATTTGAGGCATTACCTGAAATATTAAAATTGCCTTCAATAGAAGTTGTTGGAGCGATGAATATGGCACCTTTGGGAATTGCCGATGAGGAAATCGGTAATTTGTTTGAGGAAATAAAAGAGATTAGGGATACTCTTGAAGAAAAATATCAATGTAAATTGCCGGAAATTTCGATGGGAATGAGTCAAGATTATTATATAGCGGTTAAACATGGTGCAACAATGTTGAGGATAGGTAGAAAATTATTTAGATAGATGACGGAGGAAAAATCGGTGGCAGCAATAGTTGATAATTTCAAAAAGGTTGTTAATTTTGTAGTAGATAGTATAAATGGTGAGGATAGCCCATTCGGTTCTTTGAATGAACCTGAAGAAGATGATGGTTACTATGCAGAAGACGGTAATGCCGTTCGTGTTATGGAACCACAACCGGAACCTATCATTGAAAGACATGAATCAAAAGTTTTAAATCACCCAAGCATTAACAGAGGTGGAAATGAAATTATAGTTGTTGAACCTCGTTCATTTGACGATGCTGCCACAATTGTTCAACACTTGAAAGATAGAAAAATCGTTATGATTAACCTTCACTTGTTAGAAAAAGCACAATCTCAAAGAACAATTGACTTAGTTTGCGGCGCTGCTTTAGCATTGAACGGTAATCCGAAAAAAGTTGGCGAAGGAATGTTTGTTTTTGCGCCAAGCAATGTAATTTTATCAACTGATTCCAACGGTCAACAAAACAAATTTGATGATTCTTTGTGGAGAGCATCTCTACAATAGAATAATTTTGGTATGAGAAGAGAGATAGTTTAGACATTTACAGGGCAGTTTTATCTGCCCTTTTTATTTTGTTCAAACATTTTACTCTTAACCAAACCTTTACAAACACTTTACATTTAATTAAATGTATATTAAAATAATATCAGCAAGCAGTATTGCACAGAAAAAGAACGGTTACCCCGTTCTTTTTTCAGTAATTACAAGGAGTTGCAAAAAGATAAAAGCAAGCAACAAACTAAGGAAAGGTTAGGCAATGAAACAGGAAGTAAACAGATTGGAAGTATTGAGTGCGATTACTCCGCTAATCGAAAATACCGCTATGAGATTTAACCTTATCCCAGTGGAAATCGACTTTTCTAAAGAAAATCACAGATGGTTTTTGAGAATTTATTTATACTCAAAAGAACGTAACGTAACACTTGATGATTGCGAAAACGTTACAAGAAGCCTTGAAACCTTTTTAGATGAGTTAGTTCCAGTAAAATATTACCTTGAAGTTTCATCTCCGGGGTTAGAAAGAAAATTCAAATCAGAAAAAGAATTCATCATTTTCAAAGGTAGAAGAATCAGTTTGAAATTGAAAGAAGCCTTACCTAACGAAACTGAAAAGATTTTCAAGGGTGAAATTATTGACTATGATGTGAACGAAGGTTTAACCTTCTTGAGATTTGAAGACGGTGCAGAATTACAAATTTCTAAATCAAACATTCAATCAGCAAAATTATACATTGATTAGGAATTAAATAAAAATTTAGCAAATCACAAAACGAAAGGAAAAATAAAATGATTAAAATCGGAGCAGGTAGTTTAAACGAAGTTTTTGAAGAACTTGAAAGAGAAAAAGGTATTTCAAAAGATGTCGTAATTTCATCACTTTGTGATGCAATGGTTGCCGCTTACAAAAAGCACATGAGAGTAAAAGAAATTGAAAATATTGAAGCATATTTAGATGAACAAACCGGCGAAATCGGAATTTTCAAAGGTAAAACAGTTGTTGAATCAGTTGAAGATCCTGATAACGAAATTTCACTTGCAGAAGCAAAAGAAATTGACGACTCAGTTGAATTGGGTGATGAAGTTAAACTTGAAGTTACACCTGAACAATTCGGTCGTATCGCTGCACAAGCCGCTAACCAAGTTCTAACTCAAAGAATTCGTGAAGCTGAAAGAAATCTTGTACTTAACGAATTCCTAGAGAAAAAAGGAACTCTAATCACAGGTATTATCCAAAAAGTTGACGATAGAAGAAACGTTATCGTAAACATCGGCAAAACAGATGCAATCATGCCAAGAAAAGAACAAATCCCAGGAGAATACTACAAACCTGGTAACAGAATCAGAGTTTTCGTTCTTAACGTAAAAGAAACAACAAGATTACCACAAGTTATCGTTTCTCACGCTCACGCTGAAATCGTAAGAGAATTATTTGAACTTGAAGTTCCTGAAATCGAAGACGGTATCGTTGAAATTAAATCAATTTCTCGTGAAGCAGGCTACAGAACAAAAATCGCAGTTTGGTCAAATGACCCAGAAGTAGATTCTGTTGGCGCTTGTATCGGACCTCGTGGTAGCAGAATTCAAACAATTGTTGGCGAATTGAAAAACGAAAAAATTGATATCGTTAGATACTCAGAAGATCCGGTAGAATACATCGTTAACGCTCTATCTCCGGCTAGAGTAATTTCTGTTGACATTATGGCTGATGATGAATTTGCTCACGAAGCATTGGTTGTTGTTCCGGACGATCAATTGAGCCTTGCTATCGGTAGAGAAGGTCAAAACGTAAGACTTGCTCACAAATTGACTAACTGGAAAATTGATATCAAGTCAGCATCTCAAATGGAACAAGCAGAAAATCAAAACATCAATAACTATGAATACGACGAAGAACAACCGGAAGATGTTGAAGAAGAAAACACTGTAGATTCAGATGAACTTCAAGAAGAAATTGAAGAAGAAATGAATCAACAAGCGTTAGATGAAACAGACCTTGAAAACGGTGCAGTTTCTGAAGAAGAAGCAACTGAAGAATAAGTCGTTTGATTTAATAATGATAAATATATAATGAGGCGGGATTTTCAATAGAAAATCCCGCCATCTTTATATAAACAAATTTAACTAAAACTTTTGCCAATTTGGTCCACCATTCTCATCTTGGAACTTTTTAAAAGATTCTTCGTAGTATTTTGTTTTTTCTTTTTGGATTAAATCATTCAACCCATTATTTATCTCTTCTTGATTTTTAAGCGTACTATTTATCACATCAAAATCAACATCAGAAATACCGGACATTTTCACGCAATTGTCAATTTTATCAGCATATTGAGAAATAACCTCGTCCATTTTTTCTTCAATTTCATCATAAGATTTGTTGATTTCGTCTACACTTTTAGAAGTTGAGTAATAGTTTTTATTTTCTCTCAAGCAATTTTTAATATTTTGAGGTGCATCTTTATGAAATTCGATATCTCTTTTGAAATCATCAATCCTTCCCGACAATTTTCCTATTCTTTTGTCAAGATTGTATAGCGAAATTTTATTACAATCCTTTTTCAAATCTTGAAAATCCTTGACAATTTCAATCGCATCACGGCAAGGATTCATCATCATTCTGCATTTAGCGTCCATTTCTTTGGCAAAGAGTTCTTTTGCTTCTTCAATATTAGTTTGTCTTAACCCAAATAAATCATCAGACATTGAATGCATAAGTCCTGCAACTTCAACCTTTGTCGCATTTAATTTGAAAAATTCTTTTTTATTTTCTGTCATTTTTTCTTTATTATTTTCAATATAATCTCTAATTTCTTGTGTCGCAAACGGACTATTTTTCATCATTTTGCTGGTTCTGTCAAATGTTGTTATATTATCATAATATTTCGCAAACGGTTCCAACATATTTACAGCGTTTTCAATTTTATCCTCTTTTCTTGCATCACAATCTTTGTTAAAAAGATTTTGCTCACGTCTTTGATAAACCTTTGATTTTTCTTGCATATCGTATCCAAGTTTGCCAAGTTTGAGATAAAGTCCCTTATTTTCGGTTAAATACGGTTGAACAAGTGTAGTAATTCTGTTTTGCAAAATTGTCATTTGCTCATCTTCGTAAGAACCAAAACTAACACTATCTGTCACCGGACTACGTAACAAATTAACCTTTGGATTTTGATGTTCTACTTTTCTATTTTGAAATGACGAAAACATGCTTATTGGTGATATCCTCATAATCCTACTCCTTTACCGTCTGGGCTTAATAAACTAATTTGAATGTTAATACTATAAAAAACATGCAACAAATTGTCAATTTATAAGTAAATTAGTTAATAAAATAACCTCAGATATGGTATTTGTTAAGTTTTGTAAAGTGTAAAAACTACACTATATCTGCATTTCTGTATTTTGTAGAAATAGATTAAAACATATTATTGACATATATTTTTTGTTGTGCAATAATATAGACATAAGATTTAAGTGTAGTCGAAACACTAAATATAAATAGTTCATTAACCCCAAAACATATAAACTCCTAAATAATAAACACTAAAAGAGACCATTAGGATGCAGAAAACGACCCACTCACAAATGAGTGGTTTTTTTTATGGAAAATTTTGCATTTTTTTTTCAACATTTTACTCCTTACTTTTCAATTTTTACAGAAAAAATACCAATAAAAAATCAGCCACCTTGGCAATGGCTGATTTTTTCTAATAGTTATAACATTAAAATTTATGCTTTTGCTTTTGACTTGTCAGCAAGTTCGCTATCAATTCTTAGAAATACTGGGTGTATTTCTTCTTTTGAAATTAATTTACCTGCTTTGATATTATCTGCAGTAATATCATCAAGTTTCAAGGACCAATCGTAAGAAAGTTGATTTGCCATATCTTGAGCAATATTTGGACAATATGGATAAATCAAAGATGAAATTATGCACATAATATCCAAAACTGTTACCAAAACTTGTCCGCATTCTGTCATTTTTCCTTCTTTGGCAAGTGTCCAAGGAGCATTGTCTGTTACGAATTTATTTGTAGCATCAACCAAAGAAATAATTGACTGTGCAGCTTCTTGAACTTCAAAGTGATTGAAATGATTTTCTACAATTTTGATAGTGCCAAGTGCAGTTTTTAACAAGCTTTCAGCTTCTTTTGAACGATTTGTCAAGAATTCTTCTTTAACCTCGCCATCAAAATATTTAACAAGCATTGACAAACTTCTGTTCAAAAGGTTGCCCATGCTATTTGCAAGATGCGCATTAACTTTTTCTTTGAAATCTTGATCAGAATAGTTACCATCACGACCGCAAGGTGCTGAAGTTGCCATATAATATCTGAACGCATCAGGAGTTTTTAATTCAAAATTTTCCAAAACAGAAGTTGGAGAAACAACATTACCTAATGATTTTGACATCTTTGTTTCATCAATAGTAATCCAGCCGTGAGCAAAGATATGTTTTGGTAACGGCAATTCAAGAGCCATCAAAATTCCAATCCAATAAATACTGTGGAATTTCAAAATATCCTTACCAATAACATGAACATCTACCGGCCACAATTTTTTGAATTGTTCAGAAGGGTTTTCTGTATCATAACCGATTGCAGTGATATAGTTTGAAAGAGCATCAATCCAAACATAAATTGATTGTTCGTCATCACCCAAAACATCAATACCCCAACCTACGTTGGCTTTATTTCTTGAAACAGAAATATCTTGAATATCTTCCAATTGGTTTAGAACTTCGTTTGCTCTGAATGCAGGAAGAATAAATTCAGGATTTTCTTTAATATGTTTCATAATTGCATCTTTATAAGCACTTAATCTAAAGAAATAATTTTCTTCTTTAACGACTTCCGGTTTTTTAAGGTGATCAGGACACAAACCATCTTCTGTCAAATCTTTTGGATTTAAGAAACATTCACAACCTGAACAGTACAAACCTTCGTATTCATGTTTATAAATATCACCTTTATCTACAAGTTTTTTGAATATTTTTTGAACAACTCTTTCATGGTCTTCATCAGTTGTTCTAATAAATCTATTATAATTAATATCTAAAGCTTTCCACGCATCTTTAAATTTTTGAGCATTTTCATCACAAAGTTGTTTTGGTGTTTTACCTTGAGTAGCAGATGTTTTTTGAATTTTTATCCCGTGTTCATCTGTTCCTGTCAACATAAACATATTATCTGTTCTTTGTGAATAGTGTCTTGCAATGATATCTGACAAGATTTTTTCATAAGCGTGACCAATATGTGGAGCGCCGTTCACATAATCAATCGCTGTCGTTAAATAAAATTTTTCCATTATATTATCCTCTTAATTCTTTATTTATACTAAAAATACTATCATAAAAAACTTATAAAACATACATTTTTTAGATAAGAAATTGTTCCAAAATATATGTTTGTATTATCATGGAAAAGTACAGTTAATAAGTTAAATT
Source organism: Bacteroidaceae bacterium (assembly GCA_963635055.1). Classification (GTDB taxonomy): domain Bacteria; phylum Cyanobacteriota; class Vampirovibrionia; order Gastranaerophilales; family Gastranaerophilaceae; genus Zag111. The sequence goes on along the minus strand of CAVHEM010000013.1, from coordinate 22,715 downwards.
AAGATTAAGGAGGGTAATAAAATTATGCCAAAAAAAACTATTACTGTTGACGGTAATTACGCTGCGGCACACGTTGCCTATGCATTAAGTGAAGTTTCAGCAATCTACCCTATCACACCTTCATCTACAATGGGTGAATGGATTGACGAATGGGCTTCACAACACAAACAAAATATTTGGGGCAAAGAAGTAAGAGTTGCTGAAATGCAATCTGAAGCAGGTGCAGCAGGTGCTGTTCACGGTGCTTTGGCAGCAGGTTCTTTAACTTCTACATATACTGCTTCACAAGGTTTATTGTTGATGATTCCTGTAATGCACAAAATTGCAGGTGAAATGTTACCAACAGTATTCCACGTAGCAGCAAGAGCTTTGGCTGCTCAATCATTAGCAATCTTTGGTGACCACACAGACGTTATGGGTTGCCGTAATACAGGTTTTGCAATGTTAGCGGCTAACTCTGTTCAAGAAGAAATGGATATGGCTTTAGTTGCTCATTTATCAACTTACAAAGCTAAAGTTCCGTTCTTACAATTCTTCGATGGTTTCAGAACTTCTCACGAAATTCACAAAATCGAAGAAATCACTTATGATGAAATTGCTTCATTAGTTGAACCTAAATACATTGAAGAATTCAGACAAAGAGCATTACGTCCGGAAGCTCCTGTATGTAAAGTTGGTGCTCAAAACACAGACGTATACTTCCAAGGTCGTGAAACAGTTAACAAATACTATGATGCTGTTCCTGACATTGTTCAAGAATACATGGACAAAGTTGCAAAAATTACAGGTCGTCAATATCACCCATTCGATTATGTTGGTGCACCTGATGCAACAGACGTAATCGTAGCAATCGGTTCTGGTTGTGAAACAATCGAAGAAACAATCGAATACTTGAACGCTAACCGTGGTACTAAATACGGTTTGGTTAAAGTTAGATTGTACAGACCGTTTGACGTTAAAAGATTCAACGCTGCATTACCAAAATCAACTGAAAGAATCGTTGTTCTTGATAGAACAAAAGAACCTGGTTCTATCGGTGAACCTTTATATTTGGACGTTGTTGCAGCACTTGAAAATAAAGACATCAGAGTTATTGGCGGACGTTATGGTTTATCTTCAAAAGAATTTACACCATCAATGGTTCTTGCAATTTACAAACACTCTGAAAACAAAGGTTTCCACGGATTTACCGTTGGTATCGAAGATGATGTAACTCACAAATCTTTGACAGTTGACGAACACATCGTTACTGAACCTGCAGGAACTACAAATTGTATGTTCTGGGGCTTGGGTTCTGACGGTACAGTTGGTGCTAACAAAAACTCAATCAAAATCATCGGTCAATACACTGATAAAGATGCTCAAGCATACTTTGCTTATGACTCTAAAAAATCATTCGGTGTTACCGTTTCTCACTTGAGATTTGGTGATAAACCAATCAAATCAACTTATTTGATTACAGCACCTGATTTCGTTTCATGTTCTGCTCACGCATATATCGGCAGATATGACTTGTTGAAAGGTATTAAAGAAGGTGGTACATTCTTATTAAATTCACCATATTCTGCAGATGAAGCATTTGCTCATTTGACAAGAGATATGCAAAAAACAATTATTGATAAGAAAATCAAATTCTACAACGTTGATGCTGAATCTCTAATCAAACAACAACCTGGTTTGAGAGGTAAAGGTGCTAACACAGTTATGATGGTTGCTTACTTCAAAGTTTCAGGAATTATTCCGTTTGAACAAGCCTATGAAGGTATGAAAGCAATGACAACTAAAACCTTCAAGAAAAAAGGTGATGACGTTGTTAACATGAACCTTGCTTTGATTGATGCAGCAGTTGATGCTTGTCAAGAAGTTAAAGTTCCAGCATCACTAGACGGTGTTGGTTGTGTTGATGATGTAAAACTTATCCCTGATAGCGCAAGCGATTTTGCTAAGAAGATTATTGAACCTTCTATGCGTCAAAAAGGTGATGACATTCCGGTTTCAGCAATGAGCGTTGACGGTGTTATCCCTACAGGTACTGCTTGCTTAGAAAAACGTGGTATTGCTCCTCGTGTTCCTCATTGGAATTCTGAAAATTGTATTCAATGCGGTATTTGTGCATCAGCTTGTCCTCACGCTGCAATCAGAACTAAATTGATTGAAGCTGAAAATATGAAAAATGCTCCTGCTTCATTTAATACTATTGATGCAAGACCAAACGCTAATGGCGAAAAATTCAAAGTTCAAGTATATTGCAACGATTGTACAGGTTGTGGTGTATGTTTGGATCAATGTCCTGCAAACAAAAACCCTGAAAAACAAGCACTTACTTGGTCTTCAATTGAAAAAGAAGTTGAAGATTGTCAACTTGAAAATGAAAAATTCTTTGATGAATTGCCAGACAACGTAATGGGTAAAAACACAACAAAAACTATCAAAGGCGCTATGTTGAGAAAACCATTATTCGAATTCTCAGGTGCTTGTGCAGGTTGTGGTGAAACGCCTTATGTAAAACTTGTTTCACAATTGTTCGGTGAAAACGCAATCGTAGCAAACGCTACAGGTTGTTCTTCAATTTACTCAGGTACTTTCCCTACTATTCCATACACAACTAACAAAGATGGTAGAGGTCCGGCTTGGGCAAACTCACTATTTGAAGATAACGCTGAATTCGGTTATGGTATGAGATTAGCAGTTGACCAAAACAGAGATACTTTGAAAACTTATGTTGAAAAAATCTTGGCTAACGACGAAGCTCCTGCTGAATTGAAAGAAGCTTTGGAAGGTGCTATGGCTCACTTCGATAACTCAAAAACAGAAGAAGCTATCGCTGCTCAAAACAAAGCAAAAGAAGTTATCAACAAATACGCTGAAAAATCTGATTGTCCAACACTTGCAAAAGTGAAAGAACTTGAAGATTACTTCACAGATAAATCTGTATGGATTATCGGTGGTGACGGTTGGGCTAACGATATCGGTTACGGCGGTATTGACCACGTTCTTGCTCAAAACAAAAACGTTAACGTTCTTGTTCTTGATACAGAAGTTTATTCTAACACTGGTGGTCAAGCTTCTAAATCAACTCCAACCGGTGCTGTTGCTAAATTCGCTACAGGTGGTAAGAAAACTTACAAGAAAAACATGGGCTTGATGAGTATGTCTTACGGTTACGTTTATGTAGCATCAGTAGCATTGGGTGCTGATAGAAACCAAACTCTAAAAGCATTCCAAGAAGCTGAAGCTTATGATGGACCATCAATCATCTTCGCTTATGCACCTTGTATCGCTCACGGTATCGATATGAGTAAAACTCAAACCGAACAAAAACGTGCAGTTGAAGCTGGTTACTTCCCACTATACAGATACAATCCTCAAAATGAACAACCGTTCACTTGGGACGCAAAAGACCCTAGCGGTAACTACCAAGACTTCATCAGATCAGAAGGTCGTTATAAATCATTGATGAAAACTAACCCTGAAGCTGCTGATGCACTTTATACTCAAGCAGAAAAAGATGCCGCAACTCGTATGTCTGTATTCAAGGCAGTTGGTGAATTGTTGAAATAACTTTTGACCAAATAAAAGTTAAAATCCCGTCAAAGATTTGGCGGGATTTTTTCTATCTCAAAAATAAATTTCATCAAAACTCTTTTCATATTTATACAAAAATTTGAATATTAAATTTTATGCTATAATGATTTTATGAGAAAGTTTATTCTATCTTTAATTATATTGTCATTAGGATTGTGTGTAACTCCTGCATTTGCAGATGATTTGGACGAAGATTATCTTGATATTTCTGCGAATTATTGTGTCATGGGCGACTATGAATCAGCAATGCTTTACCTTGACAAAATTATAGAAAGAAATCCTAATAATAAAGAAGCGCAAGACTTAAAAAAAGGATTGCAACACGTAATAAATCAAGATAAAAAATCATTTATTACAGGTGTTAATCCTTACATAAAGAAAGCAATGGAATATAAACAAATCGGTGATGAACGCAATGAATACGAAGCATTATTAAATGGAACAAAGGCAAACAATTCGTATTTGGCATTCTATTATCTCGGGAATTATTACAGAGAGAAAAATGAATATATGAAAGCCTTAGATGCTTATAATAGTTCAGTTTCGGCAAAACCTGATTTTGCACAAGCGTATCTGTCAACTGCAATTACGTTATTTGATGTTGGACGATACGAAGCAGTAATTAACCCGATTGATAAATATTTGACTTTTGATTCAAAAGACGATTTAGCGTATGCGATAAAATCACGTGCAGAATTTGAACTTGGAAAAATTACAGAAGCCCAAGCAGATAACGAAATGGCAATAAAATTGAATAATTGTCCTGAATACCAGTTTGACAAAGCAAAAATTCTCTATAAAAACGGGAATTATCAACTTGCCAAAACATTATTCAAAGAATTGCTGCCATATATTCAAACCTCTAAAATTTATGAATACATGGGCTATTGCGACTTGGAAATGAAAGATTATATGAGTGCATTGATGAACATTGACAAAGCTCTCATTCTATCTGATGATGACTTATATTTGGAAAACAAATATAATGAGATAAAGAAACTATTGGAAAGCAATCAAGATGAACAGAAATAAGAAAAGCGGAATAAAACGTAATAAAAAAGAAAGTTTTTTCACAAAATGCGTTAATGCACTAATTACATTGGTTCTTACAGCAGGAATGTTGTATGGCTTACAAGCATGCTCAGGTGTAGGTGCAACGAGTTTGAAATTTGTTCAACTCAGTGACGTTCATTTTTTAGAAAACGGAACAAACACTACTTACAAAATGACAGGAGAATCTCCTGCACTACTTGATGATGCGATTGAGCAAATCAATGACCAAAGTGATTTGGATTTTGTAATGGTAACAGGGGACTTAATTGATAAGTCTTTTGAAAAAGAATTAAGAGCAGTTTTGCCACACATGGAAAAACTTAATGCTCCTTGGTATTTCGCATTCGGAAACCATGACAGATGTGTAGGGGGCTATCTAAATACCCTTGTATATCTTGAAATGCTAAGAAATTCAAATCCTGATTTCAAATTCAAAAAAGCATATTACGCATTTTCTCCGAAAAAGAACTTCAAAGTCATTGTCCTTGATAACATCATAACCGATGAAATTACATCAAACGGATATATTGACGAAACTCAATTCAAATGGCTAAAAAAAGAGTTGGATAGTTCTAAAAATGATGTTGTTTTATTATTTATGCACGTACCTGTAATAGAACCATTTGCAAGTCCGAGCCACAAAATGCGCAATGCAACAGCAGTAAAAGCCTTGATTGAAAGTTACAAAAACCCGATTGGTGTATTCCAAGGACATTATCATGCAGCAAAAGTTACACAACACGATAACGTTTTGTATGTAAGCTCTCCGGCATTGGTATCTTATCCGAATGCGTTTAGAGTCGTTACGGTTACAAACACGAAAGACAAAGTAACATTTGATTTGGACTGGAAAGAAACAAGATTGACTAATATTCAAAAAGCAGCAAAAATGTTAGTTTTTGGCAGCATAATTTATACCGGAGAAAAGAAAGACCAAACCGGCTCTTACGAAATAAAAAAACAAGATTGAGGAATAGAAGATGAGTGAATTTAGTGTAAAATTTAGAGGTGTAAGAGGGAGTTTTCCTGTTGCAAACAATGATTTTTACGAATTTGGCGGGAATACATCTTGTGTTGAAGTGAATGTCGGTGGTCATTTGATAATACTTGATGCCGGCACAGGAATTGTAAATGTTGGCGATGAATTGATGGAAAAATCAATTTCATCTTCACTCAATCCCAGTGAACGCACACCAATAAATGCTTTGGTATTGTTATCTCATATTCATCAAGACCACATTATCGGACTTACATTCTTCAAACCTCTACACCTAAAATCAACAAAACTGACGATTATGGGTGCAGAACCGGTCAATACGTCTTTGAAAGATTGTTTGTCTGATGTTTTATTTGGTAGAACTTTTCCGGTAGATTTAGGAGATATTGCCGGCGGAATTGAAATAAAAGGTCTGCAATCAGAACAAGCGATTTTGTTAAAAGCCGGTCAACAACCTCAACTTATTGACATAAAAGATGCAAAGCAAAATGATGAGGACGTTTTGATAACTTTCTACAAATCTTATGTTCACCCACAAGACGGAGTAATGATTTATAAAATAACTTACAAAGGTAAATCTTTGGTTTATGCAACAGACAAAGAATGTTATTTTGGTGGAGATAAAAAATTTGTACAATTTGCAAAAAATTGCGATTTGCTTATCCACGACACTCAATATACAACCGAAGATTATCTCAATCCGCATGCACCAAAACAAGGCTACGGACACTCGACATTTGATATGGCAATGGAAGTTATGAAACAGGCAAAAGCAAAAAAACTTGCGTTTTTCCATTTTGACCCATCTTATAATGACGTTAAGTTAAACAAGATTAAAGAACACTATACTTCAATGAACAAAAATGTTTACTTGCCAAATGAAGGCATGGAAATTTCTGTATTATAGTTGATATTTTACATTTGGTAATTATAAAGGTTAGTAATGAAAAAGATATTTGCGGCAATTCTTATAATATATTTGAGTATGCAAACAGCAAATGCTGCCGGAACAATTGCCACTTATGTTATTGATCCGGAAAAGAATGCTTACCAGCATAACAATCTTGGAATAATGTACGTTGAAGAACGAGATTACTATGCCGCAATTCAAGAATTCAAAATGGCAATAAGCCTAAATCCGAACACTCAAGCAACTGCAACGTATTTTAACAATCTGGGAAAAGTTTATATAACAATCGGCTATCCTGAATTGGCGCAAGATTGCTTTCAAAACGCATTGAAACAGTATCCGTTGAATTTGGAATATTACCAACAACTTGCAAAATGCTATAAACAAAGAGGAATAGCACAAGCAAAATTGCAAGAATACAAAAACAAGAAGAAATCTTCACTCGATAGAGTAATGCTTGGACTATTATACGAGCAATGTGGAGATGTAAAAAAAGCAATATTTGTACTAGATGATTTTACGAGTTCCGAACCGGATTTGCTTATCACACCTGCAGTTAAACGATATATTCAAGTTTTAGTAAATTCAATTATGTAACACGCTTTTTAAAATGCAAAAAACCCGAAGATTATATCAACGGGCTTTTTGTAGTTTGTTTTGAAGGTGTTTATTATTTTCTATATTTGTCTAATAAATTTGTGCTTTCTTCGATTGGCGAAGTAGTCATTGCTTCTGATGAAATAATGTCTAATTTACCTTGCATTGAAGGATTTGACTTGTCTTCAACCTTGTTTTGGTCTTGAGCATCTTCGTGCTTTTTACCCATATATTTTTCAACTTTACTTGCCAATGGTGTTGCAATGAACGGAACAATAATACGTTTTGCAAGAATTGTTGCTGCAACAAGTTCAGTTACTGATTTGAACAATGAGTATGCAACATCTTTCATTCCTAAATATGAATCACGTAATTTTGCTTTATCATCGATTTGTTGACCTGCCAATTTTTGTTCTGCTCTGTAACGTCTGATGTTTTGTCCCATTACTTTGCCTTCTTTATCGAAAGATTTGAACATTTTATGGAACAATTTATCATTAACTTTTCTCATTGCGAAGAACATAAGAATTTGAGAAGCAATCATTAATGCACCATTAGTCAAGTCTAAGGCTGCAACAAATTTTCTTCTTTTTTCAGGGATTTTATCATTGTGAACACTTTGGTAAACATACATACCGCAACCTACGCCATCTTTTAATGCGATTGAACCGATTGTGGTGTACGCAATAGCACTTTCTATTGTCTTTCTGTTTACATTTTTAGTTGCCCAGTTATACGGTGTTGATTTTGTAATTCCTCCGATAAGTCTTGCGGCTCCTGTACTGATTGGATTAGTCATTATACAACACCTCCTTTATTTTCAGGTTGCGGATTTTGCGCAACATTTTCAGGCTTTTTACCGCATAAACTTGGGAAGAATAAATCCATAAATCTTGGATAAATCCAGTTCAATGCTGTACAAGAAATCGGTAATGTAACTCCGACACCTACAAATACCTTAGTCATTTGTTTGAACATCTTGAATTTATGACCTGAAAAATCTTTGTATGCTGAAACTATATCATTACAAATTTTTGGAATAATTTCTTCAGTACTTCTAGGATCAAAAACTCCTGTTCTACAGAAAATTCTTCTTGCAGTTTTATCATTTTTGTCAAAGTGACAAATATCAGCAAGTTTACCGATAATTTGTTTGATTTTTTGAGGAGTTGCCTCTTTTAAATCTTTAATTTTTAATGCTTCAAACTCATTTGCTTTTGCTTCAAGCGCATTGTTCTTTTTCATTAAATATCTGTAGTACCCGTCCATTGTGTATTTACCATTCATACAAGCAGCCTTGTCAGAATCAATACGTTCAAGAGTACGTCTACAGAAACTTTCACGAGTATTATCGCTATCGTTAATCAATTCACTTAAAATTTTCTTTGTTTCAGGATTTGGAGCAGTTTCTTCTTGTTTGATTAAATACTCCTTCAATGCTTTTGGTGAAACTTGTTCTTTATCATCAATTTTAACTTTTTCTAGAGTATTTAGCGCATCATCTCCAAGAACGCTTCTCAAATAATCTTCATTATCAACAAGTTCACGACCTCTTTTAACGTAACAACCTACTTTTGCCTCATCAATTTTTGAAGATTTTGCAAAATCAATGTAATCATCAATTTTTTCATTCAAAATTTCTGCAACTTTTTCGTTTTCAAGGGTTACGTTACCAGTTTTGATTACACCATCATCTTTAAGAGCTTTAATTAAGTTTTCAACTTGTTCTGCTTTTCTATTTTTAACCAATTGTGAAATTGCCGCTTCTTTTGTTTTTGCAGGCTCACCGTCAACCATTACGGATTTCCAATCAGTTTTACCTTTTTTAATTTCTTTTTTAACTTGTGAAGTTATATATTTTTCATCTTGGAAAGATGATTGATTGTAAAGGTTAGAGCACCACTTTGCAGTTTCAGGGTTGTTTGTCAAACTTAATAAGAATTTATCAATCGGTTTTTGTACCCCACCTTGAATAAGGATTGCGAGGGCTGCAGAAACGATTTGACGCATTGCGGTATATTTTTTAGTGTTCTCAACTTCTTTCTTTTCTTCTTCAGTTGCTCCAGGTTTAGCTTTAACTAATGGGTTGAATGCAATAGGCCATGGTGCAACTAAACCTGTACCAATACCTGTGATAATAATACCACCCATTTCACCTTGAATAAAATCAGCAACTTTATTCATTTTATTGTACAAAACTCGTTCACTTTTTGGGAAATAGGACAAGAATTTCTGTTGAACAGCATTCAAATTTCCACCGGTAAACGATGTGCTTGCACCGCTTTGCGCATCTTGATGTGAGCCTTGTACCTGTCTTTTAGCAACCGGTTTGACTCCGACACCATTTCTGTAACTTTGATTTACTACATCTACTTTCATAACTTACACCTTCTATATATATAGAGTCTGAAACAAATAAAAAATTGCTAAAATAACGTTAAATGTGAACAAATGTTAAGATATAATTTTCGTCTGTACCAGACACCCTTGAAGGGCAGTGAGATTTAACCGATTATAATGCAGGAAACAACTGCCACCCCAAGATTTCGGCGAACCGAAACATCTGTATTGTACCTAACACACAATCAAAAAGAAAGTATATTATTACAATATGTTAATAGAATCCTTATTTTTTATCTAAAAGTCTTCTGATTTTTACAAATCTTTCAACTTCTGCACTCAAATCATCAACATTACTCATGCTTGAATTTGGTACAATTACTTTATTATCATATTTTTTATCGATAATAATTACAGTAGGAAAACCACTGATTTTGTGTTCATCAACCAAATTTTTATATTTTGGATCTTCTACATTAACTTTTGCAAATTCGATTTCATCGCCATATTTGTTAGCAATTTGTTCAAATACAGGCATAAATCTAATGCAATAACGACACCAATCTGCATAGAACAATGTAAATATAGGTTTTCCGCTTTTTGCAACAGAATTAAAATCTTTACCAACCTTGTAATCAGAAGGTTTTTTGTCAGGTTGTTGTTGTTCTTGAGCAACTTGTTCTTGTCTAATTCTTTCACGTTCGGCTTTTAGTTGTTTAATATGGTAATTTTCGTAGCAAATTACGCCTACCAAAACACCAATCAACACCACCAAAACTGATATTGCACAAACTTTTTTCTTATTCATATTTTTTAGGTCAAATCCCATTTTTATTCCTCCATATCCACACATAAATTATAATATGAATATAAGCATGGGCATGCCGTTTACAAAAATTTACCTTAACATTTCTTAATTGCATGTAACTTTCTTTATATACTTGGGTATATATTTTGTATATATCTCGTGTTACATTTTCCCCAGACAGCGAGTGCTGTCAAAAAATCTGTTTAAAAATAAGGAGTTTAAGCTTTATGAAAAGAGATTCACTAATCGAAATGAAAGTTACCCCAAAAAATTCAAATCCGACAAAAAACGAAGTAGTAGAAAACACAAATTCAAATGACAATGCATTGCAATCTTACATTAGAGAAATTTCCGCTTATCCGCAATTGACCGCAGAAGAAGAAGTTGAATTGGCAAAACGTATTGAGCAAGGAGATTTAGAAGCGAAACAAAAATTAATCCAATCAAACTTAAAATTAGTTGTCACAGTAGCAAGAAAATCAATTCACATGTCCTCACTACCGATAATTGACCTTATCCAAGAAGGCAATGTAGGGTTGATGATTGCCGCAGAAAAATACAATTATAAACTTGGTTATCGATTTGCCACATACGCTGCTTGGTGGGTAAAACAATCAATGTTCAAAGCAATTTCAGAACAATCACATTGCATGAAAATTCCTGTTTATATACAAGAAACCTTATCAAAATTTTCCAAAGTAAAATCTCAAATGGAACAAGAAAACAACTCCACAGTAAAAAATGAAGAAGTTGCTAAAAAGATGAAAATGTCCCCTGATAAAATCGAAATGTTTTTATCAGCATACACAAAAACAGTATCAATCGAAAACGGACTTGAACGCAATGACGGTAAAGAATTGAATATTGCAGACATTTTAGCAGACAATTCAACACTAATTTCTGCAAGCATGGAATACCAATCATTGAAAAACGATATTAATAATGTAATTTCTACCTTGAAAGAACGTGAACAAGAAGTTGTAAAAATGCGTTATGGACTAGATGACACCGAAAGATACACCTTGGAAGAAATCGGCAACATCTATGGCGTAACAAAAGAATGTATCAGACAAACTGAATTAAGAGCCTTGAAAAAAATGAAAATGTCAGGCGAAACTCTATTGTCATGCTACATTGTATAAATTTTCAATAATTTCTCGTGTTTATTTAATCTCTGCCGTAATGAAACAATTACGGCATTTGTATTTTTGAAAAATATTCATTTTAATTATATATTTGCATTATGAAAAAGCAACTAAGAAAAACTGCAAAAGACATAAGAAAATCGCTTGATATTTCCGCCAAATCAAAAGTTTTGACAAATCTGATACGACAAACCAAAATCTATCAAAACTCACAAAATGTCATGCTGTATTATCCGACAAAATATGAGATGAATTTTTTAGAATTGCTAAATGATAACAAAAACTTTTATTTTCCACGAGTAAAAGGAGAAGAACTTTTAGTTTGCCCGTATAAAAGAGGTGAAAAAATAGAAATTTCGAATTTGGGAATTTGTGAACCGTGTTCAACTCCTGTCAATTCTTCTATTTTGGATTTGATTATTGTTCCTGCGCTAATGGTTGATAAAAAATGTTATCGACTCGGATATGGCGGTGGATTTTATGATAGATTTTTAAAAAACATAAAAGCAAAAACGATTTGCGCAGTTCCAAAAGAATTGCTAGTAGAAGAGTTACCCGTTGAAGAATTCGACTTGCCGATGGATATAATTATTACAGATTAATAATTGTAGTATTGACAATCATTTTTGTTTTTTATAAGTTGGTTTGCGAAGGTAAAAATATGATAATTAAAACTCCACAAAATTCAATTTGCTGTTGCTGTAAGTGTCGATGTTGGGACTTACAATAACTTTGTTGTGAATAGAATTTTGATAAGTATGTAAAGTTCCCATTATTTATTTGGGAACTTTTTAATTTATATGGAGAAAAAAATGATTACTAATATTACAAATAACACACCGAAATACAAACGTCCGGCTTTTGGCGGCGCTATTGATGGAATTGCAACTCAAGTTTTGCGCACACTGGATACTAACCCAATGGCAAATGCAGTTGGTATTGACCTTTTTGCAATGGTTGGACCTAGAACCTACATTGATACAAAAGAACGCAATGCGAATGCAGGATTTGAAACATTTTTCAGAGAATTCACAGGAACCCTTATTGTCTGCCTTTCTGCCAGTTATCTTGCTAAAGGAATTTCAAAACTTGCAAACAAAATTATATCTCCTGAAATTCCAATCAATACAAATTCGTGGTTTTCAAACGATAGCATTGCATTATTAAAAGAAGCACACAAAAATACAAACAAAACGTCAGATTATATTTCTAATATTTTAAATAATTTGACCGGTCGAGACGGAAAAAAGATAAACAAATTTGACGCTATTGACTGGGAAAACACAGAATGGGTAGACGATTCAAAATGGTCAAAATATCACTGGGATAACCCGAAATTTAACAACATTTCAAACGAACTCAAAACCAAAGAAAAATTTGTATCAACAATTTCAGAACTTATCGACAATAAAAATATTTCATCAAATGATGCTAAACAATTACATTCTATCTTAGAATTTCGTTTAACAAATGCATTGAAAGCCGACAAAGTCAATGTAAAAATCAATGACAAAACTTTATCAACCTCAATGAATAATATTTTGCGTGATATGGTGGACTTGGGCAAAAACGTCTTTTCTAATACAAAAATTGACACGGGTAAAGCAATAAATAAAATCCTTAAAATCAACAAAATCAAAGGACTTGGCGCTTTGGCAATTGCTTCTACTCTTGGATTAACAAACCAATACATAAACAGAAAATTAACAGAAAAACGTACCGGACAAACAGGTTTCCCAGGAGATTCAAACTACAAAGGTATTGATGAATCATCTAAAAAAGACAACAGTGCAAAATTCTGGGCTATGAAAGGTATTACCGCACTAGGCATGGCAGCAATGGCACTTGGTGTAATGAAAATCAAATCACCTGCAGATTTTGTTAAAAAATTAGAATTCACAGGACCGGTAACTAGCGGGAATGCAATAAAAACAGTTTACGCATCAACACTTATAGGAAGATTTTTGGCTTCTGACAACAAACGTGAACTCAAAGAAACTGCAACAAGAGATTACTTCGGATTTTTGAACTGGCTTGTATTAGGCGGATTTGCAGCAAAAGGCGTTGCAAATATTTTAGACCCGAAACGTGAAAACTTGTTCAATATTTCAAATGATGGAAAAGGTATAAAAAATTGGCTAAACAATATTTCACTAAAAAGTCATAACGAAGTTTTGGCAAAAGGTACTAAATTTGCAAAAAATAATATGTGGAAACTCAATGTTGCACACGTTGCAGGACTTGCTTATTCTACATTAGCACTTGGTGTATTGTTGCCAAAACTAAACATCTACTTGGCTAATCATTCACCTAATAAAAAACAAAATAGCAATGCAAATAATACGCAACTTGCGCAAAAACCAAACATCACATGACAGGATTTTTAAATAAATCTTACAATACGGTAGTATAGGCGTTAGCGAAATTTGACTATTGATGCGCTGACAAAAATCCAAACGTAGCCCACGGCACCGCTTGACAGGTAAATTACCTTGAAATAACAGACTCTGAATCACCGAGTAGGAACAGAAAATTACGCTTCGAGTTCCTCTCAACTTATTTTCTAGTCAGTTCGGCATGACTTTTGGTGGAACCCTGCAAAACTATCGTCATTCTGAAAAGATTAAAAATCAAGCAATTTTAATTGCGTAGATTTTATCTTATTCAGAATCTGTTTATAATTCGTTCATCACCAGAGTAGGAACAGATTCCGGATCGGAGTCCGGAATGACATCTTGGAGAGCCTACCAAAGGGAGTGTCATTCTGAAAACTTAGAAAATTTTTGCGAATGTAATGAGCAAATAAATTTTCTTGTTATTCTTCTTCGGCTTCGCCTACGCATACAGACTCACACAACTCACCGTAGGTTCGTTGGTTCGCTTTGTAAGAATCTGTCCCCCCTTCGAAATCATAGATTTCGGTTCCCAGCCATACGGCATACAGTCTCACTCAATTCACTTCGTTCATTGGTTCGAACTAGCACCGCATATGGGGAACATTATGAAATGTAGCCCACGGCACCGCCTGACAGGTAAATTGACGTCGTTGGCGTGGCAATGTCAACCTACTTTTCCAAGGCATGCAAATTGATATTGAAACAATATAAACACCGAAACACAATAACTTATGATGATGCTTGACCTTGAAGAATTGTTTGTTTTTCTGCAACAAGTTGTGAAATTTCTTGGTTTCTGTTATCAATGCCTTTTGCCCTGTTGCGATTTACTAAATTCATTTTGTTATCGCTTGTAGCTATTTTGTTTTCTTTATGTTCGTTTTTAGTTTTTAATTTATCTATCTTTTTATCAATTTCTTGTAATTTTGCATCTTCTTTTTGTTTCATTTGTTCTACTTGTGTTTGATATTTTGTTATTGCATTACCAAGTTCTTTAATATCATGTTCATTTTCTTTTAATTTTGCTTCCGCATCTTGTGCATCTGTTAATTTTGTTTGAGCCTCTTTGTATGCATTTTCTGCATTGTCATATTCTTTTTGAGCAGCATCTTGTGCCTCATTAGCAACTTTCACTGCATCTTTTGCACGCTCAAGGGCTTTTCCAGCAGCAGAAACTGCCTTTTCTGCTTGTGTTTTAGCATCTTGTGCTTTTGTTAATTTTGCTTTTGCGGCACTAACTTTTGCAGCTTTACTTGGGTCATCTGCAGGAAGGCTGTTTGCGTTATCCAATTCGCTTTGTGCATTTGATACTTCGGTTGTTGCTTTGGTTAATGTTTTGTTAGCACTGTCTAATGCAAGCTCTTGAGTTTGTTGTAATTTTGTTTTGATGCTAACTGTATTTTTAGCATTAGTCAACTTTTGGCTACTGTCTGTTTTGCCTTTTTCTGCAGTTTTTACCTCTTCTTGTAATTTCTTTGTATCTTGTCCTGCTTTAGCTTTCAAACTTTCAGTTTTGCCTTCTAATTCGGCTTTTTGAGTTTGTGCATTTTTAATAGCTGTTGTCATCGCACCTGACGTTTGGGCATTTTGCATGCCGGCAATTGCGCTTTGCCCTGTAGATGAAGACATTTGTACTTGAGAACCGCTATTGCTTAGTGTTGACATTCCTTGATCAACTTTTGCACCATTCTTTGCTCCACCAATTATTTGAGAAATGCCATATAGAGCAATTCCGATTGTACCCCAAGGACTCAAGGATTGAGGTTGTGAAGTACCTTGTGCATATACCACATTTGTATAGTCGGCACTTCTTCTTACACCTTGATTTCTTGCATTATTTGCCGCATGACGTCTTTCAAGGTTAAGTTGAGTTTTATCTTTAGCAGCATTATTTCCGTAAACTCTGTGATAACTTGATTGGTTAGCGAATGAAAATACTGATGGTTTATTTGCAAGACTAGCACCACTCAGGTTTTTAGTTGCCTGAGCAGACAAACCCGTTGTCTTGGTGTCGGTGTTGCTTCCGATTTTTTTAGAACCGAAAGATGACTGACCAAGTCCAATTCGTTTATTTACTTGTACTGCATCTAAAGTCATATAGCTCTCTTATCTTTCTTCTTATATATATAAAAACATGTCGAAATGCTTAATTTCACATGCTTTCAGGTTTGTTACATTTGTTAATATTCAATTTTGAAATTTTAAATTTCCATTATTTATTTTTTTCATCTTCATAGTATAATCAGTCTATGAATAAAAAATTGTTTGTAATCTCAGGGTGTTCCGGTGTCGGAAAAGGTACTGTTTTGAAAGAATTTATGGCAAGAAATTCTGAACATTTTCTAGTATCAATTTCTTGCACAACTCGCAAACCTCGCCCAGGAGAAGTTGACGGAGTAAATTATTTCTTTGTAACAAAAGACGAGTTTACTCGTTGTATAAATGAAAATAAATTTCTTGAATATGCAGAATTTGCCGGAAATTTTTATGGCACAAAGAAAAAATATATTAACCAAAAATTAGAAGAAGGAATGAATGTTATCCTTGAAATCGAAACACAAGGCGCATTGAAGGTTAAACAACAAATGCCGGAAGCAGTTTTGATATTCATTGCCCCACCGAGTTTTGAAGAACTTGAACATCGCCTTCGTGGACGTCATACAGAAGACGAAACCGCTATTCAAAAGAGATTACACGAAGTATCAATAGAAATTGAACGTTCTAAACAATATGATTATGTTGTTGTGAATGACAGTATTCAAAATGCTGTTGAAGAACTTGAAAAAATTACAACTCGTGAATTGGAGTAAGTTCGTATGGTTACAACTTCCATAAATTTTAACGAACAATTTAAAGACAAAAATATTTTGCTTGGAATTACCGGCGGAATTGCAGCGTACAAAATTTGTACACTAATTCGTGATTTCAAAAAAAACGGCGCAAATGTAAAAGTTGTCTGCACTCCAAATTCGCTAAATTTCGTCACAAAATTAACCTTTCAAAACTTGAGTCAAAATGAAGTTTTTGTGGAAGAATTTGACGTAAAAAATTGGAAACCCGAACATATCTCTCTTGCGGATTGGGCAGATGTTATGGTTATTGCACCTGCTACCGCCAATACTATTTCCAAAATTGCAACAGGAATTGCGGATAATCTTTTAACATCAATTGCCTGTGCATTTTCAAAACAAATGTTTATTGCTCCTGCAATGAATTGCCACATGTGGGAAAACCCTAATGTACAAGAAAACATTTCAAAATTGAAAACACAAGGTGTTGAATTCATTGAGCCTGAAAGCGGATTTTTAGCCTGTGGTTACTTGGGCAAAGGTCGTTTATGCAGTTTAGACAAAATTCTAAATGCAGTAGGTGAATATTTTTCATTCTCCCAAATCCTAAAAGGTAAAAAAGTTGTAATCACCTCTGGCGGAACTATTGAAGACATTGACCCTGTCAGATACATTTCAAATTACTCCTCTGGAAAAATGGGATTTTCACTTGCTAAAATTGCTCAGAAAATGGGCGCAGAAGTTGTTCTAATTACAACAAAAGATACTCAAGCAGCATTCAAAGTTGTCAAAGTGAAATCTGCACGAGATATGCAAAATGCCTTGGATAATGAATTTGAAACATCTGATATCGTTATTATGGCGGCTGCCGTTGCTGATTACCGAGTAAAAAATTATTCTGAGCAAAAAATGAAAAAAACTGACTCAGACACTTTGACTTTGGAACTTGTTAAAAATCCGGATATTTTGAAATATTTGTGCGAAAAGAAAACTCATCAAATCGTTGTCGGATTTTGTGCAGAAAGTGAAAATTTAATTGAGAATGCAAAAATTAAAATTCAGAAGAAAAATTGCGATTTTCTTGTTGCCAACGACATTTCAAGACACGATATCGGATTTTCTTCCAATGAAAACGAAGTAGTAATTTTTGACAAAAACGGAAAAAGTATCAATGTTGAAAAAGCACCTAAAGATGTAATAGCAAAGAAAATTTTAGAGTACATAAGTGAATAAATATTTATTAACAAAAAAAATAGAACATTTTGCACCGATAGAAACCGCAGAACCTTGGGATTGTGTCGGATTTATGAGCGAAACCGCCAAAAACGAAGTTTCCAAAATAATGATTTGTTTAACTCCGACTGATGATGTAATAGAACAAGCGCTTAGCCAAAATTGCGACATGATAGTATCTCACCACCCAATGTTCTATGTGAATTTCACAACAGGCTTATTAGATGAAAACAATTCTCCACAAATTGATATTTATAGCGCTCATACAAATATGGACAAGGCAAACGGCGGAACAACCGATACAATAATAAATGTATTAGGACTAAAACCCGCTCAACAGCCGCTTAATCATGATTTTTTGCGAAAAGTTGAATTGTCTAACCCGATAAATATTGAAGATTTTGTCAAAAAATTATTGAAAATTTCGCCAAATCTTCGTTACGTGAATAACAAAAAAGTTACAGAAATTTCTAAAATATTTTTCTGTGCCGGCAGCGGAGCCGATTTTATCCAAGAAGCTAAAAGTCTTGGCGCTGATTGTCTTGTTACGGCTGATTTGAAATTTCATACCGCACTGGATAGCGATATTGTCGTTTTTGACCTTGGTCATTTTGAATCAGAAATCCTAATTCGTGAGGTTTTTAAAAATATTATCGGCAATGATGTCGAAGTCGTTTTTGCAAATGAAGTTTGTCCGTTCATTTATCCCTAAAAATTTGTTCACATTTAATATAAATTTCAAATTATTTGTGCTATTGTGAAAATATTGTATGGGATATACTTGCAAAAGGAGAGAATAATGGATAAATTTAAAGATTATACTAAAGAAGATTATTTGAAATTATACGACAAATCACTAGACGAATTGTTAGAAATTTCAAGTAGCGTTACAAAAGATAACTTCAACAATGAAGTTGAAGCATGCAGTATTATTAGTGCTAAAACCGGTGCATGCGGCGAAAATTGCAAATATTGTGCTCAAAGTAAACACAACCACGCAGAAATCGAATGTCACCCGCTACTTGATGTTGAAACAGTTAAAAAAGCCGCTCTAAGCGCAAAAGAAAACGGGGCAACAAGATTTTGTATCGTAACATCAGGCAGAGTTCCAAATGATGCAGACTTCCAAAAGATTTTGGAAATGATTAAAGCAGTTGCTTCTATTGATGGAATTCACTGTTGCGCATCTCTTGGTTTACTTTCAGAAGACCAAATTAAACAAATTAAAGAAGCAGGTGTTGAAAGATTTAACCACAATATCAACACTTCTAAAAACTATCACGAAAAAATTTGTACAACTCACAAATTTGAAGATAGAGTTAACACTGTTAAAACTATTCAAAAATACGGTATGGAAGCATGCTGCGGTGTAATTATCGGTATGGGTGAAACACGTGAAGATAGAATTGATATGGCATTATCGCTAAAAGAACTTAACCCGAAAACAGTTCCTATCAACTTCCTTAACCCTATCAAAGGTACTCCGTTAGAAGGTTTTGAAGATAAAATTGATGAAGAAGAAATTCTTAAAACAATTTGTATTTTCAGAATAATTTTACCTAATGCAATGTTACGCTATGCCGGCGGAAGAACTACCAGACTTTCTCACGAAAACCAAAAACGTGGTATTGTTGCAGGTATCAACTCAGTTCTTGTTGGAAATTATTTGACAACAGCAGGTTCAAATTCAGAAGACGATAAAGAAATGTTGAAAGAACTTGATATGGTAATGGTGTAAGAATTTAATGACTACACGTTTCACAAGACAAGAACTCATAGATATTTTGAGAGATGACAGCCAAAACGATTGGCTGTTTTCTCTTGCTGACAAAGTTCGCAAAGAAAATGTTGGAGATGAAGTTCATCTGAGAGCGCTCATTGAATTCTCAAGCACTTGTAAACGCACTTGCAAATACTGTGGACTCAGAGCGCCTAATAAAGATGCAAAACGCTACAACTTATCCTCAGATGAAATTTTTGAACTAGCACAAAATGCGGTTAATCTTGGTTACAAAACTATTGTCTTGCAATCAGGTGAAAATGATTATTACACAACTGATAAACTGTGCGAAATCATCGAAAGAATAAAAAATCTTGACGTTGCACTAACTCTAAGTATCGGCGAACGCAGTTTTGACGATTACAAAGCATTTAAAAACTCAGGGGCTGATAGATATCTAATCAGAATAGAAACTACTGATGAAAATTTATACCGCCAAATGCACCCAAATATGAGTTTCGAAAATCGTGTAAAATGCCTTGAAAATTTGAAAGAGTTAAATTATGAACTCGGGACAGGGTGTTTAGTGGGTTTGCCCAATCAAACAATTGAGTCTTTGGCTGATGATATTTTATTTTTCAAAAAAATGAACGTTCAAATGCTCGGTATCGGACCGTTTATTCCGCACCCAAACACACCATTAGCCAATGCTCAAACAGGAAGTTTTACCCTTGCATTAAAAGTAATGGCTCTATCTCGTTTGATGTTGCCAAATATAAATATTCCTGCAACAACTGCAATGGAAACACTTAATCCAAACGGAAGAATAATCGCTCTTCAAAGTGGCGCAAACGTTGTCATGCCAAACGTTACAACTTCTGAATTCAAAACAAAATATGAAATTTATCCGAACAAAATTTGTATCAACGAACACCCCAACAAATGTCGTGGCTGCATTGAAGCAAAAATCAAATCAATTGGAAGATATATTTCAACAGGTTACGGCAATAGCCTAAACAAGAAATAATTTTGCAAATCCACAAAATCTGTGCTAAAATACCGGTGTTGAGAAATTGCTCAACTGTTTGTTTGAAATTATTTTTTATATATTCTCGGATCGTCTAGCGGCAGGACTGATGACTCTGGATCATTAAACGGTGGTTCGAATCCATCTCCGAGAGTTTTTAACATTTGATAAATTTTATAATACCTAAATGGAGAGGATTCTCTCCACAAATTTTTGAGTGTTTCTCAAAATCTTTTAAACAACCATCAAAACTGTGCCAATTGTGATTAAAATTGTAGCAAAAAACATTTTCAAATTAATTCCTTCTTTGAGAATTATTGCAGACAAAATTAGCGTAAAAATCAGGCTGAATTTATCAATAGTTACAACTTTTGTTGTGTTACCCATTTGTAATGCTTTGAAGTAACATAGCCACGACAATCCTGTCATTACGCCTGAAACAATCAAAAATATCCAAGATTTGTGAGAAATATTTGGGATTTGTTGAAAGCTTTTAGTCGAAATCACAATTCCCGTAGCAATGATTAGGACAACAAATGTTCTGATTGCCGTCCCTAAATTTGATTCGACATTACTAATTCCGATTTTTGCCGTAATAGCTGTTAGTGCCGCAAATAATGCACTTCCGATTGCGTATAAAATCCACATTGCTAATTTCTCCAATTAGATTTTAGCACAAAAACTAACTTGCAAGCCTTAGCCCAACAGTTCCGGCAACAATCAAAAGAATTGAAACAATTTTAACTACACTGATTGATTCGTGAAAGAAAATCATACCAATCAGACTTATTAACAAAATTCCAAATGCACCCCAAATTGCATACGCTACACTTATATCAATAGTTTTTAGCGAAAAAGATAAAAATGTAAAACATAGCGCATAACCTACAATTGTTCCTAGTGATGGTAATAATACCGAAAATCCGTTTGACATTTTTAGTAACGTTGTACCAATTGTTTCAAAACAAATTGCAAAAATCAAATAAACCCAACTCATAAATATTCCTTTTGTTTTCTTATATTCTAATCAAATATTTTATTTTGAAAACCGCTTGAAAGATGGTTGTTATATTTAAAATTCTGTGCCCCAATATTTTATATTGCAAGTTTACATAATACCAAATGTCTGTTCCCAAATATCAGTATTAAAATCTTTTGCGGTATAAACAAAATTACGGATTTTTTCCCAAATAGAATCGTTATTGTATGATTTTTTTCTACGACGCCATTGTCTTACATCTATTTTTAAATCATGTGCCGTATTAGCAAAAAATGAAGGTTTTGTTGAAGATTTTTCATTCTTGAAATCTTCTAAATCATGCAACTCCTCTTTTACCCAATCAAAACATCTTTTATAGAAAGTTTTCTCTTTAAGCTTAGGATTAGCGCATATAGGATTAAGATAATAATCTAACTCTGAAAAAAAATCTTTATCATACATTCTGTATGACCCTTGTTTACCACCGACAAGACAATCTATTCTTGCTCCGTAACTGTAAAAAGGTTCACCATTTTCACAATTTATATTTTTAACCTTTCGAGTTCCGATACACACAACGTCGCATTTACCGAATTTATTAACGAGTTTTTTTATTGCTCTTTTTTGTTGAATGCGAAAACATGTTCGCCTTGTCAGATAAGTCATATCTTACCCAAAATGAAATGTTGTTATTGTAATTATTATTATCATCATACTATTATAAATCCTTTCAAAATATTTTTTGCTAGTGAAAATTAAATTTATTTTTACGATTTTTGATAGTTCTTTTTTATTTCATTGAAAGTTTTTGTATCAATATCAAAGTTTTTTCTAAGTGTTTTAATTATTGCTTTGTCGTCTTTTATAATATTCCACGCTTCTTTCATTCCATCTATAATATCTTTACGAGTGTAATCTTTTTTTATTTCATAAATTGGGAATTCTGAAATTGTGGTTACAATTTCTTTTGGAGAAGGTTTATTAGAAACTCCAAGAATTTTGGCAAATGATTTGTTGTAGTATTCTCCATCAGGACCATACCAAACTTCTTTTTTATACGAAAAAGCTTCTTTCAAATCGTTATTAAATATTTGTATTATATCAGCCTTTATTCCGTCTTTTTCCGCATTTTTAAT
>CAVHEM010000012.1:937-10038 GCA_963635055.1 Bacteroidaceae bacterium | reverse complement strand
TTTCACGTGCCATGAGATTAATCTCCTTCTTTTCTGTCTACTATATACTACTATTAATTTAGTATTCTACGATATTTTAATTCTATTCGCTCATAAATTTTTGTCAACAATATTTGAAAAATCTTAACCTTAGCCTTAACTTTTCCTTATTAATATATAAAGCTAAATATTTTTATGATACAATTGTTGATATTGTTAAATTGACTTATGAAAAGGAGAAAAAAATGGCTCAAAAAGAAAAAACTCAAGAATCTAATTCTTCTCAAAATCAAATTAGACAAGTCAGAATTCAAAAGATGAACAATTTGAGAGAAAGAGGTTTGAACCCTTATCCTTACGGATATGATAAAGATATAATGGCACAAGATTTGCAAGATAAATACAAAGACTTACCGGCAGGTGAAGAAACAGAAGATTGTTATCATGTAGCAGGTAGAGTTATGGCAAACCGTAACACAGGTATGTTTATTGACCTTGTTGATGCTTCCGGTAAAATTCAAGTATTTTCTCACAAAGAAAATTTATCTGAAGAAGATATGAAAACTCTAAAGAGCATTGATATCGGTGATATAGTTGGCTTCTACGGTTCTGTTAGAAGAACTCCTCGTGGAGAATTGACTATAAAATCTCAATCCTTGAAAATTTTGTCAAAATCATTATTGCCACTTCCTGAAAAATTTCATGGTTTGACTGATGTTGAAACTAAATATCGTCAAAGATATGTAGATATGATTGTGAATGATGATGTTAAAAAGACATTCCAACAAAGAAGTTTAATTATCCAAAAAGTCAGAGAATATCTAATCGGTCGTGGATTTATGGAAGTTGAAACACCTATGCTTCACCCACAAGCCGGTGGTGCAAATGCAAGACCGTTCATTACTCACCATAACACTCTTGATATGGACATGTATTTGAGAATCGCTCCGGAATTGTACTTGAAAAGACTTATGGTTGGTGGCGTTAGCGAAAAGATTTTCGAAATCAACAGAAGTTTCAGAAATGAAGGTATCGACACTCGTCACAATCCTGAATTTACAATGATGGAATTGTATCAAGCGTATGTTGATTACAATGATATGATGGAATTGACCGAAAACTTGGTAGCTTATGTTGCTAAAGAAGTTTTAGGAACAACAAAAATTCAATACGGTGAAAATGAAATTGACTTGACTCCGCCTTGGGATAGAAAAACAATGCTAGGGGCAATTGAAGAAGCAACCGGTATTGATTTTGGTAAAATCGAAACAGTAGAAGAAGCAAAAGAAAAAGCACATTCTGTTCACGTAGATGCAGATGATTGCGATAAATGGGGACAAGTTGTTGAACGAGTTTTTGAAGAAAAAATCGAACCGTCTCTAATTCAACCAATCCACATTTACGATTATCCGAAAGATATTTCACCACTTTCAAAAGTTCACAGAAACAATCCAAGATTGACAGAACGTTTTGAAACTCGTGTAAATGGTTGGGAAATCTGTAATGCATTTTCTGAATTAACTGATCCGATTGACCAAAGAGCAAGATTTGAAGCGCAAATGGCTGCAAAAGCGGCAGGTGATGAAGAAGCAATGCCGATTGATGAAGATTATATTTGTGCATTAGAACATGGTGTTCCGCCAATGGGTGGTTTGGGCTTAGGTATCGACAGATTGATTATGTTATTGACAAATTCACCATCAATCCGTGACGTTATCGCATTCCCAACATTGAAAAAACGTGACTAATTGAATTTAGCAATTGATTTAATATGAAAAGGAACCTTTATAGGTTCCTTTTTTGTTTGTATAAATTAAGCTTTTGATTTTAAATAATTCATGCATTCAGAAATTATCGGAAACCATTGATTTTCAACTTTTGTTTGTAAAGGTTTAACACAATCATACCAACCTACGTTATCGCCGGTTAATTTAAACCATCTGAAATTCGGATATTTATTAAATAATCCGAGGGTTGGAACTCCAAGTGCACCTGCCAGATTTAATATTACATTATCAGAACTTATTATAATGTCCATATTTTTTAGCGCACAGGCTGTATCTGCAAATGTATTGAATGTTTTTGATAAGTTTGTTATGTTACCGCTTTCTGAGATTGAGTCCATGTTGAAGGAATAAAAGTCAATATTTTCTAATTCTAACATTTTGGCAAAATTGTTAAAGTTAATATCTCGACCGTTGTAATTTGCAGATTTGTTGCCCTGATATGCTATTCCGACTTTTAAGTTTTTGTTGTTTTTTAAATTATTTTTGCGATATGCGAGAATTTTATCTTCCGGAATTGTCAAATATCCGTTAGTAAAAGGTAGATTTTCTGTAGTCGTTTGAAGAACAAACGGACAATCCAAAAGTGCCATATTGTAATCATATTCAATGTTTGACAAATCTGTACTTGCCGGCAAAACTTCAATCCCATTACTTATTAAATCAGAAGATTTAATTACTTCTATAACTTCATCTTGCACTACAAAAATAACTTTTCTAGCCAGTTTTTTTATTTGCGGTACAAAACGGCAATACATAAAAGTATCTCCAAAACCTTGCTCGTAGTGAATTAACAAAATTTTATCAGACAAATCATCTTTAAAATTCCATTTCTTTGAGATGTCTAAATCTTGTGGATATCTCAAATTTACATCATCAATTTCAAATCTATGAGTTAAATATTTATGACCGTTAGACAAATCTCCGCAACTAATCAAAAATCCACCATAGTTATAATAATCAGTTGAAGTCGGGTCGATTTTCAGCAATTCTTGATAATATTTATTTGCTAAGTTTGTATTTTTAAGTTTTTCATATCCAAATGCAAGACAGTGCAAAGCAAGTCTATCCTTGGGTTTAAGTTCATGAGCATGTTCAAAATAATAAAGTTGTTCTTTTAGGGAATCATCTCCGTAGGCTTTTTTATACAAGTTGCCTAAATTTGTGTAAATCACTGCTTTTGAGGCATCAATTTTCAAATATTGCTCATAGTATTTTATTGCCGTTTTGTAATCCTTTAACGAAAGATTGTAAAAGTTGCCTAATGTTAATAGTTTTAGCGGCAAGTTGCTTTCTGTGCGTTGATATATTTTTGCAAACGTTTCAGATGCTTCAATGGCACTCAAATTGAATAGATTTTCTGCAATATCATAATAAATTTGAGGTTGAACAACTGATTTTACTAACAAAAATCTTTGCATAAAAATTGCATCGATAACTCTTTTTTGAGTGCTTTTTTCTTTGATATAATTTTTTATTACATTGAATAATTCTGATTTCATTGCTTCCGGAGCATTTTGTTTCATTACTACAAATTTTTTATAAATACCGAAAGTTTCTTCGCTTATTGTATCTGCAGAATTTATTATGCAATTGTCAACAATTCCAAGTTCAATATTGGTAATAGCGTTGTCGGTCATTGGTTCTGTATCAAAATTTAGTAAATTTTTTATATCTTCTTTTTGCATGTTTTTTACCTTTATTTTAGAATTGCATTCTAATTTGTTCCAAATCATGGAAATCACTTGGTCTTGAATATTCTGTTTTATCTGCGAAGAGTAAAATTGCAGACACTCGTACCATTTTTCGTTTTGAATTTGGTGGAAATTTGGTGATATTTTTATGTTCGTAACTTTTTATAAGTTGAGCAACTTTATCTTTATCTTCTTGTGACAACTGGAATGATTTAACCTTAATCTCATATATTCTGCCGGTATTATCAACCATAAACGAGTATGAAAACATTGAACCTTGAGGATAATTATTCAGAGAGTCAATATAAACACTATCGTCTGTAATTTTGTTTATAAAATTACTTCTCCATGTGCTCCAGTCAAGACTTTTGTATACATAATGTTCGGATTCTTCATAAGGTTCGTCCCAAAATTCTGCGGCTTCTTTGTTTACTTTGATGTTATTTTTATATTTTCCGGAATTACTTGTTTTGCTTGGCTGTTCGTAAACTTTTACATGATTATTACTTGTAAAATGACTCATAGGAGAAAGTGTTTTTTCTTTCTTTAGTCCCATTTTGAGATTATTTATATCTGTTCTGCTTATCGAACCGTCAGTGTTGTAAAAATGAACACTTTTGTTTTCGTAAGAAGTTCCGGAGTTATTAATTTTTTGAATATCTAAATTCAAATTTTTTGAGTCTTTGTTGTTTAAAGTAACATTGGTAGAACTTATTTCCGTATTGTGAGTGTTGTTAAATGATGTTTGCTGGCTGGAAAATTTGATAGAATGTTCATTGGTTCCGACATCAGTTGTCAAAACCAAAATTGTAACAAAACATGCGGTTATAATTCCTATCAGGCAGCCAAGTCTTTCCATAAAAATTTAGTCCAAATTTTCTAACAATTCACTCAAATTATGAATTTTGTACATTGTTGCACTAAGCATGTGGGTTTCTGCAATCAATAATGCTGTTGGAACAAGTGCGGTTACAAAACTCAAAAACATACCTTGAATATCGCCACCGATTTCTGTTATGAAATATGAAACGTTCATTGTAAATTCGATTAAAATGATGAAGCATGCAACGAATAATACAAAGGCTTTTTCTTTTTCTAACCCTTTCATAGAGTCAAGACCAAGAATAGTTACGCCATGTCTGTTATAATCATGAAATCCGTCAAATTTAATGATTTCTGAACCTTTAATCTGTTTGCCGATAGTAAACGCTCTAACAAAAGACAAAAATGCAAAAATTATCAAAAATGTAGCCAAAACCAAAAATATAGGACTAAATCTCAAACCTGAAATTCTAACCCAGTTAGCCGCTTCAGGAAAACAACCCGCTAAAGTGTTAGAAACACCATAAGCCAAGAATGGTGCAGTTACAACACCGATAATAAATTCCAAAACCATTCTCATTTGATTGTTTACCAAATTGCTCTTGATTGAATTGATTTTATTTTGGCTGAGTTTGTTTATATACATAGAAATTAAACTTCTGTAACTTTTGATGACAGATTCAAAATCTTCACGATATTCATAAGCATCTAGATGTTGTTTCAGAATTTTTACCTGTCCGTGAAAATACCCGCTTCCGATAGACACAACTGCCAAACCACCAACAAATAATAGTGATAAAAACAGTGATGTGAATACTGAAACAGATTTGTAATAACATAAATTCAATACATAAATTACGAATAAAAATACTAAGCTTATACCGATAATTGATTTTTGAACAACATCATTAGTACCGTATTTTCTCGCTACGGAATTGAAATTAACAACTGAACTTACTGCATATTTTAATGAAATGCAAACTGCTAAAATTACAAGTGTTATAGCCGCTAAAAACCAAAAGTTTGTTGTTAAATTTATTGTAGATGTTGAATTGTCAATTTTTAATCCCAATAAATAATTTGTAATTCCAAATGCAGATATAACTGATAAAACTCCGGTTATTCCGGTTAATACGAAATTTAGGAAATTTGAAGTTTTTACACTGTTTTTAAATTCAGAAATTTTAAATCCGATTTCTTTGATTATCGCAATTCTGTTTTTTTCAATATCGTTATCAAAAACGTTATCAGATTTTAATTGCATTGTTTTCTCCTGCATTGCCGTTGCTGTATTTTGGTTTAAAGTTGATGTTGTGTTTGATAAATCATTATGATGTTCAAGATTTGCATCATTACTTATTTGAACGTTGATGCTTTCGCTCAATGATGGAATTATCAATTCAAAATCAGATTTTACTAAAATTTTAGAAAAAATCTTGCCGTTACATAAGATTTTCTGATTTTTGCAAACATTTATCAATACAAAACCATTGTATTTTTCTGCAAAAATCAGTTTCAAAATCTCATCATTATTAAGTGCATCAATAGGAAATTCACAATTTTTGTTTGCAATAACCAACGATTCACACTCAGGAAACATTTGTTCACTATTTCCGTATTTAACAGTAATATTCATAATCTACCTACCTATAGCATTTAAAAATACTCTCAAAGACTTACTAGTAGTGACTTCGTTTCCAGTAATGAGTTTTTTCTCTCCTAAAACAGGACTGAGAACTTCCTTAACTTTGTCCAATTTTTGCGGAGTTGCATATAAAAACATCATAGAAAAATCTTCTGACTGATTTTTTACGTTGGAAACCTCTGCCGGTAATGTATCCCAGTTAATTTGCTTGTTGATATCACCTTCATTTTCTAAATCACCAATAA
The DNA here is from genome assembly GCA_963635055.1 of Bacteroidaceae bacterium. Taxonomy (GTDB): domain Bacteria; phylum Cyanobacteriota; class Vampirovibrionia; order Gastranaerophilales; family Gastranaerophilaceae; genus Zag111. The sequence continues at coordinate 3,869 of CAVHEM010000012.1, read as the reverse complement.
CAACAACTGCGGGAATATAACCTTCTTTGCTCATTGTTATAGCATGGTCAAAGGCTTTTTTGAGTGCCAAGCCGTATGCAGTACCATATTCTTTAGAATCAAGTTGTGTGAATTTCTCCATCGCTTTACGAATTTCCGCACCTGATTGAGGAGAACCTTCATAAATTATATATGCATCTTCAGATACTCGGAGCATTTTTATGTGGTCTTCCGGATCAAGCATTGAACAAAGTTGACGAATAACCATTTTTTCTGCAGGTAAATCTTTTTGATTTGAAGCGGAAGAGTCGACAACTAATATCACTGCTGCTTTTTTAAAATCATCAACTTTAATTTTTGATAAGCCTAGTGCGGTTAATCCGATAACAATAACTAAAAATATTCCAAAAAGTACAATTTTTACAGTATTATTCATAATAAAATTATATCAGAAAATCAGGCATTTGAAAATACATTAATTATGTTAAAATTATATGTTTTTTGAGTATAATATATGTAAGTAGTAAAATTTTGTTAAAACAGGCAAATTTTTTTAGCTTAGTGTTTTATAAGAGTAGTGAAGGTATAAATCCATGACAAAAATCGGAAAAGTTATTTCAACAGGATATGAAAAAACAAAAGCGGTTTCTAAAGAAGCCAAACAAGAAGTTTTTGGTGTTGCAAACATGCCAAGAGATATCAAAAACGGCTTTCAATATGGTTATAGGCTATCAAAAATTCAAAAAGGAACTCCTTGCGATACATTTGTTACCGTTGGTCGCAGTATGCTCAGAAAAGGTTTAATTCCACATCTTCCTGGGCTATTGGCAGGATTAGGTTTTGCGGTTCCTGTAATTGGCGCAAATCCGGCAGGGTTTGCACTGGGCAAAGTTTTGAAAAAAGCATTGAGAAAAGTTTAAAAAATTCTTATTGACATTTAAGATTTAGAATGTACAATAATAAATGTGAGAAGTGAATATTGGGACGTCGCCAAGTGGTAAGGCAGCTGGTTTTGGTCCAGCCATCTCGGAGGTTCGAATCCTTCCGTCCCAGCCATTTAAAAGGCTCTTTAAAGTAGCCTTTTTTTATTGTTTTTATAACTAAAAATAGTAGGCGACCAATTCATCTCCTATGTATTTTTTTGAGCAGTGTATTTTAACGACCAGTTTGGTTTGAACGGATAGAAGTATTATTTGGGAAAGTTGGCAATATATCTAGATTTGAGGGGTAGGAAATAATCAATCTATCCGTTCAGCAAAACGGTCAAATTAAACATTTTTAGGTTGAACGGTTAGATTGATTATTTAGAAAAGTTGGGTGTTTTACTAGATTATTATAACCTCACAGGGCAAACTGAAGTTAAAGTATTTAATTTAAAATAGCCTCAAAGTGCCAACAAGTCTAAACATTTGTATAACTAGACACTTAGTTTAATAATGTCTGACATTTAAAATAATAAATTTTAAAATTGCCCTCTTTTAAGGGAAGAATTTATTAAACTATATGTATTTTAACTAGTGGTTTGATTATTATAAAAGAGATGTGAATATTTGGGATTTATAGTCTATTTGATTTATCTAAAATCTTCGATTATTCCGCAAAAGTGGAATTCTTATGCGTAGCAAAACGGGTTCCAAAAGTTCATCCAATTAACAATTATTGAAAAGCTACAATATTGAACTTGATAATATTAGAGGATTTGAAGATGATTTTGAAAAATAGAACATCTTACAATTAATGTTTTTTATGATAAAATTGTATCAAATATAATTAAGGAATGATGGCTATGTACGGAAAAGTTGTATGGATTGACCCAAATAATTCAGAATTAATTAAGGTACAATTTGATGGCGGGCGTATTGCAACTATTGAACTATTGGGCACAGAGGTCGAAATAGAAGATATAATTATTGGTAATTTTACAAATCTTGGAGGAGAAACTTTATTTAATAAAACTCAGGAAGAAAATTTAGACGCATTTATTCAAGATTTCGATTAGTTAAGTATATTTAATTGTCCACTGTAATTTTCTTCGATATATTTTATAGTTTGTTTACAACCGTCAATTATATCCTGTTCGGTAAATGATTTTTGATATCTAATGCGACCATGTGATAAATCTTGAATAAGAGTTCTAAGTTGTTCGCAATCACATAATATATTTTCTTCATTTATAAAAGCATCTATTGTTTTATCTGGAGCAACAAAATTCTTTATAGTTTCGATAACATGCCTAATTGAATTTGGTGTTTGATATGTTACATTTTGGTTACCTTCGGCTATATTTTTTATTGCCTTTAGGTGTTCATTATATGGACATATAAGTTCTTTATTGATTTTTTTAATCTCATTTTTTTGTATATATAAGTTTAAACTTGATATCTTATTTTTAATAAGCAGATTCATGAATTCAAAATTGTGGGTTAATGTGATGAATCTTCCAAATCGATTGTCAATCTCTAATTCAATGTTTAAATGCTTAATAATATCTGCAACCTGATACACATAATGATAATCCATACTTGATATTGGGTCATCAATTATAAATAATAGATTTTTGTAATCAGACTCTTTCTTTATTTTTTGATGAGTTAATGCTAAATAGTAACAAAAACCAATAATGTTCTTCTCTCCATCGCTTAATACGTCTTTTGCATTTTGGCTAATATATTTGTTCTCAAATATTAAACATTGTTTATCTTTATCATATTTATATTTATCATTAAAAAATCTTTTTAAATATTTTTCAAATACTTCGTTAACCTTTGTTTTTTTATCTAGTTTATTTTGATTTTTCTTTTCTTCTATGATTTTATTTTGTTTTTCAATTGCTTCTATTAAATTTTTGTATTCAATAACATTTTTCTCTTGCCTGTTGAATAATTCTCCAAAAGCTGACAAACAAACAATTCTTCTTGAATTTGTTTGTTCTGAAGATATGTCTTGCTTTTTC
>CAVHEM010000012.1:0-927 GCA_963635055.1 Bacteroidaceae bacterium | reverse complement strand
CTAAAAAAGAATTTATAGTAGAAAATGCTTCATTATAATCAATTTCAAAGGTGGTTTGATTTTTGTTTAATGATTTTTGATGTAAAATTTTATTTATATTATCAAAAGCATTTTTTAGATTATCATAATCTGGAAAACTTTGTAAACTAATTATACCCAAATCTGAAAAGTATTTTTTCTGTTCACTATATTTTAGACAAATTGCATTATAATTAGATTCTATAATATTCAATGCATTTTTCTGAAAAACGACTCTTTTCAACAATTCTTGTATTTCTTCTTCAAATTTAGCTTCTTCTTGATTAAAATAGTCTATGTATTTGTCTATAAGTTCTTTGCTGCTATCTAAATCTTGTTCACAAAATGGACATTTATTACTTTCCTTATCAATTAGTTGTAAACCTTTTTGTATAAAATTAGATTTTACTATTATTTTTTGTTTAAAATCTTCGCCAATGCTACTTACATTTATGGTTTTTGTAATCAATGCTAAAAAATCTTTTTGAATATCATTGTCAAAAGTAAAATCAAAACCTTTAATTTTTTCAATATTTTCTGGAATGTTTTTTATAACTGTATAATTGTCTTTTGCTTTTTCAAATGTGATATCAATATATTTGCTTTGCTTAAATAAATTTTCAAAGTTTATTTGTACAAATTCTGTTAAATTTCTTCGGATACCTAAATTTTCAATATTCTGTTTGGTATTTAAAATATCTTCATTAATATATTTTTCAAGATTTTCTTTTTTTGAAGTTAAACCAACAAGTTCTTTTTCTTCTTTTGCTACATCAATTGTTTCATTGCCAATTAAAATCTCTCCGTCTATATTACTTGAGTTTAAAGCATAATGGTTTATTTCAACGTTGTTTACAACAAATTCTCTATTAAATACATGAACTAATAAATTACTATTTATGTTAATAG
>CAVHEM010000011.1:0-28240 GCA_963635055.1 Bacteroidaceae bacterium | reverse complement strand
ACGCAATAAAAATTGCTTGATTTTTAATCTTTTCAGAATGACGATAGCCTTGCTATGCTCACCGAATAGTCATTCCGGACTCCGATCCGGAATCTGTTTATGCGATTGCTTTGCTATTTTCTTCTATTTTGTTTCAATTCCTTAATATAAAATTCTAATATTACAAAATGTAAAAATGAATTTAAAACCTCGAAACCCTTGCTATAATTCCCTTATGGTATGGTATGGTATGGTGTGGCGGGGCGGGGCAAATTTTGTATAAAAAAATCCTTTTAATCTCTGTAGGGAAAAAGAAAGAAAGGATTTTAAACAATGGAAACTCGTATTAATTATGCAAATGGTGGTAGTCAGTATCAAAATTATCAAAAACCTAGTTTGTTAAAAGAGGGCGCTGGTGCTTTTGCTGGGCTTGCTACAACTACAACCGCACAACTTCTATCTTTGCCTGTCGGTATGTTGGCAATGGATAAGATGCAAAAAATTGGTAAGTCTTGTTCTGGAGCAGATGTCGTTGAAATTAGCAAAGGTATGGAAAAGGCTTTGGATATTACCGGAATGAAGGCTAGGGGCGTAACAATTATAGACTATGCTGGAACTCCGATTAAAAATGAAAAACTTTCTATATTTGGACGTGTTAAACGGGCTGTATTAGATCAAGTAAATATTGGTGCTGCTATTGAGGAAGGCAGAAATGCCGGTTATTGTAATATTGCAAACAAAGTTGTGATAAATACTGAAAAATTAGGTCCCGCAGGCTTCCATGAAATTGGTCATTCTATAAACTTTAATAATTCTAAGTTCTGGCGTGTATTACAAAAATATAGATTCTTTGCACCGTTTGTTGCTTTTTCAATAGCAGGTGCAGCAATTCTCAAACGTAAAAAAAGCCGACGGTGAACAACCAACTGGTATCGTTGATAGAACTACAACTTTTATAAAAAATAATGCAGGTAAGTTGGCATTTGGTGCAATGGTTCCTATGGTTGCAGAAGAAGTAATGGCATCAGTAAGGGGAAACAAATTGGCAAAATCTCTTTTATCCCCTGAATTGGCTAAAAAAGTTATAAAATCAAACAGGTGGGGTGCTTTATCTTATGCCGGTATTGCAGTGGCAACAGGATTAGCCGCTACGCTCGGTTCAAAGGTTCGTGATAAAATCGCAGGTCCAAAACCTGTACAGGAATAGATTTACTAAACGAGGTTGGCAGTTGCCAACCTCGTTTAGTTTAGTATATGTAATTTTGAAAGTATAAGTTATATTTGACTAACTAACTTTCTAATACCAATCGCAGTTGCCCGTGCCGCATAGAATTTGGTTCAAATCGTCAAGTGTTTCTGTTCTTGTCATTTCGTAAGTCACTGGTGTAATTGAGATTTTATTGTTTCTTACTGCTGCAATATCAGTTTTTGCATCTCTTGGCTCATCAATCAATTTACCGGCAAGCCAATAGTAAACTTTTCCTCTCGGGTCAGTTCTTTTTTCGTAATTATCGGTGAACATTTTTCCGCCGAGTTCAGTTATCGCAACACCTGCAATATCTTCTGGGTCAAGACTTGGTACATTCACATTTAAAATTGATTTTGGCGGAAATTTGAAATCGGTAATTCTGTCAAGCAACGCAACTACAAAATCCCCTGCTGTATTGAACGCTTCATAATCAGTTTTTAAAGACGCTAACGATACTGCAATGCTTGGTATGCCAATCATTGCACCTTCCATTGCGCAACTTACCGTGCCGGAATATAGAATATCTGAGCCTAGGTTCGGTCCGTGGTTAATTCCTGAAATTACAAAATCCGGTTTTTCATCACCTTGTAACAATGCACTTACTCCGATTTTTACGCAATCTCCAGGGGTACCGTTAGTTACCCAAACTTTCTTTGCTCCGTTTTTACCTTCGTCAAGTTCTTCTACTCTCAATGGTGTGTGGATTGTCAAAGAATGCCCTGCTGCGCTGCGTTCTCTATCAGGTGCAACTACGTATACATTATGTTTTTGTGCTAATTTTTCGGTCAGCACTCGAATGCCGTTTGCGGCAATTCCGTCATCGTTCGATACTAATATATTCATTTATATCCTCATTTTAGCTATTTATACCTTTTATTAGTATAAGTAAGAACGGCTATTTTTTCTTTATTGTTAAGTATTATGAAGCGAAATATCAAAAATATAGCAATTTTATATATCAAAAATACTTTATATACATGTAAACACGAGGAAGTGCTTCTTGAGAAAATACAAAAAACTTAAGCACACACTTCACACTTCACTATTTGAGGAATGAATCAAATTTTACATTCCAAGGAGCCTTCTTTAGGCTCTTTTTTTTATTAATTTTACTGAATAAAATTAAGATTTGTCATTAGTGACAAAAACTTCGGCTAATTTGCCATTTCTACCGGATTTAAGTTCGATTTTTTTAGGTTCTTCTTCGTTTTTAAAATCGTCCTTTTGGTATTCAAACAAGAACTTCATAAATGCCTGACTATACATAATTTACTCCTGTCACTACACGTAATACTACACTTACATATATATTAAAACACGAAATCATAAAAAATTGCTAAATTTGACGAAATTGTTACATTTGTAGTTTTTAAATATTAGTCGTGCGGATAGGATATTTTGCTAATGTTTTAAAGTGCTCTGAAAGTACATAATCAGGTATATGTTTTTTTAGAAAGATAAAATATCTTTTTAAAATAAAACAGAGTAAACAAGGAGGTAAAAATGTCAATTAAAAAATTATCTATGGCAGCTGCGATTGCCGTTGGAATAACAACGTGTTCCTTGACATCAGTAATGGCAGCTTGCCCGTGCAGTACTCCGGCACCGGCAGAACCAATGCCGGTTGTTACGGGACCTGCATGTCCTGTGGAAACTCCGCAGACAAACTGTTCAAAGTGTAAGAAAGCAATTCCGGATTGCAAATGCAAAAAGCAAAAACCGACTTGCGAGCAAAAAAAGAGTGATTGTGGTTGTAAGAACGAAATAAGCTGCGACAAACCGGCTGTTCCGGCTACAGCACTTTGCCCACAATCAGGCAAGATTGATAAGGCTGAAATGAAGCAAGTTTATGGTTATCCGCAAGCAATCTACGGTACTAATAACTATGTCGGAGAACCTGCAAACTCTATTTTCTCAACAGAAACTGCTCTAAAAGGTTGTCCTGCAAGCAGAATGTCCGCAACAATTCCTGGTGCAACAGTTGCAACTGATGGTCAAATTACCGGTGCGGCTGCTCAAATGCCGTGCTTGAATGAATTGCCCAGATGCAACAATGGTGGGACGATAATTGACAGAAATGAACAAAAAATGGACGGCAATGCTTGCCCTATTGATATTCAAACATCAAACTCAATCAATGCAGTTAAGAAAACATTGATTCCGTATGAAATTCCGCAACAAATTCAAAACATAACAGGTGCTGCTGCTCCTATGGGCGGTTGCATGTTCCCTGATGTGCCGAACAATCACTGGGCATCTTGTGACATTGACAAGTTAGCGGTTAATGATGTTGTTGTCGGTTATCCGGACGGCTTGTTCAAACCAAACAGACATATTTCTCGTGCAGAATTTGCAACAATGCTTGTTAAAGGTTTCAATTTGGATTGTGGTATCAATAAACAAACCAAATTTAAAGATGTACCTTATAACAACTGGGCAAATGCTGCAATTGCAAAGGCTGTTGATGAAAACTTGTTAGATGGTTATCCTAACAAAACCTTCAAACCTCACGCAAATGTAACAAGAGTAGAAGCTTTGGCATCAATTTCAAAAGGTATGACTTGTGATATTGACAGCTGCAAGGCTAACGAAATCTTGAGCAAGTATGCAGATGGTAATTCTGTTCCTGAATGGGCAAGAATTCCGGTTGCAAAATCATTACAAAATGGTGCATTAAAAGATTCACCTACACCAAACATGATTATGCCTAAGAAAGAAGCTTCTCGTGCAGAAATTGCTTCAATGATGCAAACGGTTCGTGTTGCATTAGGTTATGACACAAATCCTAAGACAGCAAACAATATTTGTCCGGCATGTCCGATTGAGAAAAATGCGTTGATTGAACATGAAGAAATTGTAAAAATCCCTACATTGAAATTATCAATGATAGACCAATTGACTGCAAAATCTTCACACGTTGGTCAATACTTTAGAGCAAATACTCTTGAAGACGTTACAATAAACGGCAAAGTTTACCCTTGTGGTTCAACTGTTACCGGTCGAGTAGTCGAAGTTATTAGACCTTCTGGTTGCGAAAAGGGTGCGTTGAAACTGGCATTTACCGAAATTAAAAATGGTGATTGTAAGACCGTTTTACCAAAACAAATTTTGCAAGCACAGGTTAATAAGTCTAAAAACGTAAACCCTGTTGCAAGGTTTGTAGAAATGCCGTTTACTCTTGCCGGCTCATTAGTTGGTGTCGTTGGTAGAACTGCAGGTGGTATCCTAACAAATGTTGGTAACGCTGCTGAAAATGTTACAAACGATGCAGGTTATATGTTGGGTCATGCTTTCCAAGGTCAATTCGGTGCCGCAGCACGTAGTTTGGGTGATGGTGTATTCGAAGCCGTTAAAGCGCCAATCGACGTTACAAGAACCGCATTGTCAGGTACAATGGGCTTGTTCCAAACAACTGGTGATGAATTTGCTTACCTTGTTGACCCTAAAGGTTACAAAATCTCAGCAGTTAACCCAAGAGAACACGTTACTATTGCTTTCGGTTGTAACGAATAAAGACGTCTCATGTCCTTTCTACTTGAGAAGAACCCTTGATATTCAAGGGTTCTTTTTATAATGAAAATTTATTTTGATATTTTTATCCTAAGTATTTTTGTAAGGCTTCTTTATTGAATACTTCAACACTGTTTTGTGAGTGGATAAATACCATACTTGAAATAAGGCCTTTTAAGGTGTCAAAATCTGAAAAAGCCATTTTGTTGCGCAAATCTTCCATATTATTTGCCAAAAATTCCATAATAATTGTTTTGTCGTTAAAGACCAAACTTGAAAAATATTCAAATGTTTCTTTGGAATTTATACCTTCCAAGTATATGATATCAGGATTTTGAAATCCGATAAATCTTGCGGCTTTATCCATGTTAAATCCGACATTTTCGTTAAATTCACATTGATTTACTCCTGCCAACTCATATTTTGCAATACTTTCAAGTGTCATAATGTTTTTATAACGATTTTTTGCAGCCTCGAGTAATAGTGAGTAAATAATATGTGTTTTTCCGCTCAAAGATGATCCGCAAACCAATATTATTCCAGGTTTTTCCAAGGATTGTTTGAGTTCTGCCAATTCTGTTTTTGACGAAATAATTTTATCCAACGCTTTTGGCGGTTTGTAAATTTTTAGGAATATTCTTTCTCCCATAATTGTCGGGAAGGTTGAAACACTCGCTAAAACTACAATATCGTCAACTTTGAAACATATTTTGCCAAGTTGTGGAACTTCTGATACAGAAGGGTCAAGTTCAGAAAGTGTTTTTAATTTTGCAATAAAAGATGCGACCAAAGTTGTTGGGATATTCCCTTTACTGGTGAATTCACCTTGTTTTTTGAAGTTTACCCCAAGTCCGTCATCTTCGCCTTGGAATGTTACTTCATGTGTATCTTCGATAATTGCTTGTTTTAATATTGCTCGAATGATTTTTTGAATATGTTCATCGCTCAAATCTTCTTTATGTAATTCGTCTTGCCAGTTGTAGCCTGAATTACTGTCGGTTGAGATTTTACCAACGTTAATGTCTGTTTTGTAATATTCGTCTATTGCTTGCAAAATGCTTTCTTCTGAAGATAAAACAGGATCAATTTCACATTCTGCAGTTTCCATAATCTTGTCTATTGCAAACAAATCTCTAGGGTCTGCCATTGCGACGGTCAAAGTGTTTTCAATTTTAAATAGCGGAATAATTTTGTATTTTCTTGCATCTGAAAAACTGATATATTTTAAACATTTTGTATCGAGTTCGTAATCTTCAAGATTAACGAATGGTGTGTGAAGTTTAGATTCTAAGAATTTTATTAGTTGTTCTTCTGTCAAAAATCCTGAATTTATCAACGCTTGACCAATATTTATATTTTGAGCGTTTGCAATTTCTTCCGCTTGTTCAACTATTTCATATTGAACAAGTCCTTCTCTTACCAAGTCGTATTTTAATGTTTCAAGGGTTTTGTTAGTTATAATATTCATCGTCTTAGTTTTCCGTATCCAAATATTTTTGAACTGTTTTTACAACTTCATCAAGGTCAAACGGTTTAGTAATATATTCATCAGCGCCGGTTTCTTCACCGATAAGCTTGTCTTCTTCTTGTGAACGTGCAGTTACCATAAGTATCGGAATATTTTTATATTTCGCATCAAATTTTAATAATCTGCTGATTTTATAACCGTTAATTCTTGGCATCATAACATCTAAAATTATTAAATCCGGTTCAATTTCTCGGGCTAGTTTTAGTCCGTCTTCTCCGTTATATGCACAATAGCAAGTATAATTACAATTTTCTAAAACAAATTTTAAGCTTTCTACAATATCTTGTTCATCATCTGCAATAAGAATTTTTTTCATAGTATCCCCTAGTCTTAAAATACTTTCAATAAAAGTATAGCACACTTTTTCGCTTGTTGTAAAACTTGTTACATTAAATTAATTCCTCTTTTTATCTGATTACAAAATTAGAATAATTTGATAATCTTCAATATTATGGAAGAAAAAATTATAAAATTAAATAGAAATATATTTTGTTTGGAATTAATGGCATTTTTCCCATTAGTATTTTTATTTGGTGTTGGTGGATATTTTATCCACGGTTTGGGATTTGAGAATGATATAGATAAAATTTTTATAGCAATAGGTTTTATTGTTGAAGTTATTGTAGGCATCATTGTTGCAAAAAAGAATAATAGAAGTATTGTTTTGTCTGAAAATTCTGTGGATTTGCGACATAAAAGTAAAGTGTTGAAATCCTTTCCTATTGATTCAATTAAAGGGTTTGTTTGTGATGATAATAAAAAAACAATAAAAGTTTTGACTCATAATAGTACAGAAGATTATTTGCTAAAATTTGTCGGAGTAAAAGCCTTGAGTGAAATGGTTTATTTTAATTCGAAAGCAGAATTATGTAAAAAATATCCGACAAAATCAAATGCTTTAAAAGATGAATATATTAATTCCTTTTTGGAAAGTGGCGAAATTCCACAATATATTTCTTCAAAGAATAAATCAGATTATTGTAGGGTTGTTGTCGGATTACTTTTTGGATTTATTTTGACAATTATTCCTATAGCCTTGACAATTCTGGCTGTCTTTTGGGCTTTAATGTGGCTTATTATATTTGCTTTGAAATTTTTAGTCTTAGTATTAAACTTGTTTAACTAAATGCTTGTTGATAAGTTCTCTGGTTTTTATTCTGACTTCCTCATCGATTGAGAAAATTTCGTCAATATTTGGTGATTTTACAAGAGTGTGCGAACTTAACATTTTTTCGGTAAGTGTATAAATATCGTATAATTTGATTTTACCGTCAAGAAATGCAAATACCGCTTCTTCGTTTGCTGCGTTTAAGCAAACAGTTGCACTTCCGCCAAGTTTACCTGCTGAATATGCCATATTTAGGCTTGGAAACTTTTCAAAATCCGGTTTTTCAAAGTCAAGACGAGCAATTTCTGCAAAACTAAAACTCTTTGATTTTATTCCTTCGAAACGTTCAGGGTAAGTAATTGCATACTGAATAGGAATATGCATGCTAGGCAATCCCAACTGAGCGATTACACTGCCGTCTTTGTATTCTATTGCTGAGTGGACAATGCTTTGTGGGTGTACAACTACTTCAATATTGTCGTAATCCATATTAAACAAATGGTGCGCTTCGATTACTTCAAGACCTTTATTCATAAGAGTTGCAGAGTCTACGGTTATTTTTCTTCCCATATTCCATCTTGGGTGGGCTAGCGCTTCTGCCACTGTTGAATTCTTCATATCTTGAACTGTTTTGTGTAAGAATGGACCTCCGCTTGCGGTGATAATAAGTTTATCAACTTGAGAAATATCCTTTATACATTGGTGTATTGCACAATGTTCGCTATCAACGGGAATTATTTTGACATCATTATCTTTCGCCATTTTCATAACAATATCACCAGCCATAACAAGAGTTTCTTTGTTGGCAAGTGCGATGTTTATTTTATTTTTTATTGCCGTAATTGTAGGTTCTAATCCGATTTTTCCGGATACGGCAACTAAAATGATATCGTTTTCTTTGTTTGAGCAAATTTCATCTAAACCATTTTGACCATATAATGTTTTAATATTAGGTAAATTTATTTTTTCGTTAGATTTTCCAATACAAATATATTTAGGTCGGAATTTTTCCGCTTGTTTTCTTAGTAATTCAACATTGTTACCGCCTGCTAATGCAATTATTTCAAACCTATCACGAAGTTTTTCAATAACTTCCAACGCTTGCGTTCCGATAGAACCTGTTGAACCCAGTATGCTTATTTTTATTTTTTTATTGCTCATAAATTTATTATATTACAAAAGTTCTTTTTGAATTGTTTTTCCACTCACTGCTTTTTCACTAATCGGAATTGCGAAGTGGAAACTTGTTCCGATATTTTCTTCACTATCGCACCAGATTTTGCCGTTGTGCGCTTCAATTAGTTGTTTTGCAATAGGTAAGCCCAGTCCTGTTCCGCCAACTTTCCTTGATAGCGGGCTTTCAATTTGGGTAAATTTGTCAAAAGCTTTTTGCATATTTTCTTTTTTGATGCCAACACCTTCATCAACTACGCTGACCAAAACGTAAGTGCCGTTTAGTGTTTTTAAATCATCTTCAAAGTACGGATTTTGTGCAATATCATTAGAGTTTTTGAGTTCTGATTTGATTGTTATATTTTTTCCGTCCGGTGTGAATTTTATCGCATTTGATACAAGATTTGTCAAAACTTGTCCGAGTCGTTGAGAATCTGCATAGATTTCCGGCAAGTTTTCTTGCTCTTGAGTTGTTAAGACAATGTTATGTTCTTTTGCAACACAGTCAAAATTGTTTTTAACGTTCTCAATTACAGAATGAATATTCATCAATTTGTAGTTGAAATCCATTTTTCCGGCTTCAATTTTGTTGATATCAAGAATGTCATTGATAATATTTGTCAGGTTTTCAACATTTCTTTTTGCCATGTTTATAAATTTAATTGCAGTTTCTGATAATTCGCCACATCTTCCTCCTGACAAAATTGTTAAAGCATTTTTGATTGGAGTTAAAGGTGTTCTTAGTTCGTGCGATACTATTGAGATAAAGTCAGATTTTATACGTTCAAGTTTTTCTAATTTTTCGTTTTTGTTTATGATTTCTTTGTATAAACCTGCGCTTTTTAATGGTAACGATACTTGTTGAACGATTGTTTGGAAATAACTTGCATCATCTGTTGTGAAATGTTTTTCTTTGAAAATTTCAATACACCCAAAGAAATTGTCCCCTAAATCAATTGGTGCAAACATGTTGTCGTATTGGAAAATTGTAAAATTAAATTTGTGAGTTGGGTTTTTAATGTATTTTACTGTTTTCAAGTTTCTGTCATCAATTTCAAATGGTATTTTGTTATCTTTGAAAAGAGATTTGTAATTTAATACTGCACGGAGTTTTAGGGCATTCAATAATTCTTCTGAAATATCGTATAGAGAATTTATGATAAGTACCGGTTCGTCCTCAAATCCGAAAGAAATCGTACAGGTTAAGTCGTAACTTAATGATTTATCCAATCCTTCGAGCATATAGGTTAGGAGTTTTTTTACATCGAGAGTTCCTGCAAATTGAGAACTTGTGTTATACAAAACGTTCAATTTGTACAAACTGTCTGCCAATTCTTTGTTCTTTTCAGAAAGATTATCGGATTTGATTTTATTTTTAATGTGAGAGTTTACAATTTCAAATATAATTTCATCAGAAAAATTGTTAGAGATAAATCCGTTAATATATTTTGAAGGTTCAATGTTTGTTGTGTTATTGTCAATCATTAACAAAATTTGAATGTTTTCGATTTTTGATTTGATTCTTTGAATAACAAGCGGAATATTTACAGAAGTCGAGTTTACATCAATAATTACGGTATCAATAGGCGAAACCTCAATCAAATCGCAAATTGAAGTCATGTTTGAATATGAGCTGAAATTGTATTCACTGGTGTTAAATAATTTTTTTAATCGTGAATCAAGTTCGCTATTTTCTGTGACTAATAAAATATATCCCATAGCTTTATTTTATTACAGGTAAAATTTTTGGCAAGAAAGTTACAATCAGTAAGATAGTTTGCGGGGTTGTCAAGTCCGTATTTTTACTTAAGTAAAATTGCGGACTTTTCAAATTTTTAAAAACAGATATACTTAAAGAGTAATCGGTTAAGGCTCACACCCTTGAGATGGTAAAGCTGTTTGCCGAAAAGACCTTACAAAGGTAAATGAGGTTTTGTTATGGGATATCTTCATTGCTGTGGGGGCTTGCATAAGACTAGGAGTTTTGTGTTGGCGCCTACGGAAATTTATTCTGTTTGTGAAGTTGACGTATTGCAAAATTGTCCGATTTGCGGGCATTTTGTAGTTCAACTTACAAGAGTAGACAGAGAAAATAAAGTTTCATCTATTCGCTTAACAAATATGAAAGCGAGAAAATTTTTTCAGAAATTAAAATCAAAAATTTTATATGAGGAAAAATTTTTTGATTATACAAAAGTAAAACATTCGTCTTTTTATTTAAACTACAACGAGTTTGGAGTCAAGAAACGTTGCTATTCAAATTTAAGAAATTTAAAAATGGGAAAATTCTAAAAGTATTTTTCATAATCCCTATTATCTTCACTTAGACTGTCGGTTATTGATAACCGTAGAGGGGATTTACCTTTCTTTTTTATCCCCTCTGTTTTCTTTATAACGGAAATATTTTTAATAATTATATAGGTTTGTTAATGTAAGATAAAAAATGAAATTTCACTAGTTGAGGTTATGAAATGAAATTATCCCCTAGAAGGCACGTAATACTTACTATGGTTGCACAGGGCTACACGGATAAAGAAATAGCTTGTCGTTTAAAGGTTTCTACGAGGACTGTCCAAACTCATATTGCAGGTATCATCGCAACGTTGAATGCAAGGAACAGGACTAATGCAGTAGTTTTATATTTATATTCCAATCCAAAATGGAAAATTATATGAGGTAAAAATGGTTAAAAGAATAGTTTTTCACTGGAGTGCCGGCAGGCATTATCCGACCGAGTTTGAGAAAAAATATTATCACTATTTGATTGATGCGGAAGGAAATGTTTATAACGGTGTTTTTGTTCCGGAAGATAATAATGTTTGTATATCAGGAAAATATGCAGCGCATACCGGTGGCGGAAATACGGGTTCTATCGGGATTTGTTATTGCGGAATGTATGGTTATAAATCACCAAAAAATTGTGGAAATTATCCTATTTCTTCTGTGCAATTTGAAGCCGGATTAGCACTCTGTGCCAAATTATGCAAAAAATACAACCTGAAAGTTTCAGAAAATACAGTATTTACACACTATGAGTTTGGGCAAAGAAATCCGAAAACATCAAGTTTTGGCAAAATTGATATAACTTATATTCCTTCATATCCTTGGGTTGGAAAAAATGAAGTCGGTAGTTTTATTCGTTCTAAAGTTCGTTGGTATATAGCAAATAAGTAAAAGGGGTAATTTTATGGAAATAAATTATTTTGACTTGTCAGGTGGTATAAATCAGGCAACTACAAAATCTGAAATGGGGTTAAATCCTAAAAAAGTATATTGGTCTGATTCTAAAAATGTAGAGATTTTTTCTAATAAAGGAATTAAAAAACAAAAAGGGAATACCGTAATATTGACTCTCACAGAACAAGAAAAAATTCTCGGAATGTCAGAATTGGAATCTGATGATAAGTTCAAGTTGGTAATTGTTACAGAAAGCGGAAAAATATACGTATATTCAGAAGTTGATAACAGTTTGGAATTATTGTCAAAAACACTCAGTGGAACAAAAGTTCTTTTTGCTCAATTTTTGCGAGGAATACTTGTTTCAACAGATAAAGATTCGTTATTTTATATCAAAGATAATGCAAATTATGACATTGTTGAATGTAATGTGAAAGATAAATCAAACAATGTGTTGTATCCTGATTGCATTACGATTTACAAGGGGCGAGTTTGGTGCAGTAAAGGTTCTACTATCTATTATTCGGCATTGGGGTCTTATACTGATTTTACAACTAAAGATGATGCAGGGTATATCAGTGATTTTCATACCGATACATCTGATATTATAACGATGCATACATATAAGGATTATCTTGCCATATATAAAAAGGATAGAGTTTATTTGTTGTCCGGAACTTCTCCTACTGATTTTTCAGTTGCATTGTTTGCTGATAAGGGAACTTTTGCACAAAATTCAGTAGTGAATGTGGATAATAAACAATTTTTCTTGAGTAACGGAATTTATGCACTTGAACAAGTTGGGGAATTAAACCAAATTAGGTTAGGGTCTGAAATTTCTGAAAATATAAAAGATGAATTTTCGAAATTCGATTCTTCTCGAATACGGAACTCTCAAGTTGTGCATTATCCTGACAAAAATCAAATTTGGTTTTTATTTCCATATTTAGATGACGATTATTATCATACAATTTGGATTTTTGATTATGTAAATTATGCTTGGTACAAACGTGTTGTCCCTCAGAAATTGACCGTAATTACATTATTTCATTCAAAACTTGTCAGTGCAGATGCTGACGGAAATGTTTATCAAGAAGATTATGGAACGTCTTTCAATGGCAAAGGTATTGATTTCATGTGGAAGTCTCCATTCTTTTCTTTGGGCAATGTTTTGAAACGAAAAACCGTTGAGGATTTTTATTTTCTTCTTGATGATAAATTCGATAACAGATTTAATTTCTCGGTTTATAAAGATTTTGATAGTGAATATAAAGAGTTTTCAGAACTCATTTATTCCAAACAGTTAAAATATTTTCTTTGGGCAGATGACAATTCGCCGGAAACCTCAACTTATTGTTGGAATGATGGAGAAAGTAACACACCGGTTTGGGCAATTGGTTCAAATTCTATGGAGAGAGCAGAAATTACTGATAGCAATTATTCTGTTCAAATTTGTGTTGAAGGCGAAGAACTTGCTGATAATTGTGCAATTATCGGCTTGCAATTCAAGGAAATATATTCAGAAGATTAAAATTTCACCACTCAATAATAGCAGTTAGTACAAAAACGAAAGGAAAACAAAATGACAGAAACAACAACTCAATCAACTAGTTCAACATCTTCTTACTCAGTATTTATTCCTGAATTATGGAGTCAAAAATTGAATAATATGTTAGAGAAAAATTGCGTAATGCTCCAATGTGTGAATAGAAACTGGGAAGGCGAAATTAAAAATCAGGGTGATACCGTAAAAATTATTACTCCTGCTGAGGTTTCAGTTTCAACCTTGACTGATGATACAATTTCATATTCTTCATTGGCTCCGACATCAATGGATTTGAAAATTGACCAAAAGAAATTCTTTGCTTTTAAAATTGATGATGTTTCAGCCGTACAAAGTAATGTTTCAATAATGGAATCTCATTTGACAAATGCGAAAAAGGCTATTGAAGAAGTTCAAGATTCTTATCTGTTAGGCTTACATACCGATGTACCGGAAGCGAATATTGTTGGTTCTGAAGAAAGTCCGATTACTTTGTCTAAAACAACTATTTACGAAAATTTTGTAAATTTGGCATTAGCGTTAAAAAATTCTGATGCAGTGCATTCAGGTGTAAGACCTTGGGTTGTTATCAATCCTACTATTGAATCTTATTTGTTGCAAAGTTCAGAATTCATTTCAGCATATAACGTTGCAGATGAAACATTGAGAGAAGGTTCAATCGGTAGGATTGCAGGCATGGACGTATTAGTTAGTACAAATTTAACCGATGTAAATAGCAAATATTATGTTTTGGCCGGAACAAATGAAGCGATTACTTTTGCATCTCAATTATCAAAAATTGAAAGTCTTAGAGATAAAGACAGTTTTTCTGATTTAGTTAGAGGTTTGTATTTGTATGGTGCTAAAACCGTTCAGCCTAAAGCGTTGGCAAAAATGGTTGTGTCAGCATAATTTTTAGGAGAGAAAAATGTTTTTTAGTAATGTCAAAAATCAAATTAAAGAAATTGCAAAAAATGCAGTATTTGTAGCAGAAAAAGAGTTAGGAAGCGGTAAAGGAAAAGAGAAAAAAGAATTGGCAATAAAATACGTGGTTAAAAATCTCCCTTTTTCCGATATTATCAAACCACTTGTTTCAATGCTATTATCAAAATTTATTGATGATGTAATTGAAGTTTCTGTTACTTATATGAAATCTTTGCAGGAACCAGAGGAGAATAAACAAAATGATAAATCAACAACCTAATAACAATATTTCATCACTTGCCTTGAGTCCACAAAACAATTCTCAAGGGTACAAAGATGCTTTTTATCAGTTGGAACAAGCAATAGGTGCAGATGCTCAAAATGTAAATTTACTTATGCAAAAAGGCGTTATTACACAACAACAAGGACAATATCTGTTATCTCAATTAGCCGGTAAAGCACAGCAAATTAACATGTATAGAAATTTACAAACTCAGCAACCGCAACAGAATGCAAACGTTCTACAGACACAACCTCAACAGCCGGAAAATCCGATGGCAATGTTTGACAAAGAACGCCCAGGGTTTTTCGATGAGGAAGGTCGAGGAGATATCAGAGAGTACCTGAAAGGTTGTGATATGGACAAAGATGAAATTCTTCGAATATCGTCATTGGTAGAAGGTTTAGAGAATTCTGCCGTAGATAAATATTTGAAGAAATCTGCTCACGACAAATCATTGAATGACGAGAACGAACTTGCTAAAAGAAAATTGACGGCGTATGCTCAAAATTCTCCGGCAAATAGTAAAAATAACAGGATTTTTACTCGTGAGGAGATAGGCAAGATGAGTGGTGAAGAGTTTGCAAAGAACGAAAAATTAATTATGGATCAAGTAAAACAAGGTTTGATTAAATAATAATTCTTTGTAAATTCATTAAAATAAGGTCTGGGCAGAATATTCTGCTCAGGCTTTTTCAAAGGAGGAATAATGAAATTTTTAGAAATAGTTAATAAATGTTTGTCAGAATTAAATAGCAAACAAGTCAATGACTTTTCGGAGTTGACGAAAAATGAACATAAACGTTTACTGTCTGCCGTAAATTTAGTAAATAAAGAAATTTGCAATATCGAAAATTGGAGTTTTTTATTAAAGCGAATTTCTGTTGACTTGCCGGCAGGAACAAAGGAGCTTAAAAATCCAATAAATGGGAAAATCCTACATCTGTTCATTGATGGTATTGAATATTTTTTTACGGAGAATTTAAGACCGTTTCTTGAAGTTAAAAATACAGACATTAAACAATATTCCGTTTTAGGCAATAACATTCTTTTACCAAAGTTTGAAAAAGATAAAACCTTGGATATTGTTTATTATTCAGCAAATTGTGTTGTCGATATTGAAAATAAAGAAAAAGAAAATCTGGAAAATGTCGATGACAAATCACTTATCCCCATGCCGTTTGTCGAACAGTTATTAGTATATGGAGCATGTTTGAGAGTTAAGGCAAATCCTCAGTATTTTAAATTTTCTTATTGGCTTAGCATGTACAAAGAAGCCTTGTTAAATCTGAAATCAAAAGCGACATTGACTGTTCAATGCACTCCGACAATAAATCTTTCAAGGAGATAAAAAGGGCAAAAAAAACAGGAAGTCCTTTTCATTTCCCCCTGTTAAGATTTACACTAGCCGAAATATAAATAGCATGTATATTATACAAATATTTTAGTAAAAATACAAATTATGATAAGAAATGTAACAGAATGGAAAAACTTACACAACAACAAAAACGCTTTGTAAGCGAATATATAAGAACTCTTGATGGCGAAACTTCTGCAAAAAATGCCGGTTACAAGGCTAAAAATCTGAAATCTTTTGCGCAAACATTGCTGACTAACCCAAATATTGTGAAAGAAATCAATATTCAACTGCGTGCCCAAATTTCTGCGTTGAATGTTCAACGTGGGTATGTTGTCAAAAAACTTCTTCAAATTGCTGAATTTTCACTTGAAGAAGAAGACATTCTTGATAAGGACGGCAATTATACCGGAAAACGAAAATTGCGTGATTCTACGGCGGGGTTAAAGGCGCTTGACGGTTTGTGCAAATATTTAGGCTTTTCACTAGGAAATACAGAGAGCGAAAATGGTCATGAGTTCAAAATTATTACAATTGCAAATTTAGATGATGAAAAAATTTAAGGAAAATTTTATGAAAACAAATAATGAAATAGAAAAAATATTATTAAATGATGCCGAATACGACAAATTTGTCAGTTCAAAAATAGAAAAAGATTTTGAAAATGCTTTGGAAGAAAAAGTTGCTAAAACTTCTGAAGTAATATCAGATATTAGCCAAGTTCCAAAAATACTGTTATTTTCAAAAAATTCTACATTTGAAGTTATAAATAAAGCAAACAGAACAAAATCTTACATCAACGGCTTGCAGGCAGAAGGATTTTTAGGCGACAATTCATTTGAACGTTCAAAACTTTTGAATGCCGAAGTCGACTCTTTTGTTCGAGATAATATTTTTGTGAAATTTGTCAAATGTAAGATTAAATAATTATGTGTAAATTTATTAGAATAAAATCTTACAAACCCTTAAACGACAATGAAAAATATTCAAAATATATTGAAAAAATAAATGAACTATATCAACGATATTCCAAATTTTTGTTTGATGATTTTTGGGTAGAAAAACAAAATGGTGTTGATGAGTTAATCGAAAATTTATCTCCGTATTTTTGGATAATTACGGATAGGAATGATAATTTTGCAGGCTTTGTTTTCATTGATGATTTTGTCGGGAATGAAAATAAATTTTTTAATGCTGAAGTTTCTGTTTGTTTTGATAAAAAATATTGGGGAAATTTTGTTAGATACAGTTCAAAGTTCTTTTTCAAAATGTGTTTTGACGTTTTTGGATTTTACAAAATAAAGGCTCAATTTTATCCGCAAAATAAATTTGTGAAAAAACTTTTGCAAGATTGTGGCTTTGAATATGAAGTGACATTGCCCTCAGAAACCTTGCGCAATAGTGTTCCTCAAGATATTGAGGTCTGGTCACTTTATCGAAAATATTACTATAAATAAATGAGGTATTTTATGAAACAAGAAAATTTAAGTATTAATGATTCATATTTGTTAGGTCTTGTTACTCAAAAATATGACAAATTTGAGGAGTCCAGAAGTTCTCAATTATCGGATAACAGATTGATAAAATATGCGATTTACAATTCAACTATTCCAAAAGTTAATGCTTGGGATTGCAAGGTTCAACTTCCAGATATTTATGAACTTGCTCAAACTTTGAAATCTCATATCGTACAAAATTTGTACTCTCACCCTGATGGAATGTTTGACGTAGAAGGTACGGATTTGGCAACCCAGAAGTATGCAAACAGGCAAAAAGCAATGCTTGTTAATACTTTTGAGGCAATGAAAATAGAAAACGTTATGGAACAAATTATTGATTCTGTTGTAGAAACAGGTGAAGCCACTCTGTTTGTCGGCTGGGAAACAAAGGTCAAAAAAGTCCGTCGTATGCTTTCTGCAAAAGAACAAGAATGCGCAAATATTGAGGAAAATTTTATTATTGAAGATAAAGTAATTTATGACAATGCAAAAGTGAAATTTATAAATTACGAAGATTTTGTGTTTGACAATTCCGGAACGAGTGATTGGGATTCTTGTGTGAAAATTTATAGAACATATTTAACACTTGATGAACTTATATCAAATCCTGCAAATAATTGTTTAACTCAAGAAAAAATAGAACTGTTGAAAGGAGTGGTGGCAAAAAGAAGTCGAAAAGATTTGGCGCATGCTGAATATAATAATAAATTGGAAATTTTGGAATATTGGGGTGATGTAGAATTGCCAAATGGTGAAGTATTAAAAAATAAACTTCTTGTAGTTGCCGGACGTAGTGTAGTTATCCGATTTGAGGATAATCCGTTTATTACAAATCCGTTTATTCACGCAAATATTATTGAATGTCCGACAACTGGTCGAGGAATTTCTCCATTGCGTGTTGCTTTGATATTGAACAATATTTCATCAACAATTTTGAATAAACAACTTGATGCTTTGGCATTGATGAGGAACCCGCCATATTTGGCTCCAAAAGGCTGTTTTAGGGGAGAACAGGTAATCAAGCCCGGAAAAATTATTGAATATGATTCATCATTAATGACCACACCACCTATGGCTATTTCTTTTGACAAGGCTATGCAAGGTTGGGAATTTTTGAATTATTTCAAATCCACTTTGGAAAGTGCAACAGGAATTTTCAAAAATATGTCAGGAAATATTCAAAATACAGAACGAACTGCAACCGAAATAAACTATTCTGTAAATGGACAAGAAGCACGGTTGAATATGATTTTGGAATCGATAAATCGAAAAATTATAGTTCCGATGGTTGAAAAAACTGCAGAGATTATTTCAAATTTCAAACTTGGTAATGAAACTATTTTGATTAAAGAAAAAGGAACGGAAAATTTTATTGTTATTAACGATAAAATAAGAAATTCAAACTATGTATATCGTTACGGCGATAGAAAAGCATCTTTTGAAAGAAAATCCAGATTAAAAGAACTGTTCAATGTTATACAATCCTTTGCTCAAATTGATGTTGTTGCAAAACAAATAAATTGGTTAGAATGTTTCAAATTTGTAATTGAACAGTATGGTGTTGAAAATGCAAATAATTTCTTAACCTCTGATAATCAAGAAATGCAAGAAAATGCAGAAAGTCAGTTGAAATCATGAAATATAAATTACTTGATGCGCAGCGAAAATTTTTAGAAATCCCGCATGATTATTCTTTAGATGTAGCGGTGTATTTGGGTGGGTATGGCTCCGGCAAAACTTTTGCCGGAGCATTGCTCGGAATTCTATTGGCATTAAAGTTTCCTGGGATTGTCGGACTTGTTGGGGCTCAAACTTATACTTTAGTTCGAGATACAACATTAAAAACATATTTTGAACATCTCGATAGTATGGGATTTGTTGAGAAAAAAGATTATAGTTGGGTTAGTGCGGAGCAAAAGTTAGTCTTTTTTAACGGTTCTGAAATTTTGTTTAGGCATTTTGATGAACCACACAAATTAAAATCTTTAAATCTGGGTTTCGTCGAAATTGAAGAAATGTCAGATATTCCATTTGAAACATTTAAGGTTCTACTTGCCAGAATGAGGCAAAAAATCAAACCTAATTGGAAAAACTTTACCTATAGAATATTTGGTCACACAAATCCTGAAATGCAAAAAGGTTGGCTATATAAGACGTTTTATGAACACCCGCCCACAAATTACAGATTGATTTCTGCTCCGACTACTCAAAATGTTTATTTGCCTGATGGCTTTTGTGATGAGTTGAAACATTTGTATGACAAGAGTTATTACGAAATGTTTGTACTTGGCAAAACCGGTGATTATAATTCAAATTTGGTTGTTAAAGATTTTACTGATGAAAATGTCAAAGAGATAAAATATCAACCGGATATGGATTTGTATATCAGTTGCGATTTTAATGTTGATCCGATGGCTTGGGTTTTGGCGCACAAAACTGATGATAAAGTCTTTTATTTTGATGAACTTGTGCTTGAAAATACAACGACTGCCAAAACTTGTGATGAGTTTCACTCTCGATATCCTAATCATAAGGCTAAAATTATTGTGAATGGAGATGCTTCCGGTGATAACAGAAGTTGTACGAGTGAATATACAAATTATGTAATTATCAAAAAGAAGCTTCAATCTTTTGGTTATGATGTTGAAATTAAAATAAAAGGTTTTAATCCGCCAATAAAAAACAGAGTTGCGGCTTTCAATGCAAAAGTCCGTAATGCAAACGGGGATATAGGTTTATACATTTCTCCAAAATGTGAAAAACTTTTGTATAATGTCTATAATTTACGCTATCAGGAAGGTTCTTCACGAATTGATGTTCCTACTTATACACAGATAAAACAGATGAAAGAGTTGAAATTTCTTTCTCACCCGTTTGATGCGGCTTCTTCCCTTGTTGATTTTTATTGGCCGATAGTTTTGTAAAAAAGAGGTATTTATGGAAAAATTTTTATATTATGCACCGATTATTGTAGTTGTTTTGATTTTTTTGAGAAATGAAAGAATTGTTGTTACTCCTGAACAACTAGAGAAAAAACACCGTGAAATTTTGAAAGATATTGAAAAACGGTTTACTACAATAAACAGTTTTGATGGACTAAAATCACAATTTACTGATATGAAAGAAAAAATTGACAAAATCTATGATTGCTTAATTTTGAAATAATCTTTGCGATTAAAGTAAAACTTGGGTTGCAATAATAAGTTTATGACTGTTGGGCTTGCTTTGATTGTCGCAAAATACGTAGTTTAAAACGACCTTCAAGGCTTGTCCTTTGATAAACCAGTTTAACCCGATTGTATATTCTCGTTGCAAATCATGTGATTTGTGTCTATTTGGGTCGAATTGGTCTATTCTGCCGATAAGTTGAATATGTGGCGTAAATTTCCAACCTAAAGTGTATGCAAACCCGCATGCTTCATTTGAGCTTATTCCTTTTGAGCCGTTGTAGCCATCTGCGATTGCAGTTTCAAAATTAGTCCATAATTTTTTGTAATTATATCCGACATAACCACTCAAAATAGAATAATCTATTCGGTTGTGTCCGCCATTGTAACCTCCGCCGATTACAAGTTTTCCGTATTTTTTACTTTTGTTCCCAAATGGTTTTACGTTTACCCAGCCATTAAATTCTGCTCCAGGGAAACCGCTGGTCACATATCTTCCGGAACTTCCTGCAGCAAGGTTGTAGTCTAAATATTGGTATTTCCCGATGAGTTTTACGGATAAAGAACGAGAGTTGCCGAAGTATTGTGCGATTTGAGAACGAGCAACAAACGGTAAGATATAAGATGTTGTACCACCTTCAATACCTGTTTGTACTCTTGAATATCCTGCTACAATTTGATGATTTGGAATTGTTGTGTTTACTAAATAGGCATCTGAAACAAGATTGGCAACGTAACTTAAACCTTCTTTAGGAATAGGTTTGAAAGAAAGTTTGAATTTATAATCTTTGTTTTTAAATGACCCGTACATACCGAATTGAGTCGTCAAGTTTTCGTAATTTGTTGTATGGTTAAGTTTCCATAATGAATTTATTCCTCCTCGATATGCTCCAAAAAGTTGAACTTTTTCCAATGGACCTTTTTCAAAATTGAAGGTTAAATCATCTTGCAAAAGGTAACTTGGAATATCTGTTCGGACAATTTTGCTATGCAAAACTTCGTGAACAAGCGGATTTTCTCGTTTTTGATTACCTGCATCTTCAAATTTTTTGAACAATTCAAAATCTAATTCTGTGTTGTCTGAAGCTTCGTCTTTGTCGTCAACATTTTGCGCAGTACCGTCTTCAAATAGTTCGTTTAGAATGGGGTGAAGATTGTTTTCATTTTGTTCAGTTTCATTTTGTTGAGTTGTCAAATCCAGAATAACTTCATTGTTTTGCGATTCTTGCAACAATTCATCTGCCAAGTAGTTATTGTTTATTTCAGTTGCAAGGGCAGGGTTTAATGTTAATATAACGGTTATAATAATATATTTCAAGTAACGTTTCATTTGTGTAACGATTATAACACATTTTTTAGGATTTTGGAATGTTTGTAGTATATTTTTAATATGACAATTAGAACAGGCAAAGATAAACAAATTAAAGTGAAAGCCCCGATTGTAGAAGCCTTGAAACAAGCCTATATCAATCCGACTTATCAGTTCCATATCCCAGGACACACAAAAGGATTGGGAACCCTTCCAGATTTTAGAAAATTGGTAGGGAAAAAAGCATTGATGGTTGATACCACAGATGAATTCGATAATTTGGGGACGCTTACTCCTGCAACCGGACCAATAAAAGAAGCTGAAGAGTTGGCAGCAATTGCTTTTGGTGCTCAAAAAACTTTCTTTTTGATTAACGGTTCAACTATCGGAAACCTTGCTGTTGCAATGGGTTTGACTAAAAAAGGACAAAAAGTTATTGTAAACAGAAATTGCCACCGTTCTATTTTGACAGGTTTGATAATATCTGGCGCTGAACCATTGTGGATAATTCCGGAAAAACTTACTGATTGGGGATTATGGGGAAATGTTGATGCAAAAGAAGTTGAGCGGCTCTTGAGCGAAAATGATGACGTTTCTGCTGTGTGGATTACCAATCCGACTTATGAAGGTGTTGTTTCAGATATTGAATCTATTGCAAAAGTTTGTAAAAAATATGATGTCCCATTGATTGTTGATGAGGCGCATGGGTGTTTGTGGAATTTTAATGATAAATTGCCGACAACGTCTTTAAAATTGGGCGCAGATATTGTTGTACATTCGTTGCACAAAACCGGTGGAAGCATGAGTCAATCTTCAATGTTGCATATTGGTAAAAATTCAAAAATAAATGTTGATGATGTTGAACGTGCGCTTATGTTGTTGCATACGACAAGTCCGTCGTTGATGTTGTTGGGGTCTTTAGATGCCGCTAGAGCAAACTTGCAGACTCAACGTGGTCAAAAACAATTGGCAAAAGCGATTGCGAATGCTAAATATCTTCGTTCTGAAATTGATAAAATGCAAAATATCCATCAGTTAAAAGCCGGCTTTGGTTATAAAACTGATGTTACAAAAGTATTTATCAAGGCTGATGGTTTGTCCGGCAAACGTTTGGAATCGATTTTAGAGATAGATTTTGGCATTGAGGTTGAAAGTGCTTCTGATATCGGAATATTGATATTGTGTAATATTGGCAATAAACGTTCTGATTTTGAGTATCTGGTTGATTGTCTGAAACGTATTGATGTTCACAATTACAAAGATATTTATTATTTGGAAAATAAAAAACACATGCCAATGTTGACGCCTGACATAAAAATCAGTTTGCGTGATGCATATTTTTCAGAAAAAGAAATTATTCCAAAAGAAGAAGCAGTTGGTCGAATTTCAGGTGAAGTTGTTGCGGAATGTCCACCTGGAATTACTATTTTGCTCCCCGGAGAATTGATAACAGAGGCTCATTTACCGTACTTGACTGATTATAAATTTATCGAAGTTTTAAAACAGGATTAAGGAAATTTTAAAATTTCAAAAACACTTGAATAGAAAAATTTTTGTGATAAAATAATCAATGTTAAGCCTTGGTAGCTCAGTTGGATAGAGCAACCGCCTTCTAAGCGGTAGGTCATGCGTTCGAATCGCATCCAGGGTAAATAAGACATTAGAGGAATTTTCCTCTAATGTCTTATTTTTTTGTGATAGCGAAGAGAACGCACTTATGCGTTCGGCGGTAGGCGAGCAGAGGGCGAAGGCTTGAATGCGAAATAATAGAATTATGTAGCATTCAACTGAAGACCCGTTTAGTGCGAGCCTGCCAAGACAAATCGCATCTAGAGTAAATAATACAGGATAGGGATAAATTCTTGTCCTGTATTATTTTTTGTAAAAGAGTCGCTTAGATTGCTCTTTTTTGTATTCACAAGGTCGTTACTCGTTGTTCTTGTAATCAAATTTATAAATTTTTGTTTATTTATCTAAATATCTTTATATAATCTTCAAATACAAAATAACGATTTCGGTTGAATCCTGTCTTTTCTTCTAAAATTCCTATTTCTACAAATGTTTTCAAAAGTCCATTTGCAGTTGCTGGAGTTATTTTCAAATTCTCGCAAACAATTTTTGAATTAACTTTTGGAGTTGAATACAATAATTCTAATAACTTTTGACCATTTGTTGCTTTTTTACCTATTTTATTAAGTTTACTTTCAACTTCTTTTTTTAGTTTAATAATTTCTTCAAAAGTATTGATACTATTTTTTGAGGTTTCAATAACTCCACTCAAGAAAAATTTGAGCCATTGAGTTATATTATTTGTTTGCTTAACCATTGAAAGTGAATCATAATAAGACATTCTGTTTCTTTCAAAAAAATCAGAAATATACAAAACTGGTTTGTTCAATAATCCTGCACTTATCAAATACAAGATAATTAAAAGTCTACCGGTTCTCCCATTACCATCTAAAAATGGGTGAATTGTTTCAAATTGATAATGAACAATACCGACTCTTATTATTTCAGGTACTTGTAAGTTTTCATTATGCAAAAACTTTTCAATATCTGTCAATAAATCGGGTAACATATTAGGTTCAGGCGGAATGAAAAAAGCATCTTGAAGTGAAGATCCACCAATCCAATTTTGTGTTTTTCTAATTTCTCCTGGAGTTTTATGTTCACCTCTAACCCCTTGCAACAAGATTTTATGAGCTTCTTTGATTAGCCTCATTGAAATAGGTAATTCATTTAATCTTTCAATAGAATAATTTATGGCTTGAATATAGTTTTGAACTTCGTGCCAATCATCACGAAATTCAGGTTTAATTTGTTCAACCGGAGTAATCGCATCATCAAATGTTGTTCTTGTTCCTTCAATTCTGTTTGAGTTAGTTGCTTCTTTTGTAGCATACATTTTGATGAAAAACTCAATATTCGGAATCAAATCAGCATAAGAATTTAATTTACCAAGCCAAAGGCTTGCATCTTGTAATAATGGCGCAAGTTCCTCTAACTTCCAGTCAATATCATCATTGATAAATGACGGATTGAATGGCTTGTATCCTTTGTGCAAAATATATGTTCCAGATTTGTATTCCTTCATTATAAATTATCCTTATTTTAGGAAAATTACTTTTCCTATATTATAACATATTTTTATTATAGTTTGCAAACTATATAAAATTTTTTATCAGAAAATTTTTGTGCCAAAAAGCAAACCACCCTTGAAATATTTTCAAAGGTGGTTTGCTTTGTATAAACTGTTTCTAACTTAAACTATACTAATTCTCTTACTTTTACTGCATTTTTGTTAGCAATTTCAACCAATGATGAAACTGTAGCAATCATTG
This sequence comes from Bacteroidaceae bacterium, assembly GCA_963635055.1. GTDB lineage: Bacteria > Cyanobacteriota > Vampirovibrionia > Gastranaerophilales > Gastranaerophilaceae > Zag111. The sequence goes on along the minus strand of CAVHEM010000011.1, from coordinate 3,096 downwards.
AAATTTCTGAGTTCAATTTGTTTACACAAGAACCGCAACCGATAGCAGAAGCACCTGCAGCGAATGCGAATGGTGCAGTTGTAGGGTTGATGCCTGTTGCTGTCATAATTGGCATTTCAACATTTCTAACTAATTCAACAGTGTTAGACAATGTCAATTCTGCTCTATCCATCAATGCTCTAGCACCTGTCATATTTGATTCTGTTGTGTAATGACCTTCTGTTTGGATTAAGTTAATGCCCATTGATTCTAATTTAACTGCCAAAGCAATTTGGTCGGCTGTTGAAATTTCACCAGGGATTGTTACTGAGAAAAATACTTCTCTATCACCCAACAAAGATTTTGTTTCTTGAACCAATGACAAAACTTCGTTTACGTCAAAAGACATTCCTTTTTTGTACAATACGTCAAAGTTTCCTAATTCAATTGCATCTGCGCCTAAGTCAACGGCTTTAACTAATTCAGAAGGAACAATTGAAGATACAAATAATGGAAGATCTGTCATTGAACGAACTTCTCTGATAATGTCTTCTCTTGCGCAAATATCTACTGCAGAAGCGTGTGCTGTTTCTGCTGAAGATACAACTTTTCTAATATTTTCAATATCAAAATTATCAATACCTGCAATAACTTTTACCGCACGTTTTTCTTCTAATGCTTGTTTGAATAAATCAATTCTTGCCATAATTTTCTCCTTAATTATAATGTCAAACGATTGTTTCCTGAATTATACATTAATATTTTAATATTTTCAAGAACTAATCACTAAAAGATAGATATGGCTATTTATTTTCACTCTTAAAATGTACTAATCTTACAATAAGAGGTGCTCATATTTATGCGAAAAATATTGTTAGTAATGTTTATTATAAGTGCGTTCTTGGCTCCACAAAGCCTTACTTATGCAGAGTTTTCGAAAGATGAACAGGTTGCCATATCGGTTTATGAACGAATAAGTCCGGCAATTGTGTCGATTGAAGCGCAATTGAAAGACGGAGTTTCTGCGGGAACCGGTTGTGTAGTGTCAGCGGACGGGTTAATATTGACCGGTTCACATGTTGTGGAAAATTTTACGGAAATTTCTGTCACATTGTATAACGGACAAACTTATAAGGCTGAATTTATTGCTCAAATGGGGAAAAATAAAGATCTTGCGTTGATAAAAATCAATCCGAAGAAAGCCTTAACGACTGTGACTTTTGCGGATTCAGAGTCTGTCAAGGTTGGTCAAAAGGTGCTATCTATAGGCAATCCGTTTGGATTTTCAAACACATTAACCCAAGGGATAATTTCACGAATTGACTACGTAAAAAATAGATTTCAAACAGATGCGGCGATTAACCCTGGGTGTTCAGGCGGTCCGTTGCTAAATTCAAATGGGCAAGTTATTGGGATAAGTCAGTCAATTTACAATCCTGATAATAATATTTCAAATATTGGCATAGGCTTTGCAATACCTTCAAACGAAGCGATAAAATTTATTACAAAAGTGAATTACGAGAAAAGTAACGTTAATACCGCTAGACATAAATAATACCAAAATTTGTCAAAATCTGCTTTTTTATGGTATATTCCATATATAAGGAAGGTAAGGTAGGCAGTTTTGATAAATTTCTTAGGATTATGCGTTCAAAATTTTGCAGAATGTTTAAAATACTTATTTGGCGGAAATGTCAAATTTAAAAATTTGCTAACTCAGGCTGCTGTTATCAGTTACGATTCTTTGCCTATCTCTTTGGTTATTGCGTTTATTTCGGCTGCTGTTATTGCAATTCAGGTATCAAAAGAATTTCTTATGACAGGTGCTGAGGCTTATATTGGTGGGACAATTGCAGTTGTAATGATTAGAGAAATTGCTCCAGGGTTTGTCGCACTTGCGATTGGGGCTAGGGCAGGAACTGCGATTTCTGCTGAAATTGCTAATATGCAAGTTACCTCACAAGTTGATGCAATAAAGACCTTGAAAATTAGTCCTGTCGGGTATTATTTTACTCCGAGAATTTTAGCATCTGCAATTACTGTGCCAATGGTAGTGTTGATTGCGGAGTTTGTCGGGATTGCTGGCGGAATGTTTGTCGCTTGGGTAACTATCAGTTTAAATCCTGCAAGGTATATGACATCTGCTTGGGCATGGATGGCGACAAAAGATATTTATATCAGTTTATTAAAGGCATGTATCTTTGGTGCTTTGATAGCTCTTGTGTGTGCGACAAAAGGTTATCAAACAAAAGGTGGCGCACGAGAAGTTGGAACCTCGACAACTCAGGCTGCAATTTTGTCTACAATTTATATGTTGGTTGCTGATTTCTTGATTAATTTTGTATTTTATATTGCGTAGAAGTGTGTTTGGATTAAATTTCTGATAATTTTCAAAAAATATAAAAAATAGACTTGACAATTAGTTTTGAATTGGTATTATAATAATACATCTGAAACGATTGCTCGGAGGAGTGCCAGAGCGGTTGATCGGAGCGGTCTTGAAAACCGTCGAACGTGCGAGCGTTCCGTGGGTTCGAATCCCACCTCCTCCTCCATTTAAAAGGAATCCTTACGGATTCCTTTTTTTGTACTAGCAAATTAAATATATATCTGTGTATTGCAAAATGTCCTATGAATAAGGCAGGCAAAGAGTGCTTGCAATGGTCTAAGAAAGTTGGTTTGTACCAAACTCCTGCCGTTGTACCAAACCCTGAAATCTGTATTGCTTGCGGAGCTTGTGCAATGACTTGTCCTGATAGCGCAATTAGAATTGAAAGAAGAAATTAGTTTTAAAAAGTTAAAGGTGCAAAAATTGCACCTTTAACACTTTTACAATAAAAAAGACATTAACACTTGCAAACTGATAAAAACCTATCTTTTTTAAAGATAGGTTTTGTTTGGAAGATATATATTCTAGAAAATTTTTTCAAATTTTATTTTACAAACAGGAAATTTTAACTTTGCTGCGACAGGGTAGTATTACAAAACTGCAACAATAATTAAATTGTAAAACTTTTCAAGATAATGTTAGTTCTTGGGTGTACAATTATTAACAAATGTGTCATAATGAATACAGTGAGGGATTTATATGTCAGAATCTAAAAATACAGAAGAAAG
>CAVHEM010000010.1:0-36853 GCA_963635055.1 Bacteroidaceae bacterium | reverse complement strand
ATGACTAAAATTTAACAATTACACAAAACAGGTCAGTCCATAAATATTACATAAAATTATTTTTAGCAAAATTTGCATTAAAAAAGCAAGGTCTAAAAGCCTTGCTATTATTGGGTTTAAATGGAGCGGGAGACGAGGCTCGAACTCGCGACATCCTCCTTGGCAAGGAGGCATTCTACCACTGAATTACCCCCGCTTATTGGGTACTTCTTTATTGTACATGCTGAAAATTAAAATGCAAGCGTTTTTTCTCATTTATTTAAAAATCTTCTACAAAATATATCTTAAATGCAGATTTTACAAGGTTTATTCCTTCACTCCGCCTTGCAAAATATCGCTTATAAAATACTTTTTGCCAAGCAAAAACACCCCAATTACAGGCAAAGTACAAATTGCAGAACATGCCAGCAAATCTCCCCACAAGGTAACTTCTCGAAAACTTCCCTTAAAGATAGCCAAGCCGACCGGAAGGGTTCGCATACTCTCAGAATTTGTGATAATCAACGGCCACAAAAAACTGTTCCATGTTGTTACAAAAGTAAAAATAGCAAGTGTGGCAACCGCAGGCATTGCAAGTGGCATAACGATTTTGAAAAATGTTTCATACAAATTACAACCATCAATTTTTGCAGCTTCTTCCAAATCCTTTGGAAAACCTAAAAAATATTGACGCATCATAAAAATCCCAAATCCGCCAAACATTCCGGGTAAAATCAATGCTTGATATGTATTTACCCAATGCAAAATTCGCATTAGAAAAAATAGTGGAATTATATTTACTTGTGGCGGAATAAGCATTGTTACAAGGACAATCAAGAACAATTCGTTTCGAAATTTGAAATGCAATCTTGCAAACGCATACCCCGCAAGCGTTGATATCAAAACTTGTCCCAAAGTTGTAACTATAGCGACAAACAAACTATTTGCAAAATATTTCCAAATAGGAATTTTTTCAAAAACATTTGAATAATTTTCCAACGACAAAGGTGTATAAAAAAGTTTTCCGCCTTGATTAAAGATTTCGCCATTCGGAACAAAAGAAAGATTAAGCATTGCCCAGTAAGGATATAGCATACTTACGGCAATCGCAAGCAACAACAAATATCCAATTATTTTTCTCCACCTAATCATAAGCAAATTATAACATTAATAATAGACATAATGAAATAATTATTGTAAAATTAAGGCATGAAAAAGATTGAGTTTAATTCAGCAACTTCTGCATACCTTACAGGTATTTTGATTACAATTGTGGCAATATTCATTATTAGTGGTGTATTTTTTCTTGTTCTGCTTGCAAACAAGTTAGATACGGTTATGAGCAGCCCGTCTGCAATAACATACACTTATTTCATGATGATTATGGACAGGGTAATTTTATTTGCATTTATTTTTGCAGTGCTTCCATTGTCATTTTATCAATGGTTTTCAAAAGATTCAAAACTCGGTACGGACAAAATAGTTTCCGTAGTTTCTGTCTTCGTAATTTTTGCGTTTATTTTGACCTTTGTAAGCGGAGAACTTCACTTTTTAGACAAATATAAAGAAGGCAAATTAGAACACTCAAAATTGTTTTCATCTCATCAAATTGAAATGCAAATTTTTGACAAAATGTTGAATAATTCTGCAAATGCTCGTTAATTCTGACTTTTCGCTTCAAAATTTGCAATTAGACTCTCCCAAAAGATTAAATAATAATTAAAATGTGATGACTTTGTTCAAAAAAGTATTAAACTATAATTAAAGTTAAGAAATTATTTGAATGGAGTTGATGTATTATGTTAGATTTTGACAAGTTTACGAATTATTCGCAAGAGATGTTGTCAGCATCAAGCGCTTTGATGGATTCATATAAAAACACACAGCTTGAACCTGAACATATACTACTTGCAATGGTAAAAGACGACGGTCCTGCCAAAGATTATTTGACAGAATTGAAGTTACTTAACCAAAATTTTATCAACAAACTTGTGGCAAGAGTTGAAGGATTTCCAAAGCTTTCAGGCGGCGTGATGAATTCGCAAGGGCTTTATTTATCAGCAGATTCAAGAAGATTGCTTGAACTTGCAATGGAACAAGCAAAACTTATGAAAGACGATTATGTCGGTATTGAATCAATTCTGCTTGCTATGACGAAACTAGAAAATTCTCCGATAAAAACTTTATTGGCAGATTTTGGAGTTAACGGGAATTCAGTACTCAACGCAATGAAAAAAATAAGAGGTAATAAAAAAGTGGATAGCAAAAATGCAGAAGAAAATATGAAAGCACTTGAAAAATATTCAACAGACCTAACAGATTTGGCTAAGAAAGGTAAATTAGACCCTGTAATAGGCAGAGATGAAGAAGTTAGAAGAATTATTCAAGTATTAAACAGAAGAACAAAAAACAACCCTGTTCTAATCGGTGAACCTGGGGTTGGTAAAACAGCAATAGTTGAAGGACTTGCTCAACGTATAATTCGTGGTGATGTTCCGGAAAGTCTAAAGAACGTTAAACTTATTTCACTTGATATGGGTGCACTTGTTGCTGGTGCAAAATTCAGAGGTGAATTTGAAGAACGTTTGAAAGCCGTATTGAAAGAAGTTGAAAATTCTAACGGTGAAATCGTAATGTTTATCGATGAATTGCACACCGTTGTCGGCGCCGGTTCTACAGAAGGCTCAATGGACGCAGGCAACTTGTTAAAACCAATGTTAGCAAGAGGAGTTTTGAGAACAATTGGTGCTACAACAATCAATGAATATCGTAAATACATTGAAAAAGACCCTGCGTTAGAAAGAAGATTTCAACCGGTTCTTGTCAACGAACCGTCTGTTGAAGATACAATTAGTATCTTAAGAGGGTTGAAGGCTAAATACGAAGTTCACCATGGTGTCAGAATTTTGGATAGCGCAATTGTTGAAGCAGCAAAATTGTCAGACAGATACATAACTGACAGATTTCTACCGGATAAAGCAATCGACTTGATTGATGAAGCAGCAAGTTCACTTCGTATTGAAATAGATTCAATGCCGGAAGAAATTGATTCTATGATGCGTCAAAAAATGCAATTAGAGATTGAAAGAGAAGCCTTGAAAAAAGAAACCTCTGATGAAGCAGCACAAAAAGTTGAAACAATTTCTAAACAAGTTGAAGAATTAGACGGCAAAATCAACGTATTAAAGGCTCAATGGGAAAAAGAAAAGAGTTCAATCACCAATGAAGCCGACATCAAAGACGAAATTAACAGTGTAAAAAATAAAATCGAAGAAGCAGAACGTAATACTGATTTGCAAACCGCTGCAGAATTGAAATACGGTAAGCTCCTTGAACTTGAAAAACAACTAAAAGAATGTCAAAACAAAGAACACACGGACAATAAATTATTGAAAGAAGAAGTTTCAGATAACGATATTGCAGAAGTTGTTTCAAAATGGACAGGCATTCCGGTTGCAAAACTTGTTGAATCTGAAAAGAACAAGTTGTTACACATGGAAGATATCCTTCACAAACGTTTAATCGGTCAAGATGAAGCAGTTGTGACAGTATCTGATGCTATTCGTCGTGCCAGAGCAGGTTTGAAAGACCCGAAAAGACCAATCGGAACATTCTTGTTCTTAGGTCCAACCGGTGTTGGTAAAACAGAACTTGCTAAGTCACTTGCTGAATTTATGTTCAATGATGAAGATGCATTGATTCGTATTGATATGTCTGAATATATGGAAAAACATAACGTTGCAAGACTTGTCGGAGCGCCTCCAGGATATGTCGGATATGATGAAGGTGGGCAATTGACAGAAGCTGTAAGACGTAAACCTTATTCTGTTATATTGTTTGATGAAATTGAAAAAGCGCACCCTGACGTATTCAATATCATGTTACAAATCTTTGATGATGGAAGATTGACGGATTCTAAAGGCAGAACCGTTGATTTCAAAAACACTCTTATCATTATGACAAGTAACATCGGTAGCGATATTATCCTTGAAAACACATTGAATTCAATCGTTTCACCAGAACAATTCAACAATACAAAAGACGAAGTTATGAATGTTTTACGTCAACATTTCAAACCTGAGTTCTTGAACAGAATCGACGAAACAATCTTCTTCAAAGCATTGTCATTACAACAATTAAGTAAGATTGTTGATATTCAAGCCGACTACTTGAGAAAGATGTTAAAAGAACAAGATATCAACTTTGAAATCACATCTGATGCTAAAGAATATTTGGCAACTCAAGGATTTGACCCGATTTATGGTGCAAGACCGTTGAAAAGAGTAATTCAACAACGATTGGAAAATCCATTATCTAAAAAATTGTTATCTCAAGAATTTACCCACGGTGATACAATAGAAGTCGGACTTGACAACGACACCTTGACTTTTTCAAAAAAATAATTTGTTTTAGTCATAAGTTTAGCGGCGGAACTTTGAAAAAAGTTCCGCCGCTTTGTATTTAACAACAATTAATAATTCTTCCCAACCAAAGATTTGTGAGTTTCAAACTCAATTGAATCATCAAGTGGTTTTAGAGAGATTTTTTCACCATATCTTTTTTCTAGCGCTAATGATATCAAATAATCTGCGAAATGCGGATTTTTCGGTAACAAAGACCCGTGAAGATATGTTCCGAAAACATTTTTATATCTTCCGCCTTCATGCCCGTCCTTACCGTTATTTCCGTTGCCGACAATACTTTTTCCTAAAGGTTTTGTATCACCTTGCAAATATGTTAATCCGCTATGATTTTCAAATCCGACCAAAGTTTTGGGTTCAAGAAAATCAGTTTCAATCGTAACATTTCCAATAAATCTCTTATTTCCGGCAACAGTGTAAGCGTCCATAAGAGAAATTCCATTTAACTTATCTTTTCCGTGCGGTTGATAATAGTGTCCAAACAACTGATATCCCCCGCAAATTCCCAAAAACACAGCGCCATCATCTCGTTGAGAGATTAATTCAGCTTTGTGCGAATAGAGTTCTGCGGCAACATCTTCCTGTTGTTTATCCTGTCCGCCACCGATAAAATATAAATCATGATTTCCGATTTTGTCACCAATATTTATATTTTCTAATTCTACGGTAATTCCTCGCCACTGACAACGTTTCGTAAGTGTTATAATATTTCCCAAATCGCCATATAAATTCAGCAATTTTGGGTACAAATGCGCAATTGAAATTGTAAGCTTCTCATTTTCCATACGAAAATTATAACACTAATAAATCAGACAAAAAAAGATTAAGTAAATGTAACAATATTTTTGTTTTCAAGCTTAAAATATACAAATTTGTATATTTTTAAAGTTTAATATTATTAGTTTTATAAACGAAACCTAACGGTTTCGCAAGCAAAAGGGAGAAAATAATGGAAACATTAGAAAAAAAGAAATACTCCACTACGGAGTTTGTTGGCGGAAAATGGCAACAAGAAATTAACGTAAGAGACTTTATTCAAAAGAACTATACTCCTTATGACGGAGATTCAAGCTTTTTGGCAGGTCCTACAGAAGCTACAACAAAATTGTGGCAAGAATGCTGTGACTTATTCAAAAAAGAAAGAGAAAACGGCGGCGTTTTGGATATGGATACAAAAGTTGTATCTACTATCACATCACACGGCGCAGGATATATTGATAAAGATTTAGAAACAATCGTTGGTGTACAAACAGATGCACCTTTGAAAAGATCTATGCAACCGTTCGGCGGTATCAGAATGGCTGAAGGGGCTTGCTCATCTTACGGTTACACTGTTGACCCTGAAGTTTCAGAAATCTTCACAAAATACAGAAAAACTCACAACCAAGGTGTTTTCGATGCTTACACTCCTGAAATGAGAAAAGCACGTCACGCAGCAATTTTGACAGGTCTTCCTGATGCATACGGCAGAGGTCGTATCATTGGTGACTACAGACGTATTGCTTTGTACGGTATCGACAGACTTATTCAAGATAAAAAAGAACAACACGCTTCTATTGACGGCGAAATGACGGCTGAAAAAATTCAATTAAAAGAAGAATTAGCAGAACAAGTAAGAGCGCTTCAAGAAATGGCTGAACTTGGTAAAATTTATGGTTTTGATATCACAAAACCGGCAAGAAACGCTAAAGAAGCTATTCAATGGTTATACTTCGGTTACTTGGCTGCAGTAAAAGAACAAAACGGTGCTGCAATGAGTATCGGTAGAACTTCAACTTTCTTGGATATCTATATTGAAAGAGATTTGAAAGACGGTATCATCACAGAATCAGAAGCTCAAGAAATGATTGACCACTTCATCATGAAATTGAGATTGGTTAAATTTGCAAGAACTCCTGAATATAACGCATTATTCTCAGGCGACCCAACTTGGGTAACTGAATCAATCGGTGGTGTCGGTATTGACGGAAGACATTTGGTTACTAAAAACTCTTTCCGTTACTTGCACACTCTTAAAAACTTGGGAACTGCTCCAGAACCTAACATGACAGTTCTTTGGTCAACAAGATTGCCTCACAACTTCAAACAATTTGCAGCACACATTTCAATCACAACTTCATCAATTCAATACGAAAACGACGACTTGATGAGAGTAACTCACGGTGATGATTACGCTATTGCATGCTGCGTATCTTCAATGGTTGTTGGTAAAGAAATGCAATTCTTCGGTGCTCGTGCAAACTTGGCAAAATGTTTGCTATACGCAATCAACGGCGGTATTGACGAAAGATTGAAAGAACAAATCGGTCCTAAATACAGACCTGTAACTTCTGAATATCTTGACTTTGACGATGTTATGAGCAAATACGAAGATATGATGGAATGGTTAGCAGGCTTGTATGTTAACACATTGAACGTAATTCACTATATGCACGACAAATATTGCTACGAAAGAGCACAAATGGCGTTGCACGATAGAGATGTAAAAAGATACTTCGCAACAGGTATTGCAGGACTTTCAGTTGTTGCCGATTCACTTTCTGCAATTAAATATGCAAAAGTTAAGGCTATCAGAGATGAAGACGGTCTTGTTGTTGATTACGAAGTTGAAGGCGATTATCCGAAATACGGTAACAACGATGACAGAGTTGACCAGTTGGCAGTTGACGTGGTTAAGAAATTCATGAATATGATTAGAAAACACCACACATACAGAAATTCAATCCCGACAATGTCAATTTTGACAATCACTTCAAACGTTGTTTACGGTAAGAAAACAGGAAACACTCCTGACGGAAGAAAAGCCGGTATTCCGCTAGCACCTGGTGCTAACCCAATGCACGGACGTGATTCAAACGGTGCTGTAGCTTCTTTGGCTTCAGTAGCAAAACTTCCGTTCAACGATGCACAAGACGGTATTTCAAATACTTTCTCAATCATTCCTAACGCATTAGGAAAAGATGAAGTATTTATGGGCGACTTGGCAATCGATTTGGATTGCGGTTGCTGCGAAGACACTGTTGAGTAATCACAAATTATAATGAAAGGATAATTAATTATGACAACAATGCAAGAAGAAAACTTAATAAACTTGTTAGACGGATATGTTGAAAAAGGCGGACACCACTTGAACGTAAACGTATTCAACAGAGAAACATTGCTTGATGCTCAAGCACACCCTGAAAAATACCCTCAATTAACAGTGAGAGTATCAGGATATGCAGTAAACTTCATCAAGTTGACAAAAGAACAACAAGACGATGTAATCTCAAGAACCTTCCACTCATCAATCAGCGGTAAAAACTAATTACTGATTGAGAAAAAGTAGAACGACGCCCGAAAGTTATCAAACTTTCGGGCGTTTTAAAATTAGAAAAAAATTTATTAGTCAAATAAGTTTTTATAATTTTCTTCACCAAACAAAATTTTATTGCTTTAATCTTTAGGTATATATTCTATTTGAACAAAGCTATTCAAACTTAATGGAATATCTTTTCCTTCTTGAATACATTGAGTAATTTGTTTATCAATTTTTGAATCTGTCGCTTTAAAGCCCAATTTATAATAAAAGCCTAAATTTGTAAGTGGCTTCTTGCAACCAGTTGCAGGAAATGGACTAGCGGTGGCAATTAATCTACCGCCATGTCCTAATTTAACACTTTGTTTTTCTAATTCATGTATTAATTTAGTTCCAATGCCTAAGCCATCAACATTAGATTGCAACCCCTCAAAATGTAAATATGTTTTGCTATTAACAAATAGTTCTTTATCTGTTTGTACACTTCCTAAAACATTACCAAATTCATCATTTAAAGAAATTCCATATTCATTTGTTTCAATTCTTATCTTTTCAGGATTTACTTTTATTACTTTTCCTGTATTTTTATCAAGAATATGTCCTTTTTCTATAACTTCCGGACGTTCTGCAGCGGTAGAAGTTGCTTTTGCCTTAGATTTCAACTCCTGCATTTTCTTTGCTATCGCAGATTTATTGCTATCTGCAGAAACATTACCTCTTTTTGTTACACTACCATCTTCGTTTACTACATAATTTTCAGTATTTCTAGGTGTAGTATCAACTTTATCTGCTGTAATATCAGGAGCCTTTTGTCCAGCACGTAATTCCGCTTTCTTTTTTGCCATAAATGTAGCCAATGCAGCGTCATCATTTGATGCCTTATTATGAGAAATTTCACCAAATTGAGATGGCTTCTTACCTAAATCTTCACTAGCCAAGTTCGAAGCTTCTTTTTTTGTTGAATTTGCTTTTTGAGGTGTTGAAACTTTTGTATTTGTAGAAGTGTTCTTTGTTTTACTGCTAAAATTTCGTACAATTTTAGTTTTTGCAGTTTTCAAAACTCCACTTGTTACCGCAGAACCAACACCGCTCATCGTAGCATTTGTCACAACACCCGCCGCAGTCACTTTACCTGTTTCTGCATATTCTTGCGCCGCACCGACTCCCGTATCACCAGCAACATTTATCGCTCCACGACCAACTTTTGCAGCCATAGTAGTTCCTTTAACTGCCGTTGCCGCCATTTTACCGACAGCACCGCCTGCCGCAACAGAAACTCCGTCCCAAGCAGCACCTTTCCAAATCTTTTTGTGGTTCGTACCTTTTCTAAGTCCGCCACCGCCTGTCCATTTGTACCTGTCAGAATATTCAACACCTGCAGATGCCAAAGTTGTCGCACCTGCAGCAACTCCTAATGCAACAAGCCCCGTTCCGCCCGTTGCAACACCAACAGCAACACCTGCAGTCACTTTTGCAGAAGTTTTTACAACTTCGGCACCTTCTTGCTGAGATTTGTTGTATTCATTAACTCTTGCTCTAATATCAGGGTATTTTGAACCGTAAGCCTTTTTAAAATTCGCAGCATTCGGCTTTTTATTGTAAGCCTCAACGGCTTGTTGATTATACTCAACACCGTAAATCTGTTTAAATTTTGCCTTAAAATTAGTATCACCTTTTTGAGCAGCCTGCGCCAACTGATTCAGTCTGTCTTGTTCGCCAGCCAACTCTTTTCTAATAACCGAAGCCCTGTTTTTAGAACCCCATAAAACACTCATTCCGTCAGCAACATCACCTGCCCAACCGTCATCATCAAGTTGTTTTTGAAACGCAGCTTTTGCCGAGGTTAAATTCTTTTTCATACTGCCCAAAGTCGTTTGAGAAGCACTTTTAGGCTTTGCACCGCCTGATTTTGCCGTTTGCCTTGCATAAGACGACTTCAACAATGTTCCATCGTGTGCCAGAACCTGTGTTTGCCCATTTTTATCTTTTACGACTGTTCGCCCGTTAACCGCCTGCCCAATAACGGTGTATTCTACGCCTTTTTTGTCTTTGACTTTGCTCCCCGCACCGTTATTATTTATTAAACCAAAAGCGGAGTAGTTGTTTGTTTGTTTGTTTGTTTGTTTGTTTGTTTGTTTGTTTGTTTGTTTGTTTAGTCATTATAGAATTTGGCTTTGTTGCATTGCTTTGACCTGCTTTTTGAGCCTGACCGTTTACCTTCCTATAATTTTGAACTTTCTGACCTTGCGAAACATCGTAATTTTTAGACATGAGTAATCCTTTGTTCTATATATACATTTCACAATGTCGGAGAAATTTATTTAAAACTTTAATAATTTGACAGATTTATTAAGAAGGTGTTACAATATAAAAATTATTTAATTGGATAATCCGGCAAGAATTCCCAATGTTATCAACACTTCTGCCAGAGTAAAACCTTTCGATTACCCGTTGAACTAATCGAAAAACTTTCTGCAGTTGCACAAAACAAAGGAGTTTCGCTCAACAATTTGGTAAAACAATGTTGCGAATACGCTCTCAAGCACCTTGATAAAGACGAAATTTATTCTTCAAAACCACACTTGACAAATGGGGAAATGTCGTAAATAACATAAGCGTAGGGCGAGAGCCTTTAGGTTTTAGTCGAGCTAAAGACTCTGCTTCGCACCCTACATTTTTAACAGATTCAATGCTATTACTGCTATCGCAAATGCCAGTAGTAGCATTATTAATTTGTCAATCATAGATTACAAACAAGAATTATCAAAAAGGTCACCCTGAACTGGTTTCAGGGGCTCTTCATAGCGAGGTTTAACAAAGGTTTTGGTAATTTATTTTATTTCCATTTCCTCCCCATCGAAATCATAGATTTCGGTTCCCCTGCCAGCGGGGAACATTATTTTACAAAGATTTTTACCCTTAATTCCTTGTTTTATTTAGATTATGAAAAAGATTCTGAATCTCCGCACTCGCATTAATTGTGCATTTACTTCGTTTTCGGCACATAAGCTCGTGCTGTTCAGCATGACTATTTGGTGGGCTTACCAAATTTTGTCTTCTTTTTCTGGATTGCCACGACAATCTTACGATTGTCTCGCAATGACGTGAAACCCGTCAAACATCTACCAACACCGTCATTGCGAGCGATTAGCGAAGCAATCCAGTATTTTATAGTCAACATAATACACATCTTTCGATGCCAAATGTAGGTCGGAATTGCCATTCCGACACGTAAAGTAATGCCGTTGGCGTGGCAACGCCAACCTAAGGTAAGATTCTATTTCCAAATTTTATTTTTCTAATTAACATTGTAACGATTATACATATTGGTATTATTACAAAAGGCAAACCTAGTCTATTTAATGCAGTTTCCATATTGGCATGCATGTAATCTAAGATGAATTTGTGTAATAGGTAAATTGCGAAAGTGTAATTACATAAAAATAATATAATACTTTTTATAATTTTATTGTTCATTAGAATTTTTTCGGTTTGTCTTAAAAATATGAAAATTCCTGTAGAGTAAAATATACAAGGTACGTTATTGTATCCTTTGAATGTTTTTATTATTTCTCCTGCTTGCATTGATAAGTTATAAGTTCCGATAATGTGAACGAGTAATCCTGTAACAGCGAGGGTATAAATGCCAATTATTAAATTTTTATTTGATATTATTTTTTTATAGTATTTGTTTAGCAGATATCCGAGTATTGAATAAAAAACAGAATCGCAACCTAATGAAAAGTGTTGAGTTATGTCTATTCCAAATTCAAATGCATTAATAATGAAAGGTATAAAAGAGTTGAACAAAAACATTAAAAGAATTATGTACATAAAAATTTTATCTTTATATTTCTCTTCAATATATGATAATAAAGGAATTGTCATGTATATGAAAAATAAAGGAATAAAGAACCAATATATACCCATAAATTTTGTATTCCATATACCGTTAAATATTGTTGTTAGTGATAATTCGGAAAGAGTTATTGATTTTGTATAAAAAATACAATGTAATATTGCAATAAAACTCCAAAAAACAAATGGTATTACTGTTTTATTAATTCTTTTTAAAAAGAATGTCTTTGTTGAATATTTCTGTTTATAGTCAATTAACGTAATTCCAGTAATCATAAAAAATATTGGAACTGCAAAATAAAAAATACATTCTGTTATATTTGCCCAAAACCAATAAGGTTTATCACTGCTAAAATGCCAAAAACAGCCATTAGTATGCAAGAACACTACAGAAATTGCAGAAATTACTGAAAGTAAACAAAGGTATTCCTTCCTTCCAGAAGTTGATTGTTGTTCATTTATTCATATCTCCTGTGTACTATTTCGTCAATAATTTTTCTACATCAATAACGGTTTTGAGTTTTAGTGCATAAATGTTATTTCTGTCAAATTTTGCAAGTTTTACCGCATCTTTTTCAGTTGTGATAATATTGCCCGTAATATCGACAATATCTGTCGGTGAATATTGGTGGTGGTCATCAAAAGTTTTTGTATCCTTCACAACAAAAGATTTCAAAAAGTCGTAAAACTGTTGAGGTTGCCCGATTGCACACATTGCGGTAACTTCCATGCCGTCCATTAGTCGTTGACCTGTTTTGATATTATAAACATAGTCAGGTTCTGTGTAGCAAACTTGGGTTGGGATTTGCAAGCGGTCTTGCATAATTTTTGCAACTTTTTCTGCCGTTTCGTGATTAACGCTTTTACTTACCACAACAAATTTGTCAATTCTGTCAAGTGCTTCAGCGCCTTCTCTAAGCGGACCTGCAGGAAGTAAACATTCATTGCCAAATCCTTTAACGCTATCCATAAGAACAATGTCTAAATCTCTGTAGAGTTTTCTGTGTTGAAATCCGTCATCTAAGATTATTACGTTAATTCCAAATTTTTCGACGGCATATTTTGATGCTAAATATCTGTTACGGCAAGTAAAAACGTAACAGTTTGGCGTGTTTTCTGCCAATAAAACCGGTTCATCTCCCGCTTGAGATGCATCATAATAAATCTTTATCCCGTCAGATATCAGGTTAACGTTTTTGTTGTTCAATCTTCCGCCATAACCTCGAGATACTA
Source organism: Bacteroidaceae bacterium (assembly GCA_963635055.1). Classification (GTDB taxonomy): domain Bacteria; phylum Cyanobacteriota; class Vampirovibrionia; order Gastranaerophilales; family Gastranaerophilaceae; genus Zag111. The sequence continues at coordinate 24,064 of CAVHEM010000010.1, read as the reverse complement.
TCGCAACTTTTTGACCGCAATCAACGAGATATTTGGCGATTTCTGCAACCAACGGGGTTTTTCCTACTCCGCCGGTTGTCATGTTTCCGACAGAAATAACAAAAGCGTTTACTTTTTTAGGTTTGATTATCTTTTTGTCGTATAGAAAGTTTTTCAATCTGCTTCCAAAACCATAAAAATATGAACAAAATTTCAAAATTTGAAAAAGTTTGCCTTCCGGATTTCTTTGATAATGTATTTTTGTTATTTCGGTTTTGATGTTCATAGTATTAGAATAATAATCTGAATAATAAGAAACGTTTGTTCAACTTATCTGAGAATTTTCTCAAGTTGCAAGTTGTTACGACTGTATCATCAATAATTTTTTGCAAATCTGACGCTTGGTTAGCAGATGTCGGATTTACTTTGTTTACTGTTTCCAAAGTTGTTGCAACTTCTGACATCGCTTTGTTTGCGTTTGTAATTGCTGAATTTATTTGATTTTTCAACTTATCATCTTTAGTAATTTCATTTACGCTTTCGCTGATTTGAGATAAGTTTTGAGCGATAATTTTAAGGTTTTTGCCTGTTTGTTCTGCATCTGCTGCGTCCATTACCTTGTTCAAGTTTCTTGCTAAAGTATCAACAGAATCTGCAGTTGACATAACTGTTTTCTTAAACTGTTTATCACCGATAATCTCGTTTACGTTGGCTGACAATTTTGAAAAATCGTCTGTTGCTTGTTGTGTAATCGCCAAAAGTTGTTCAATATCCGCTTTTGAAGAATCCAAAAGTTCATCAACTTTGCCCAATGTAGCGTTAGATTTAGCGGATAATTTGTCAAGGTTAGCAATAGTCATTTTCAAGTCTGCGATAGTTTCGTCAGTCAAGATATCGTTAACTTTTTTGTTAGTTTCTGTTAATGTTTCAGCCGCTTTGTACTGCCAATCCATGAAATCAGACAATCTCATAGGTTCAATGATTGTATATGGTGAATTTTGTTTTTTGTACGCAATCGGCATATCATCTATTGCTGCTAATCTCAATTTGTATTCAGCCTTATCTTTGATGATTGAACCTTTCATAAATTCAGGCGGAACAAGTCCCGGAAGATTTATGAAATAGTTAATCTTGTAAGCATATTTAGTTTTAATATTGTTCTTTTGATTATAAGGAACGGAATCTCTTGAAATTACGTCAACTGATTTTATCAAACCGACATTTTCGTATTTGTCGTTCAATTTCATTTGAACAGAATCGTTTTTGTCTAACAAATATTTACCGTTCATAGGAACGTAGATTGTCATTGTTTTTGGTGGAGTAATTTCAAGGAACAATTCCCCAATAATACCTGACTGTTGGATAGAGAACGAAGAGGCTCTCGGGATTACAACGTTAGGTTCTGTGATAACGAATTTAACGTTAACAAAACTGTCTTCACCTTTAACAACAGGTATAATTTCTTCTACCTGACCGACTTTTAAGCCCATAATTTGAACGCCTGCTCCGGGTCTTAATCCGTTGACATCTTTGAATTGGATTTCAATACGTTTTGCTGAAGAAAACGCTCTTCCTTTTACTTTTAATACTGTTCCAACCAATAATATTAGTGCAATTAGGGTTAACAAACCAACTTTAAATGATGATGAAAGTTTCATTAAAATTTATTCCTTATACTCTACTTTATGTCTATTTTATCAGAAAAATAAAAAACACAAAATAAATTAGTAAAACCGTAGTATTAATTTCTTTATAATATCCTACATTTAATTGATTTTTACCGATTTCACTATATAAAGGGCAAAATATATTATATAATGGTTATAGTAATGTTGACTTTTTGAAAAATATAATTAAATAGAAAACAGAAAGTAAAAAAAGATAGAAATATAGAAGGAGATCACACTATGGGCATGGCAGCATCTCAGGCCAGATGGATTTCACTGGCAGCACGTAAATCAAACGTAGAATATGAAGGACAACAAATTAACCAATCAAGACTTGCATTGTCTAATCAAAGTGCTGAACTTTGGAACCAATTGTATTCAATGGACGTTCCAACCCCGCCGAGTACTGCTGATTATTCAACTACTGAATACACATTCTCTGACGGTGATACGGCTCAAACAATTTCAAATATCAGAACTGCAGATTATACAGATTCTGATGGTGTAAATTACAATTCTTATGTTACTTACACCTCAAAAATTACCGAATATAAAGGTATCAGAAATACAAATTCTAATCCGCAAGTTCAATATGTTCCGGCAACAGAAGAAGGCGGAACAGGATATTACATGATTGGTAACAAAAAAGTTTCATGCTTAAACACTGTAGATAGAGATGACAAATCGGCATCAAGTGTTTGGCAGTCTTATGAAACGGAATTAGATCAAGTTGCGGTTGATTGGTCTGATTCTCAAGTTGCTCAAGATTGGGCAAAATATAAAGCAGGCGATACAACAGCATTAGATAATATTTATTTCTGGACTGACCAATCAGGTAAGGTAAACTTTGCATCAGGAACTTCATCAACAGGTGATGCTTTGGAAGATTGCCGTTTAGATTCTTCAGCACCATTGCATTCTTACTATGCTGATAACCAAGAATCTACAAAGGAAATTTCTAAGTATGCGATTATTGATTACGATTCAAGCGGACGTGCTACATCATTGAGATTGGAAGGTTCTACTGCGGTTTATGATTTGAGTACATCAACAAAAACTGATGAAACTTCATACAACGATGCGATGAATCAGTATTACTATGAACAAGCGCAATATGATAAAAAAGTTCAGGATATCAACGCAAAAACAGAACAAATTCAAACAGAAGACAGAACTTTGGAACTTCGATTGAAGGCTCTTGATACTGAACAAAACGCACTTCAAACAGAAATGGACGCTGTTCACAAGATTATTTCTAAGAACATCGAAAGTACCTTCAAAACATTTGAAAGTTAATAATTTGATATTATTCATATCAGAGAGGTTTAGAATAAAATGTCTTATAAAAATGATAGTAACTTGGTAATAGCAAACCGATTTGGAGAAGCAAGCGGTAACGCAAAAGCCCAAATGTGGGAAACTTATGACAGATTGAGAGATTTGACTGTTTCAGGAAGTGGAACGGGTACAGGTTTTGAATCGGCTGGCGGTTTCTTGTATAATTTGGCAAGTTTGCTTGCTCCATCTTCTTTTGCAACTGTTTTTGGTAGTTCTGAAACAATGAATATTGCCGGAACTTCATACTATTCAGGTGCCAAAGGCGGTTCATCTTATGGTGTAGACAGTTACTACAACTATTCAGGATTTCCGAGCGGTGCAGCCTCAATCAATTCTATTTATGGACTTGCTACAGGTGGTGCGTCTTCAATTCTAAACGGCTGGGGTGGAAGTTCAAGTTTGAGCGGAACTGCAACAGGTTATGCTTCAAGTGTTAGCGGACTTGCGGATATTTCCAGTGCTGCTGCGTACGGTATCGGTACAGGTTCAGGACTTGGTAAAATTTCATCAAACATTGTAATGCCTTTTGCAAGTGCTGTTTCAGGTTTTGGCGGAATTTTGACGGCAGTTTCACCTTATTTGGGTGTTTATGGTGCCGGTACAACCGTTTTGGGTAACTTGATGCAGGGAACTTCATCAGCAGCATTGGCGGCTTATCAAAACGTTTCGGGGAATATTACAAATAGCGCCGATGTTATTTTATCAACAAAGGTTCGTAATATTGAAACCGTTTGCAAAATGCTTGATACGCAAGGTGATGTTGCTAAGAAAATGCTCAAAGAAGGTATTGAAGGCGACAGTAAAGCAATTCAAGATATGTAATAAAATTTTAAAAGAACCGTTGATTGGCGGTTCTTTTATTTTGATAAATTTTTTGGTAAAATTATTAAAGATTTTTTGAATTTAACCGTATAATATAAAGAGAGAAATTCAGACCTATGTAAAGAAATGTTACACTATCGGGTTAAATTTAGCAATACTCCGAGAAAAAATGTTTTTAAATACATGTAGGTCTAAAGTGTAAGGAATTAGAATGTTTCGAGAAACTCTAGAACTATATCTGAAAAGAATCGCAGAATTCCTGATGTATGCAAAAAACTACATCGTCAGAACAAATCCGATACAGGCTCTGTTCAATTCGATGATAGAAGGAATTAAAGATTTTTTGACGATTAAAAAGAAACTGAAAATGGCTCAATACAGATTGAACTATCATAGACATCAACTGAACAAAATGGAACAGTTGATTGCTGAAAATAGCCAACACAGTTTCTTGCAAGGTACAAATCTAGATCAAAAAAGGTAGAAGGCGAAACATGGGTTTACTAATAGGTTTAATTAGGAAAAAGTTTTTGATACAGCAGAAATCGAACGCTTCCTGGAAGCTTATGCTTATTGCACAATCTATTGCTGGGGCTCAAAAGGCTGCAAGCAACTTGATACAGGTTGGTACAGATTATAAAGCAGATTCAAAGATTGCAAAACTTTTGCAGCAGCGACAGTATGAAATGAAGGCATTAGAGGACAAACTGACTCAACAAAAGGGAACGTTGGAACTTCAAATCAGTGAATATGATTCTGAAATCAAATCTTGTGACGAAATGATAAAGAACAACGCTGAAAACTTGTTCTCATATAAAGCCGCTTAAAATTTATTAGCGAGTTTGAATGAATAAATTAATGATGTCGTTCATAACAGAAGCTTGTCTTTGATAGTTTTGCGCTTTTGCTTCTAAGATACCGATTTGTTTGCGGTATTCAACGATACTGTTTTGGCATTCTTTAGAATTGTTAGTAAGTGCTTCTTGAACTTGTTTTGCTTCTTGTAGAACACTTCCCATTGAAATTCCGAGAGCTTCCATTGTTTGTTTAATGATTAAAGCACCTGTTTGTTTTGAAACTCCTGCAGGTAATTTTGCGATAAGTTGTTTCAAAACAGAAACGTTTGCAGGATATTCAAAATCATCTTGCATTTGGACGTAAGATGAGCCTAAGTTTTGATTTATGCTTTGATTGAAGGCATTATCAATGAATGATTGAGGTGCAGAGTTTTGAGTTGCCGCTTGGAATTGAAGTTGAGACTTAATTTGCATTTGTCTTTCTGTCGGTTGAATAGAGTTTTGCAAATTTGGCATTGTTGGTTCACTGAAAACTTGTTGTTCTAAAGAAATAGAATCATCAACAGTTGAATAATTTTCTATTGTGTAATCTTCTGTTTCAGGCTGAGTCAAATCATCTTGAACATCAGTAATGTTTTCATTTTCAGCTTCTTGCGGCTCTTCTGTAATAACCACATCTGCTGTTGAATGGTCTGTATTTTGCATTTTTAATGCTTCAACTATCTTTTTTCCAACTCCGTCATTCATATTATCTATAGCCATCTTTTCCTCATTATAAACTTTAAATCATCTAGATTATATTAAAAACATGCTAATTTATCAAGAATAATTTGAAAATTTCAATCAAATAGTTTACTAATTATGAACTTGCGAGGGCATTTTCTTCATGCTAAAATCTAGTTTGAAAATAGCGGGGATAATTATGGAAACTATTGAAATAAATGAATTTAAAGGCTTATCTTATGGTGAAAATATTCACCAACCGGCAGTGATTTCACCTGTTCCGGACGGATTAGATTATGAAATAATGGGCGAAAATGACGATTTGGAATATTTGGACTTTTTGAATATGACAAAGGCTGTCGAAGTTTTGGCTGAGTTTTTTGATGTGAATGCTTGTTCTTTAGCAAATGAAGCAAAATTGTGTGCCGTTGCATTAGGCAGTTCATCAGATGTCGCATTTGAAAAAATCTTAGAAAATGACCCTGTGTCTGTTGCCGGCGGAACTGTATGTTTTAGCAAAGAAGTTACCAATGATATTGCATTGCAATTGAAAGCAATGAATGTCAGAAATGTCCTTGCGCCGTCTTATGACAAAGTTGCACTTGATTATTTGATTAAATGTACAGGACTTCATGTAATAAAAATAAAAAGCCCGTTGCAAGAACTTTTAGGCTTTAATACAAAAGATATTAAAGTTACTCCGTTTGGATATTTGATTCAAGAACAAAATACAAGCAAATTGACAAAATCATCATTTAAAGTTGCAGGAAAAGTTAAACCAACTCAACAGTTGGCAGAAGATGCAATTTTTGCTTGGAAAATTGCAAAATATTCAAAGAGCAAAGTTGCCGTTGTGGTTAAAGATTTGGCGACAAGAGCAATTGTGCAAGGTGAAAAGAATTTGGCAGATGCTGCAGAAACAGCAATGGATATTGCTTGTGAAAGCAGTAAAGCGTCTGTACTTGCAGTAGATGGAGTGATAGAACAAGAAGAAGTTATCAATGCCGCAATTCAAGGTAGAGTCGGGCTTATTATAGAAGCCGGTGATTCTGAAAAAAGTGATAAGATTGTAAAACTTGCAGATAAATATAATATTTGCATGATAACTACAGGAATAAGAAATAACAGATATTAATAACAAAAAGGATTGACCTATGGGAATTAAGTCGTGGGACGAATATTTTTTAGATATGGCAAAAACTTGTGCTTCTCGCTCAAATTGTATTAGGGCGCAAGTCGGTGCAGTTATTGTTGGTGAAGATAAAAAAATCAAGGCAACAGGTTACAACGGAACTCCGTCCAAAGTTGAATCTTGTTATGAAAGAGGAGAATGTTACCGAATTAAAAATAATATTGCATCAGGTACAAAGTATGAAACTTGTCGTTCTATTCACGCAGAACAAAATGCTATAATTCAAGCAGGGCAAGACAGATGTAAAGATGCGACAATTTATATTTGGGGACATAATTTTATTTGTATTCTTTGCAAAAGATTTATTGTACAATCCGGCATTAAACATTGTGTATTGAAAAAAGATGAAAATTCTCCAATTGTGCGAGTTTCTGTAGAAGATATAAGACAAGAACTTGAGAGTCAACGCTAAAAATATAATTTTGTATAACTTGCTTTTTATTACTTTATTATTAAATATAAGCTAGAAATAATCATACTTTTAGTTGATTTTTCACTCAAAATGTTGAAATAAAACATTATAATAATGTAATATAAGATAGAAAGGTAGTATTATGCAGAATAGTTATTTTCCAAAGTATGATTTGGCAAGCAGAATTCAGCACACAAAATTTGACACAGGGTTTAATAACAGAAATCTTGTGAGAATGGAAAGTGTTGAAGCGCCTGAAACACAAAATTTTAAACAAGTTTTTTCGGGTCTTGTTGAAGATTTGAATACGGAAATGAATGCTCCTGATAACTTGATGAAAGACGTAATGTCCGGTAACAAGAATGTTGATATCCACGATGTTATGACTGCAATGTCAAAATCTGAAATTGCGGTAAACGTAGCAACTCAAATGGTGGGTAAAGTTATCAACGCTTATGACAGAATTTCACAAATTTCTGTATAATTTTAGCTTTCAAATTTTGTACAAAATATAAAAATATTCAGACAGTGGGACGGAAATGGATTTTAACAAAATATTAGAAAATAAACCTTTATTATATGGTATTATCGGCGGTGTTGTTGGGCTGATTTTGCTAATAATTATTGTCGGAGCGATTGCTGCAAATAGTGGCGGCGGAGGAAAAAATGCCGATAATAACGCAAAAACTGTTGGAGATGCGAAACTTCAAGCAAATGTTGATTTGCTGACTACCGATAATTTGGGAAAAGCGATTGAAATCCAAGCGTTGTTAGCAAGACAAGGTATTACTGTTGAACGTCAACTTGACGGTACAAAATCAAAACTTGTATTGAATGCTAAAAATTGTTCTACTTTGACTAAAAAATGTACAGTTACCGATAGAGATAATGCTTTAATAGCAATTGTACAAAGCGGTTTGGTTGACCAAAATGTTGGGCTTGAAATTTTTGATAAAGGTGATTTTACATCAACAAAAGAAGATAAAAGAATTCGTCTTGCAAGAGCTATGAACGGAGAACTAGCAAGGCTAATCAAACGTATCGGTAACGTTGAAAATGCGACAGTATTTATTTCAATTCCTGAATCTTCAACGATGTGGGATAATGAGGACAAACCTAGAACGGCAACTGTTCAACTTGTAATTCCGACAGGTGAAAAGTTAGACCAAATGAAAATTAAAGCAATTACAAACTTGTTGTTGGGTAGTGTTTCTGGGTTGAAGGCTGAAAATATTGCGATTACTGATACTAACGGTAACACTTATCATAGTGTTATGGATGCAGAAGACGAAATGCTCCAAAAACTTGAAGAAAACGACAAGTATATGCAACAGAAAATTTCTAAACAGTTAGATAGGCTTGTAGGTCCTGGGAATTATGTTGCAACTGTTAGTACGTTTTTAAGACAGGCTCCTGTTGAAAAATTCTCAATCGAATATGACCCTGAGAAAAAAGCTTCTGTTTCTGAACAATCTTTCAAAGAGGGTTTGGGTGATGAAACAAAAGACCAGTCAAAAGGTGTAAATGCGGTCAGCACATATTTGCCGAACGGTTTACCGACCGGTGCTGCTGATTCAAGCCAAAACAGAACTTATTCAAGACAAGCAACAGAAACTCAATACGGTGTAACTAAAACTCAAACAAACGAATATATAAGACCTGGGGTGGTTGAAGATATTTCTATTGCAGTAACGTTAGACAGAAACAATCTTCCTTCTGATACGACATTAGAAGAATTGAAAGACTTAATTGCTCGTGCAGCGAGTCCAAAAGTTACGGCAGCAAATGTTTCTATTGCGTTCACTCAAGGTAGTGACCCGTATTTGACACCTGACAGACAACAAACTACACCAACTCCTGACAAAACGGGTAATCCTTGGTGGTTGGCACTTTTATTGACCGGTTTTGGTTTGGTAATTATATTCTCTGCAATTTCATCAAAAGTTAAACGAATCAGAGAAGAAAACGAAGTAGAAGTTGAAAACTTACGTCAAAGAGCGTTGGAACAAGAAAAACAACTTAATGATATCAATTCTAGAGCAAGTCAATTGACTCAAAGACAATCTCAACTGGCTCAAGATTTGATAAATCAATCTCAACAACGTCAAGTCGCTTCAATTCCGCAATTTGATGAAAATCAATTGTTGGATTCTTTAGACAGATTGTCAGGAGAAATAACAGAAGACGCTGCGGATAAGATTAAGAGTTGGATTGAAGAAGGTACAAAAAGAGAAGGATAATATTGAATAATGGCTACAAAAGATTTTGATTATCAAAGTTTTGCCCAAAATCTTGCCCAACAGGCTCAAGAAATGGTTCCTCAAGATTTTAACGACTTTCAAAAACAATATGTCGTTAATACTTTGGGTAACTTTTCAATGTTGTCAGGTAAGGCATTGGCAGAAGATGAAAATCTTCATTTTGATGCCGAGCAATCAGTTCTAATTACTCAAATTATTGCAGAATGGTCATTCCACAAATCTGTTGACGTTATTCGTTCGGGAATTCCTCAACAGTATTGGGGTCCTATTATGCAAAAAATTGCATATACGATTTTTGAAATTGCTAAACAAACCTTCTCTCAAGGACTTCCGCAAGATAAAATTTTGGAATTGATTGAACACCACGTTAAGAAAACTTATGTTGAAGCAATTACAGAATTGAAAGACAAAGGTGCGATTGATGAAGGTTTGATGGAATTTGCCGCATCTCAATCCAATATGGATAAAATGGCTCAAGAGATGCAGCAGGAACAACAAGCCGCAGCGCAACAAGCAGGTGGTGCGCCTCAAAATATGCCACAACAACAGGCAGGTGCAACAGGCGAGCCGGTTGCTACATCGTTTCCAAAAGTTGATTCAAAAGTTCTTAAACTTGCAACGGTTGCAATGTTGTTTAATAAAATGAGGCAGGATAAAGTTCAAACAATTTTGAACAAATTTAATCCTGATGATGCTGAAGCCGTTATTAAATTTATGCAAATGCCTGACCTTCCGCAAAGAGTCGGTGCAGCAAATGCGTTCAGATGTTTGCAGGAAATTAAAACAAATCTTCCTAATACGACAGATTTAACACCTAATAAAGTTGTCTTAAAGTTAAGAAAAATTGCGACAAAATACTCTCGTAAAGAAATAGATACAATCCTAATTACTGAACGTATTGGTGTTAAAAGGCTTGTATTTAATGCGTTAGAGGGTAATTATTATGATAAAATTCCGCCAAAGGTTGCGAGTATTGTTGCCACTCATTTGTGTAATGGTGTATAATATTCTTAAATCATGATTATTAAGAAAAAAAGAAAAGAACCGGTAGCGGAAGAGGTTAAACAGCAACGGGAGGAAGTTGTGGTATCACCTGAGCAAGATGGTGCGAATGAGCACGCTCAGGAAGTTTCTGTTGCAGAGAATTCTGAACCTAAAAAGCAAGATGATGAAATTGATTTGTTTAATTTAGATAATATCGATTTCAAACAAAGACAAGAACGTCGCAGAGGGGATAGACGACGTGGTTTTAGACGAATTGATGATAGAAATTTAATATCAAGAGCAAGAGAAGAAGCAAAAGCCATTAAAGAAGCCGCCGCAAAAGAAGGATATCAAGAAGGTTTGAATGCCGCAGAATCTGAAATTGCCGATTTGCGGGATTCTATATCAAATTTTTTAAATGCAAAACAGGCAGTATTTGATTCTATTGCTCCGGATATTTTGGAAATCAGTCTTGAAATTGCTAAAAAAATCATTAAAAAAGAAGCGATTGAAGACTCTTCGATAATCCTTGAAAACATAAAAGATATTATGAACGGATTATCAAAAGAGGAAAAAAAGATTACATTGAAGGTTAATCCGGCACAATGTGCAATGTTAAAACAAGAGGTTCCAGAGATAATTTCATCAAAGGGTTTTGAAGCATCAGTTTCAATAATTCCCGATGAAACAATTATGGAAGGCGGTTGCATTTTGACAACAGCAAACGGAGTTATTGATGCAACAATAGAATCTCAATTATCAATTATTAGTGAGGTATTAAAAGAACTATAATGGCAGCACCGGCAGGAGGAAATAAGAATGTATTAAGTGAAATAGCAATGGCACTATTTGTGCTATTCTTATTAATCATCTTGCTTTGTGAACTTCCAAACTGGGTTATCAATGTTTGTATATGTTTGAATATTACCCTAGGAATTGTTCTTTTGATGTTTGCTTTGTACGTTCAAAAAACTTTGGAATTGTCATCATTCCCGTCAATTATCTTGGTTGGTACAATGTTTCGATTGGTACTTTCCATTGCTTCCACACGTTTGATTTTGGCAAAAGGGGAAGCAGGTGAGGTAATTCACGCATTCGGAGAGTTCGTAACCGGTGGTAATATGATTGTCGGCGGTGTCATTTTCCTTATTATCACGGTTGTACAGTTCATGGTAATTACAAAAGGTGCCGAACGTATTGCCGAAGTATCCGCACGTTTCGCATTGGACGCTATGCCAGGTAAACAGATGACAATTGATGCTGACTTTAACGCTGGTTTGATATCACCGGAAGAGGCGACTCAAAAACGTGAAGACTTATCAAGAGAATCAAGTTTGATGGGTTCTATGGACGGTGCTATGAAGTTCGTGAAAGGTGATACGATTGCAGGTATTATCATTGTATTGATTAACATTATCGGCGGATTGTGCGTAGGTTGCTTGATGAACCAAATGCAAATCGGTGATGCTGTTTCGAAATATACAGTTTTGACAATTGGTGATGGTTTGGCATCTCAGGTTCCGTCTTTGTTGATGTCAATTGCAGCCGGTATCTTTATGACACGTGCTTCTGCGGCAAGCCCTTCTTTGGGTGCTGATGTTGCTTCGCAGATTACAAGTAAACCGTATGCATTGTTCTTTGCTGCAGGATTCTTGCTATTGCTTGGTGTAACTGGTCACACTTGGTTCTGGCAAGGTACAGGATTGCCGCCTTTGCCGTTCTTCATTTTTGCAATAGCATTGAGTATTTTCGGATTCCAAGTGTTGATAAATGCAGATGTACAATCTCAATTGGGGCAATTGGAAAATGTTAGACAGAATATGCAAGATTTGGTAAACCCTAACCGTATGTATGAACGTTTAGGTGTTGATATCTTGAGTTTGCAGGTAGGTTCTAATTTGCTTGTTATTGCAGACCCTGATCAGGAAGGTCAATTGCTTGCAAAAATCGCTGCTTTACGTCAAAGGGTTACAGATGAACTCGGCTATATCTTGCCAAACATAAGAATTATGGACTCTTCTGCACTTGATGCGAATGAATATATGATTTCAATTCGTGGTAATACGGTTGCTACAGGCTATGTTTACCCAGGAAAATTCATGGTAATTGCAGATCAGTGGGATTCTATGAAGAAAGAAGTTCCGGAAGATGCGATTATCGGTATTGACCCGACATATCAAACTCAGGCATATTGGATTTCCGGTGATGATGCAAAGGCTGCAAGACTTGTTACTGCGGTTGATGCGACAGATGTTATCGTTACTCACTTGCAAGAATGCGTAAGAAAACACGTTGATGAAGTTATGACAAAAACTGACGTGTTAAAACTTATGGAACTTGTGCGTTCACAAGACCCTACACTTGTTAACGACCTTGTTCCGACGATTATTTCAACAAGTGACTTGAGAAAGATTTTTGTAAACTTGATTAGAGAAAAAGTTTCAATCAAGGATATTATATTTGTGTTTGAACGACTTTGTGATTACGCAAGATTTTCAAAAGAACCGGATATTTTGTCAGAACGTTTGAGGGCGGCATTAGGTCGTCAGATTTGCTTGGCGAACGTTCAGGACGATAAAGTTTTGTATGCGTTGACCTTGTCACCTGATTGGGAAAAGATTTTGGACGATAGTTGCCAAAGAACAGAGTTAGGAACAATGTTTTTACTTAACCCTATGCAGGTTCAAGAGTTGATTGAAACGACAGCGACAACCTTGTTGAGGGCTCATCAAACTTGCGGAAGACAGCCTGTTATTTTGTGTTCTCCAAGAATCAGATTGCCGTTGTATCAGTTGTTAGAACGTCATATTCCAACTGTTGTTGTAATTTCTTATTCTGAATTAATTACGGATATCAAGGTTGAAGCGATTGATTCAATCGGTGATGCTTATATGGCTGAGTAAGAGGGTGATGGCTAATGAAAAAATTAGTTTTAGGTTTAATAAAAATATATCAGTGGTTTTCTAAATTTACTCCGTCAGTGTGCAGATTTACGCCAACGTGTTCTGAATATACAAAACAAGCGATAATGAAATATGGATTATTCAAAGGCGGTTGGTTGGGCGTTAAAAGAATTTGTCGCTGCCACCCGTGGAACCCCGGCGGCTACGACCCCGTTCCGTAAGGTTTGAAAGTTGTATTGTTTAGCGCTAACGACGTAAATTTACGTGTCAGGCGTTGCCTGACCTGCGTTTGACATTGAAAGATGTGTATGATGTTGACTATAAATACTGGATTGCTTCGCTAATCGCTCGCAATGACGATATTGGCGGGTGTTTGACGGGTTCACGTCATTGCGAAATTGTGCGTAAGCACAATTGTGGCAATCCAGAAATATTTTACCAGATTGTTACAAAGCGAACCATGATATCAGATTCTGAATAACAAGAAAATTAAATGTTCATTATCATTCGCATAAATTTTCTAAGTTTTCAGAATGACGAGTGTTTTGCAAAATGTACCAACCAGTCATTCCGGACTCCGATCCGGAATCTGTTTACATTTGGTCATTGAAGGAGTTTCTGAACAATTTATTTATTAACTATTTTTAACTGTTCGCATTTTGGCAATATGTATGGTATGATATCAAGAGGTGGAGAGGCGAATGGCTTACGGTAGGGTATCAGAACTCGAAAAACTTGAGGATTTAATTCTTCAATATAAAACCGAAAAAGACAACAAGCGCAAGCATGTTGCGTATATCAATCTTGTTGAAGAAACTTTGAAGGTTGTCAAAAAAATTGTGTTGTCGTTTTATCAAATTCCAAACACAATACCAAAAGATGACCTCGTTCAAGTCGGTGCAATTGGTATGCTACAAGCGATTGAGGCGTACAAGGTTGAAGAGCGAGGAAGTTTCAAAACCTACGTTACAAAAGTTATTAAAGGAAAAATTTATCACTATTTGCGAGATAAGGCGAATTTAGTCAAAACTCCTCGTGAAACTGTTGAGAAGCTTTCTGTAGTTCGAGAAGCGATGAAAATGTTGTCTGAAAATAACACGAAAATTCCGACGGTTGAAGAAGTTGCCAATTTTGTAAAATTACCAAAAGACAAAGTCGAAGAAATTATGAATATTGAATACACAAAGAATATGATTTCTTTAGACCAAAATATTTACACTCAAGACGGCAACGAAACTCTGCTGGATAGAATTCAAGATGACAACGAGGACAGTTTTGAAGAAACTTATGCAAATAAAAAGATTATCGAGTATGCTCTAAATAAGCTTCAAGGTCACGATAGAACTGCTATTGTTATGTATTACATTGACGGTGAGGCAAGAAAAGATATTGCAAAAGTATTAAAAGTTTCGCCGACTCAGGTTTCAAGAATTTTAAAACGTGCTTTGAGCCGTTTGGCAACTATAATTAGAGAAGAATTAGTGGATACAAAGGAGGAATAATGGCATTTACACTTGTTATATTAGGTTGGATATTCATAATTGGACTGGTTATAGGAAGTTTTTTGAATGTCGTTATTTTGAGAACTGTTAGCGGTGAGTCCATTGTTATGCCGCCTTCAAAATGTCCAAAATGCCAAAATAAATTGAAATGGTATCATAATATACCGCTTTTGTCTTACTTATTTTTAGGGGGCAAATGCGCTTATTGTAAAGAGCATATCAGTTGGCAATACCCGTTTGTAGAATTTTTCACAGGGTGTATGTTTGTAGCGTTATTTTTGAAAATTTGTAACCCGATTGATCCGCTTTTCGGACTTTCTGTGATGCAGCCAATCGGTTGGTTTCAAATTTTAGCTTATGTGTTTGCTCTACTTGTAACAGGATTATTTATAGCGATTGCCGGAACTGATATTCTTGAAAAGAAAGTTGCTGATGCTCACACTGTACCGTTAATTTCTATCGGTGTGATATTCAGTTTGTTGTATACATTGGCTTCTGCTTATATTTATCACAAAGAAGGTGTTGCTCTCCACTTGGGAGTTAAAGATATTTTAGCTTCTCCTGTTGTTTGTTCTGTTATCGCCGGTGTTGTTGGTTTTGTGGCAATGGAAATTGTTGCAAGACTCGGGTATTTGGTTGCCGGCTCAAGAGCCTTTGGGGAAGGTGATTCTTATATTGCTGCCGGTCTGGGTACTGTTTTGGCAGGTCTTTGGGCAACTACAGAACCTTGCTCTTGGGGTAAAGCGATTTTATTGATGTTGTTTATTTTAATTCTTAGCGTAGTTATTCAATTTGTTGTTACTACTCCGTTATTTTTAATAAAATTAGCAAAAAATAAGAATTGGACGACTTTTGGTTCACTTGTTGCTTTTATTATTTATACGGTAAGTTATATTTTTGCTGACAAATTAAATTGGTTAGAAAATCCTATAGCATACTGGGGCAGTACAATTGTTTTGGCAATGTTAGGTTTGTTCGTTTGTAAAGAAGTTCTGATAGGCTTGAAAAACAAAACGACCGATGGGCTATATCTTCCGTTTGGACCGGCAATGATTGTCGCAGGATTTATTATAATGTTTATGATGAATTATTAGTTCTAAATATGAAGTTTATACGGGCATGGAAATTTTTATTGCCATGCCTTTTTTCATGTGAAATTCCTTTTTTTATCAGATTGTTAAGAAATATTAAAATAAGATATACTACTCGAAGCCAATAAAATCAAGGGGTTTGAAATTTGTATATATTTTATAGATATAAAAATAGCACTTTTTTTATATACGATGTTTTTATATATATGTAAGCACCAGAGAATAAAAAAGGAGAATATATGGCTAGAGTATTAATTTCAATGCCCGAAGAGTTTTTGAACAAAATCGATCAAGTAGCAGATGGCGAAAATCGTTCAAGAAGTGAGTTAATCAGGGAAGCTTTGAGAACTTACATTTACAAGCAAAAAATCAAAGAATCAACTGGTGCAATGCAAAATGCAAATTTGTTAGAAACGTTGTTGAGTTAATCAGTGGCAAGGAAAAAGGCGAAAAACAAGGGAACTAAAAACAGGCTTTTGCTTACTTAGCAAAAGCCTGTTTAGTATTTTAATATAGTTTTTTAATTTATTTTCTGCGAATTTTACCGCTTTCTTCAAGTCTTTTTTGCCTGTATCCATAAAATGCGTATATCAAAATACCTACAAACAACCATAACAAAAAGTATAGTGATGAAGTTTTTAGAGTATTTAGAGAAAATATAATTAAGATTCCGCAAATAACTATCCCAATCAACGGGAACCATGGACAAAGCGGAACTTTGAACGGTCTTGGCTTATCTGGGGCAGTTTTTCTCAAAATTAGTACTGCTAAGCAGATAATTACAAAGGAAGTAAATGTTCCGAAATTACAAAGTGCAGCAGAGATATTCAAATCCATAAACAATCCGCATAAAATAACCACGATACCTGAAATCCAAGTCATAATGTGTGGAGTTCTGTATTTTTTATGAATTAATCTCCAAGATTTTGGTAAAAATCTGTCACGGCTGATTGCGTATAAAATTCTTGTTGTACCTAGTTGGTAAATCAATAAAACTGATGTTAATGCGCAAAGCGCACCAATAGAAATCAATCCGGCAAACCAATTCAACCAATCTTTACCTAAATAATGTATTGCGTGTGCAATAGGTGCTTGAATATCGATGTTATTTATAGGAACAATTCCGGTTAGAACAAGCGCTACGCAAACGTACAATATTGTACAAATTATCAATGTTCCAAGTATTGCAATCGGCAAATCTCTTTGCGGATTTTCGGTTTCTTCCGCCGTTGTTGAAATTGCATCAAAACCGATATAAGCAAAAAATATTAAGAATGCTCCCATAATTACCCCAGATGGTTCAGAAGGGAAAAACGGTGTCCATTGTTCAGGTTTTACGTAAAATGCCCCAACAATAATGAATGACAAAATCATGAACATATTTACGCTAACCATTATACTTGCAAATCTTGTTGATTCTTTTACCCCTCTAATAAGAAGCATTGTTAATAATAATACAATACAAACTGCAGGAAGGTTTATTGAAATTGGAATATGACCAAATAAGTAAGGTATTTTGTCATGGATATCCCAATGATAAGTGTTGCAGATGTTTGACATTGTTTTGTAATCGTATCTCAACCACATAGGAAAATGAGTTACAAAATCAGGCAAAACATGCTTAAATCCCTTTAAAAATTGGATAAAATACCCAGTCCACGCACTTGCTACCGTGATGTTTCCGATTGCATATTCAAGCATCAATATCCAACCTACCATCCATGCCATAAATTCACCCATTGTTGCATAAGTATAAGTATAAGCACTACCTGCAACCGGAATCATAGCGGCAATCTCAGAGTAGCAAAGAGCAGGAAATACACAAGCAACCGCAGCCAAAATCATTGACAATACGATAGCGTGACCCGCACCAGGGCTTTCGGGGCTACCTGTTATTGCTGTTCCAATTATTGTAAAAATACCGGTTCCGACAACGGCTCCAATACCGATTACAATAAGGTCAAATACATTAAGGGTCTTCTTTAGTTCTGACCTTTTGCTTGTCGCAATAAGGTCATCTAAAGATCGTTTTTTAAATATATTTCGGCAAATGTTTTTAAAATTCATCTATTTAATTTCTTCCTGTGTTTCTTGTGCGGAGCGAATAAACTCTTTGTGAAGTTTATTTTCGTTGTTTCTGTTTTTGATAAATCCGTACAATATGTAAATTATAGCACCTACCCCAAGCCATACAGGGAATAATAAAGCAGAGCTTCCTGATTGAATAGTTTTATATATCATCAATCCGCCGCAACAAATTATACCCAAAGCCGGTGTGATTGGTGAGAACGGAACTTTGAACGGTCTTGGACGGTCAGGATCTGTGTGACGTAATATTAAAACCGCAATACATACGATAATGAATGATGTAAATGTTCCGAAGTTGCATAATTCAGCCGCTACGTCTAAGTTTAGGGTCAAAATTCCAACTACTGCCAAAATACCAACTGTCCAAGTTAAAAGAACAGGAGTTTTGTATTTAGGGTGAATTTTTTGAAATCTTGCAGAGATAAAGTGGTCACGGCTCATTGCGAACAAAATTCTTGTTGCAGCCATTTCCAAAACCAATAATACTGAAGTCAAACCAGCAAGAGAACCTATTGAGATTAAATATGAAATATAGGTTGTCCATGATTGACCGGTATGTAACATACAGTATGCCATAGGCGCATCTAAGAAGGCTCTCGGTACTGAGCCTGATGTGTTTTGTAAACCTGTCAAAACTAACGCAACTAATACATAAACTAATGTTGTGATAAGTAATGAACCGATAATCCCGATAGGCAAGTCTTTTTGAGGGTTTTTACATTCTTCTGCGGCTGTTGCCAAAGCATCAAATCCGATATAAGCAAAGAAAATTAAAAACGCACCTGCAAAAATACCCGTTGCACCGTTTGGTGCAAATGGTGTCCAATTAGAAGGGGTAACAAAAAATGCACCTGCAAATATGAACAATGCAATAACCGCAAGTTTTATAAATACCATTATTCCCGCCATTTTAGCAGAATCTTTTGTCCCTTTTACCAAAATTGCAGTAATCAAAAGAACTATTAAAATAGCAGGTAGATTTATACAAATAGGAATACCCAAAATACGTGGAACGTAAATATTAGGGTCTTCGGCTAACATTTTACCTACGCTGAAAACATCGTGAGTTAACCAAGCCGGTGGGTGAGCAAGCCAATGCGGCAAGACATTTTCAAATCCTGCCAAAAATTGGATAAAATGGTTTGACCAAGCACAAGCAACTGCGATAAATCCGATAGCGTATTCAAGCATCAATACCCAACCTACCATCCAAGCGGCAAATTCACCCAAAGTTGCGAAGGTGTACGTGTAAGCGCCACCTGCAACCGGAATCATTGTCGCAAATTCAGAATAGCACAATGCTGAGAAAATACACGCAATTGCTGCGATAATCATTGAAACAATTAACGCAGGACCTGCTCCGACACTTGAACCATCAGCACTTCCGGCAGCGGCAATACCTACTACCGCAAAAATTCCGGAACCGATAATCGCACCAACACCAAGGATAATTAAATCCCAAACGCCCAAAGTTTTTTCTAAACCTTGTTCTTTTGCTTCTGCCAACATTTCATCAGGAGCCTTAATTCTTGTCACATGTCGCAAGAAACTTCTGGTAAATGTTGCTCTGTTAAATTTTTCAGCCATTCATTTTCCTTATTATTTTTTGCAAAGTGGGAAGCCCATTGCTTCTCTTTGCTCTACGTATAATTTTGCAACAGCGGAAGCCATAGTTCTGACTCTGCCGATAAAGTTGTTTCGTTCGTCTTTACTGATTACACCGTGTGCATCAAGCAAGTTGAAAGTGTGAGAACATTTCAAAACGTAGTCATAAGCAGGTAAAACCAATTTTGCTTCTACGCAGTTTTCAACTTCTTTTTGGCATAAATCAAATAATGTGAACAAAGCATCTGTGTTTGAAACTTCAAAATTATATTTTGATTGTTCGATTTCGTTTTGTAGGTAAATATCGCCGTATTTCAATTCGTTGTTCCACATAATATCGTATACGGACTCTTTATTTTGCAAATACATAGCGATACGTTCCAACCCGTAAGTCAATTCTAATGCTACAGGTTTGATTTCCAATCCGCCGACTTGTTGGAAATATGTAAATTGAGTAATTTCCATACCGTCAAGCCAAACTTCCCAACCTACACCGGCTGCACCAAGTGTTGGTGATTCCCAGTTATCTTCAACAAATCTGACATCGTGTTTGCTCAAATCAATTCCCATAGCTTCCAAGCTTTGAAGGTAAAGTTCTTGAGCATTGTCAGGAGATGGTTTCAAGATAACTTGAAATTGAAAATAATGCCCTAATCTGTTAGGGTTTTCGCCATATCTTGCATCTGTCGGACGTCTGCAAGGTTCAATCATTGCCGTATTCCACGGTTCAGGCCCCAATGAACGCAAGAAAGTTGCAGGGTTCATTGTAGAAGCGCCTTTTTCAATATCATAAGGTTGTTGGATAATACAACCGTAATCCGACCAAAACTTTTGTAAATTTAAAACTAATTCTTGAAAATTTAGTGCCATAACATAATTCCAATATTGTACTAACTACACTCGTTACTTCATGTTATTACTGACATAGTACAATTTCAATGAAAATTGGTAAAATATTAACAAATATAAATATATATTATAAAATCAACGTAATTAAATTTGATTGATTTTTAATCATTGCCATAATGATGAAACCCTTTGGTAGTGGTTCCAAATAGTCATTGGAGAAAACTTAGAAAATTTATGAGAATGTTAATGAGCATTTAATTTTCTTGTTATTCTGAATTTGTTCAAATAAATAACACGATTGTACAATCTTTGGAAACAGATTCCGGATCGGAGTCCGGAATGACCAGTTGGTGGGTATAGCAAGGAATACGTCATTCTGAAAACTTAGAAAATTTTTGCGAATGCAATGAGTAAATAAATTTTCTTGTTATTCAGAATCTGTTATCATGGTTCGCTTTGTAACAATCTGTTTTAACCCCACCCCGAAATCATAGATTTCGACCCTCAGCCATACGGCACGCAGTTTCACTCGGCTCATTCTTCGCCGGTTCAGCTAGTGCCTCAAGGGTTGGGTAATAAATAAACGAAAATGAACACTTCTTTCAATACTAAACGTAGGTCAGGCAATGCCTGACATGTAAAATTGTTAAAAATGTAAAGAATTAATCCTAAAGAATTGAAAGATTAATTAAAAAGTATTATAATTATAATAGATATTATATGATGGATATTAATTTTTGTAAAAGTTTTCGATAAAACCCTAAAGTTACTTTGTCTTATCGCCGATAGCAAAAATATCGGTAGAAATATGAGGATAATTTATATGTGTAAAAATAGTGCTAAAAGAGTTGCCGTAAGACTTTTGTCAGTTGCTGTTATTGCAGGATTAACTTCATTTGGAACGGTTACAAACGCAACTACAACAGAGGATTTGAAGAAAGCTGAATACGGAACGGGTGATACAACTTTAAATTACGGTTGGGAAGTTGACCCTTCAACAAACGGCGAAAAACTAATAAAAGATGCAGGTTCTGATGTTGTTTTGAAATACGATTCAACTCTTCCCGCACTTTCTGCTACCAACAATAACCAAGATTTGTCAGACACAACGATTATCGGTAACTACATTGACCAAAACGTAAGCTTTTTAGAAAATCAGGCTAACGGCAAAATCGGAACACTTGATTTAACAGTTATCAATGCAAATCTATCAAATGGACAAAGTCTTATAAGCAACAATTCAAATACCATCATTGACAATATAAAAGGGAACTTTGCAAATATTACAAGTAACAATGGTGGCAATTTATGGGGTGGTACAATAGAGAATACCGGGTCCATAAATAACATAAAAGCCAATTTTATAGGTAATGAAGTAAAATCTTCAAACAGTCAATCAGGCGGTAGTGCAATAGGTAATTTTGGTAAAATCGGCGATATAACAGGTGATTTTATCGGCAACTATGCACAAGGACCAGGCTATAACGTAACTGCAAATAGAGGATATGGTATATATGGTGGGGCAATTTTTAATTATCAGAATGCCACAATAGGAAATATTACAGGAAATTTTATAGGTAACCACGCAGATTCTACAGTTGCTCATTCAACAGGCGGTGCGATATATAACAAACAAAATTCAACTATCGGAGATATAAAAGGTAATTTTATAGGTAATTATTCAGTATCCTCAGGCACTTGGGCTTATGGCGGAGCAATAGAAAATTATGGCAAAATCGGTGATATTACGGGGGATTTTATTGGCAACTACTCCAAAACAACAGGAAGCAGCGATGTTTCAGGTGGAACAATCCTTAACAGTAACACAGGTTCAATCGGTAATATAACAGGAAATTTTGTTAATAACTCAGCAAGTGCGGTAAACAAGCTTGTAAGTGGTGGAGTTATTTGGAATGATGGGATAATTAAAAATATTACAGGAGATTTTTCAGGTACTATCTCAAGTGGTTTGGGAGTAAATGGCGGAGTCCTTTATAATGAAGGTTCAATAAACGATATCAAAGGTAATTTTTATAACAATGAAACGAATTCTAAATCTTTGTTAAATGGTGCGGTATTAAGTAATTCAGGAACAATAAACTCTATTACAGGAACTATTTATAATAACATTTCTAATGCCGAAACTTATAATTTTGGTACTATATTTTTTAACAAAGCAACAATAAATGAATTAAATGTTTCTTTTCTGAATAATCACTCAACCGCTAAATCTTCTTACGCTGTAGGAACATTAACCAATCATACTGGTGGAAAAATTGAAAAAATCACCGGAGATTTTATTAACAATGAAATTTCAACAACTGGAACTTACGCTAGTGGTGGAGGGATATGTAACAAAGGAACAATAAATAACATTCAAGGAAATTTTTTATCTAATACCGCAAATTCAACAGGTACCTATGCTAAGGGTGGGGCTATTGAAAATGGTGGTGGTGGACAAATAGAAACTATTAAAGGTGATTTTGTTTCAAATTATGTCTTTTCCAAAAACAGTCATTCTAATGGTGGTGCGATTTTTAACCTTGGTAACTCAACACAAACGGCAAACATCACCTCAATTACAGGGAACTTTTTAAGTAACCATGTAGAAAGTTTTGACAGAGCATCAGGTGGAGCAATTAATAACAACAATTACGCAGAACTCGGTTCGCTTCATAGTGATTTTTCTAAAAACTATGCAATCTCAACAGGTAAAGTTGCAGCCGCTCGTGGTGGAGCAATATTTAATTGCGGACACATTGGTGAAGTTATCAGTAATTTCACAAACAACTACGCACAAACCAACGGAACTTTTGCAATAGGTGGAGCAATCACAAATATTATAACAAAAACTACATTTGGCATTGATACTATCCACGGAAATTTCGTCAACAACAGAGCAATTTCAACAGGTGATAATGTTGAAGACAGTTATGCCAAAGGTGGTGCAATATATAACGAATCAATCATAGGCAAAATCGAAAACAGCAGTTTTATCAACAACTACGCTAAGTCTAAATCAAGCAAAGCACAAGGCGGTGCGATTTACACAACAAAAGATTTGAATATCATTGCAAAAGACGGTTACACCTCAACCTTTAGCGGTAACTACACAGAATCTAACGGAATAAAAGACCAAAACGCAATCTATGTTGACACTCAAGATGGCGACCCGTTCGCAACCGTAACTCTAAACGCTCAAACAAACGGTAAGTTTTTACTAAATGACAACATCGACGGTGTAAATTACAACCTTAAATTAACAGGTGACAAAACAGGCGAAATTTACATCAACAACGATATCAAAAACGCAAATATTTCACAAAACGGTGCGACAACTTATTTAAACGAAGCTTCTCAACTAAACTACAACAACAGTTTAGCAATAAACAACGGAACAATGAACATTGCTCACATGGGATTATCACCACTAAACTTGAGAAGTTTCGCAAACCAAGGAACAATCAACATTAACAACCTAGACATCAACCCTGCAACTGAAACTGTCGGAAGAATTATTGCAAATTCTTACGGCACTCATACAGGTACAATCAATGTTAATAATTTGAATATCCTTGCTGACCCGATAAAAGATAAAACTAATGTTCTATTTGCTGATAGTGCTTTTGCAAATTCAGTAAAATATAACGGAACAAACGAATATATGGGCAAAATTTACAAATATTCTGTCGGATACCGCCCAGATACAGGTGAATTTGAATTCGTTCGTGGCGGTGGAGATTCTTCAGGTGCAGGAGCTTTTAACCCTGCAGTCTTATCAGCACCCGTAAACGTTCAAGCAGGCGCCAATGCAACTGTGAACGAAACATTCAAATATGTCTTTGAACACG
>CAVHEM010000009.1:0-73782 GCA_963635055.1 Bacteroidaceae bacterium | reverse complement strand
CGCTTGATGAGTCCGGTAAAACCAAAATTTCAACAAACAGACTTGCACTTGCAATAAAATCTACGCTTCGTCAAGATGATATTGCAGCAATTGCTCGTGGCGGAAAATTCTATTTGATATTGCCAAATATTGATTTAATTAGTACAAAAGCAGTTTTGCAGAAATTGCAAGATAAAATGGGTGAAAGTTTCAAAATTCGAGCAGGAGTTTCTTTGATTGGCATTCAGTCTTTTGCAACATTAGAAAAACTTGCGCTTGATGGGCTTACATCTGCAATACAAAATGATGTTATTGCAGTATGCTTAGAACATAATATTGACGTGCAAAATTCATGGTTAGATGAAGATGATAACGAGCAATCGAATATTAAAAGTTTCAAATTATTTAAAAATGTGTTTTATAATAAAATGAATAATGTTATTATTCCGTTATTTTTTAGATATAAAAACGAGTTCGAGGCAAAATTGACTAACACTGAGGTGAGTCAATATGCTAATGATATAGAGTGCGTTTTTAGCCTGAAAAACGAGAATTTACATAGTGAATTGACAATCAGATATAATGGTTTTGCAAAATTCAAAATTGAAATAACACATACAGGGCTTGATAGTGCTGAAAATACAAAACTAGAAGTACCGTTGAGCAAACTTACCGATAAATTTTTAATATCTTTATTAAAACAATTAAAAAAGGAGTATAAACAGTCAGCATACAAGAAAGGAAGTTAAAATGTTGAATATTGAAGTTAGCGTTTTAGTTGTAATTGATATCCAAGACAGACTTGTTTTGGCATCAAAATATGGTGTCGATGTTGCTAATGCAATGTCTAAGGCTGCACGTGCAGCATCAGTATTAGGAATTCCAACTGTTGTAACTGAACAGTATCCAAAAGGTTTGGGGCACACTGTTCCACAATTGCAAGAATCATTAGATGAAAATGCCTTTATTACCGAAAAAGCAGCGTTTTCAGCAATGTTAGAACCTGAATTTGCAAATAAGATAAAAGAATTAAAAGCAGCAGGTAGAAAACAAATTGTAATTGGCGGTATTGAAACTCATATTTGTGTTTTGCAAACTGCTCACGACTTAATGAAAGAAGGTTTTGAAGTTTATGTATTAAAAGATGCTTGTGCTAGTAGAAATAAGGCTGAATATAAAACAGGTATAGAACTTTTGAAACAGTATGGCGCAAAGGTTACATGTCTTGAAATTACATTGTTTGAATGGCTAAAAACATCAAAAAATCCTAATTTCAAAGAAGTACAAGCTTTGATTAAGTAGTTATTTTAAAAAGGCTTCCGATATGTTCGGAAGTCTTTTTTTATGGCATTTTTATAACCATTTCACAGTTTTTACAATCAAAACTGAGCGGATATTTTATCCCTTTTGCATTTTCAAGATATAATGGTTTGCAAGGTTTTCCGCATAAACCGGTTGCGAATTTCAGACAATGTTTTGTTCGCATAATTTCTGTTCCTGATTTAACATTACTTAACGTTTCTAATGCACATTCTTTTACTTCAACTTTACATTCTTTATAAAAATTTTCTGCTTCACTGTTAAATATATTGAACTTATAATCTGCTGTTTTTTCTGGAAAATCAGCATAACGAATAGGGTTTTGAACTTCTCTTTTATAATTTTTAAGTCTTTCTGACATTAATTTGTCCAGCAAATCCCTACGGAACTGGTTTATAACCGATATTGGCATAAACGGAAGTTCAGTATTAGTGAGTTCAAATTTCTTAACATAAAAATCACTATCACCAGTTTTTTGTAGTTGTGTTTTGAATGTTTCTGTCATTTTGCCTATATTTTTCGGGGCTTCCCCGTTTGGTATGTGAGCAGAAATTTTGTTATTATCTTCATCAGTAAGTGTAATAATGTCATTATTAACTGCAATATCAATTGCAATTTTTCTTGAAGTTTTAGTGTTTGCTAATTTTTTATCAAAATCACTATCAAAATTTCGATATAGTACAGTTCCTGGTTTTAATCCGTTCATAGAATTTGGATAAATTTTGTTGCCATCAACTTTATTGACTAAAAATCCGCTCATTTCTCCATTTTGAATAAAACAAATTCCATCTTGCGGGTGAATATCTGCATCTATTTCAAAATATTTTGAAGTAACACGTTTTACTTTTCCAATTTTTTCTCCTCTGGATTTAGGTGATAAGAAGTTAAAACACTGTTCTCTATCTTTTAGAAAATAGGTTGTATAACCTCGGTTAAATGTTTTCTCAACGTTTGGTGTAAAATCACAGAATACAGTACCTGAAGATGTCCTATTTGCGCATTTATTCAAAAGGTCATTGTAATATGATGTTACGTTACGCACATAATTTATATCTTTTAAACGTCCTTCTATTTTGAAGGATTTAACACCTGAATTAACAAGTTTTTCAAGTTCTGATGCTGCGTTAAAATCTTTTAGAGAAAGTAAATATTTGTCTTTTAAAATATATTTGCCATCTTTATCAACAAGAGAATATCGCAATCTGCAAGGTTGAGCGCATTCTCCTCTGTTTGCTGAACGTCCGCCATTTGCGTAAGAGAAATAGCATTGTCCGCTGTATGATACGCATAATGCTCCGTGTACAAATGTTTCTATTTCACAATTTGTATTGTCACAAATTTCTTTAATTTGATTTAGTGACAATTCTCGAGCCAAAATTACTCTAGAAATTCCAATTTCGTCGAAAAATTTAACTTTTTCCAGTGTTCTGTTGTTACATTGAGTACTGGCGTGAATTGGAATTGGCGGAAGTTTGCCATCTATTGCGGCTTTAATTAATCCCATATCTTGTACAATAATTGCGTCAACCCCAATATTATATAGATTTTTCACCAATTCTATTGCATTTGTTAATTCTGTATCATGAAGAATTGTATTAATTGCAACGTGAACTTTTACGTAAAATTCATGCGCATAATTCACGAGTTTTTCTATGTCTTCCAAGGTGTTCGGAGCATTTTTTCTTGCTCCAAATTCACACGCTCCGATATAAACGGCGTCTGCACCACTATCTATTGCCGCAATTCCTGTTTCTAAATTTTTTGCAGGTGCTAATAATTCTACTGTTTTCATACGCCTATTTTATAACAAAATTATCAATAAAATTTAATAATTGGCATAATTTTTACAATTAATGTTAAAATTGAACAAAAAGGAAAACTAATGAAAATAGCATTAATAAATCATGGCTGCGCAAAAAATCTTGTAGATGCAGAACTAATATTAGGTATGTTGGCAGATAAAGGACATACTATTACGCTCGATGAAACAGATGCGGATATTGTTATTGTGAACACTTGTTCTTTTATTCATGATGCAGAGCAAGAATCTGTGCAAAGTATCTTACAAATGATAGATAGCGGCAAAAAGGTTATTGTTGCCGGTTGTTTATCTCAAAAACACGATAAAGACCTAAAAGAAGCAATACCAGAACTTTCCGGAATGATTGGGACTTCTAATCTGAATGATATTATTAAAATTGTTGATGATATTGAGCATGGCAGTGAATATTCTGCAAGAATTGATGATAATCCGATTTCGCATTATCCTGAAAATATTGAACGTCAACAAATTACGGTTGGCGCAAGTTCATATTTGAAAATTGGTGAAGGTTGTAATTACAGTTGCGGTTATTGTATTATTCCTAAGCTCAGAGGAAAATACGTATCACGACCTATTGAAAATATTGTAAAAGAAGCGAAAGAACTTGTTTCAAAAGGTGTTACAGAGATTATTTTAATAGCGCAAGATACATCTTCTTACGGTATAGACTTGTATAAAAAACAAATGCTACCGGAATTATTGAGAGAATTGAATAAAATTGAAAATTTATCTTGGATTAGGATTATGTACGCTTATCCGACTCAAATGACAGATGAATTGATTGATGCGATTGCAACACTTGATAAAGTTGTAAAATATGTTGATATTCCGTTGCAACACTCGCACCCTGCTGTTTTGGAAAGAATGAAACGTCCAGTTATGGATTATAAAGTTTTAGTTCAAAAAATTCGAGATAGAATTCCAAATGTTTCTGTTAGAACCTCGTTAATCGTTGGCTATCCGGGGGAAACAGAGGAAGAATTTGAACATTTATATAATTTTGTTAAAGATGTGAAATTCGATAGAATGGGGGCATTTGAGTATTCTCGAGAAAAAGGAACATATTCTGACAAATTAAAAGGGCATGTTTCACCAAAAATAAAAAAAGAACGTCGAAACAGATTGATGGAGTTACAACAGCAAATATCACTTGAAAATAATCAACAATACATCGGCAAAGTATTGCCGTGCATTGTTGAAGGTTATACTGATGATGGTGTTATAATTCTTCGTTCTGAGCATGATGCACCTGAAATTGATGGAGTTGTTTATGCTACATCTGACAGGCAGGTTGTTCCGGGAGATATTGAAAATGTTCAAATAACCAGAGCAGATGAGTATGATTTGTTTGGTGAAATTTTATAGATATTAAGGAGAAGTATGGAATATATTGAAAATATAGAATTGGAAGAAAAAGAAGTAAAAGGTATTTTTACGGATATGCTGAAATATGCACCGTCAAAATTGTGTGGAATGTTTGGGAATATGATTACCGTACCTATTTATACGGCATTGTTTTCTCAAGAGCAGTACGGTTTGTATACAATTTCGATTGCTCTTTTATCTTTTCTTTGTATTCTATTTTCTGATTGGGTTGGATTATCTGGGCTAAGATTTTTCAGACATCACCAGCTTCTTGATGATTTACCAAAATATGTAACAACTTTAGTTACTATTTTGACGATAAATATTTTATTGATGTTTGGGCTAGGGTTTATATTTAAAGATAATCTTTACGCACAATTCCATGTTCCGTTCAAGTATTTCTTGATGGTATTATTCTTGATAATTCCGGTTGCTGTAAGAGCATTGTTATCTCAAATTTTACGTGCTCAATTGAAATCTATTTCATACTCAATCACAACGATTTTGAACCAATTTGCTACGATTTTATTGGCAATCTATTTAGCTAAAACGTTCCATCTTGGTGCTGCTTCTATCTTGCTAAGTATGGGAATTTCAATAACATTGATAGATATTTTATTGCTTTATCAGAGTGAAATTTTAAAGGTTTTCAAACCTCAAAAAATCGAATGGAGTTCAATTTTACCTATTGTCAAATACGGTGTTCCGATTGCTGCAACTTCGTTAAGCGCTTGGATTATTACACAAAGTAATAAATTTATTATGAACAGTATTAGTGGCTTTTCAAAAGCGGCATTGGTTGGTGCAGGTTACGGCTTGACGATGTCAATATTATTGACTCTTTTTGCTATGATTACCGTTGCTGCAATTCCACGTATTATCAATATGTATGAAGCAAAAATTGACGTAAGACCGATTATTTCAAGATTTTTAGGTTATTACTTACTTGTTTCATTGCCTGTTATTGCCGTAATTTCTTACTATAATCTAGATTACACTCATTTGTTTATTTCTAATCCAAAAATGTATGAAGCAAGTGTTTTGGTTCCGTATTTTTCATTGGGTGTATTTTTCTTGTCTTTGACTGATTACACAACATTACAGTATCATTTGGCAAATAAAACTCACATTGGATTTATAATTAAATTGATTTCAGGCATTGTTGGTGTTGTATTGAATATTGTTTTAATTCCGAAGATGGGTTTGGTTGGTGTAGGTTTAGCAACTTTGGCAGCAAATTTCTTGTTCTGGTTGTTAAGTGTAGTAATTGTTGTACCAAATTTGAATATCAAACTTCCTAGACGAATGATTTTAAGACTGTTTGTAACCTTTGTACCTTTGATTATTTTGGCATATTTGTTAAAAACTTATGTCGCAATAATTCCGGGAACGGTTCAAATGTTGATTTTGTTAATATTGTTCTATGGATTTTATTATTTAGTAGTTAGAAAATGGATAAATTTTGCTGAATAACAAAACTTAACATTTCGCTAAAAACTAGCAAGAAAAAATATTTACGGGTATTTAAACAAACAATAAAAAGAACATGTCTTAAAAAAAAGTAATAATACATTACTTTTTGACATGCTCTTGCTAGAATAAATTTGTTGATTAGATGTGTATTTTTTATTTCATGACATGAAAGGATTTTCTATGAATACCCGTAATAAAAGACCTAAAAGAATTGTAGCGGCAGTGCTTACATCGTTATTTTTAACACAACAAAGCATGTTGCTATCTGTCATTGCAAGTGAAATTAGCGGGATTAACGGAAATAACGGCGTTTACAACATTAACCCTACAGCAATGATTCCGAAAACAGATATCGGCTACAGAAAATATAAAGATTTTGTACTTGATAAAGATGATGTTGCTAATTTGATTTTCAAATATGGTAATAATGATATTAATACTTTTTTGAACTTAGTTGATAACCAAATCAATATCAACGGTTTAGTTAATACTATGAGAGATGGCAATTTTTATAATGGAAAAGCAGTTTTTGTATCTCCTAAAGGTATGGTTGTTGGTTCTTCAGGTGTACTTAATGTAGGTTCTTTGAGCGTTTATACACCGACTCAATCAACTTATGAAAAATATCGTTCTAACCCGACTGCTGATTATTCAGGATTAGCAAATTCAAATAATGGTCAACCAATTACCATCAACGGTAAAGTTTTAGCGGCAAATGATGTTGAGTTAAAAGGTGGCAAGGTTACTATAGCGAAAAATGCGGGAATTATTTCGGGTGTAAATGAATCAGCATTAAATAATTTATCAAAAGCACAAGCGCAAAATTTGTTTGACACTTTAGTTAATACAAATAATGTCAAGTATTTCAGCAATAACGGTAATATTACTATCGAAACAAGACAAACAGATACTAATGCCGGTGTTGATATTCAAGGTACAATGAGAAACCTAGGAAATGGTGATATAAATATCAACAACAACGGTTCAGAAGGTATCAAAATTGCCGGTAATGTTGTAAACTCAAACGGTAACACTACAATAAACAATTACTGGAATGATTTAGATATTTCAGGAACTGTTAAAAACGCTGGCGGTAAGATAAATATTACTAACGCTCCGGCTGAAAACGGGACTCGTTACAATGTTGATGGAAATGTTTACGATTACACAATTTCTAAAGAAACTGAACTTAATATTTCTGGTAATGTTTTGAATGATGGCGAAACAAACCTTTCAAACAGTGGTAATGAAGGTTTAAATATTGCAAGTTCAGGACGTGTTAATGCTACTGATAATGTAAATATTACAAATACCGGTTCTAAAGGTCTTAATATCAAAGGGCTTGTGCACGCTGACAGAAATGTCGCTATAGCAAACAAAAACAGTAATATTGTAATCGGTGATAGAACTTCTAATGATAATTACGTTTCTGCAGGTAAAAATATTGATATTACGAATACCAACGGAAATATTTTGAATTATGGTGTAGAAAAAACATTATTGAATGCCGGTGGAAATTTAACAATGGACGTTGAAAACGGCACAATTGGTGAACCTGTTCAACAAAATGCATGCGTTGGTTCAGGCTGTACAGGTATCGGTCCAAAATCTGACGGTAGCAGAGATTTTACAAAATCAATCAATGCTAATGTTGATGGTACTGTTACAGCAACAACAACTGATACAATTAAGAGTCCGGTTTCAAGAAAGAAAGATTTAGTTATCAATTACGCTTCTATCGGTAACGATATGAATATTGATAAAATCAAGGCAGATGGCAGAGTTATTTTGACTGTTGATGACGATTTTGGTTATACAAATAACGGTTCTCGTTATGATATGCTAAATTCAGCAATTGATAACACTGTTGCAAATGTTGAAGGTTGGGGAATGTCTTTGATATCTAACGGCAACATTGGTAGCAAAGATAATAAATTGACATTTAACCAAACAGATGGCAATAATTATTCAATTGATGCACTTGCTAACGATAGTATTTTTATTAAAGCATTAGATGATAAGAAAAATTTAGTAAATAAAGTTTGTACTATTATCGCTCGTGAAGGCGATTTAGATGCTGAATTCGGCGGAAACACTATAATTAACAATGTTACTTCAGAAGGTAATATGAGAATTATTACAAGAGGTACAAATTTAACAATCAAAAATTTAGGTCACATTGTTGATAATTCAGTTACTCCGAAAGATTACTTCGGACCACGTGATTACGGACAAAAAGATGGCGGATATACAGGTTTTGACCATAGAGATGAGGCGTTACCAAATAATGTTGTATTAAAATCATTGGATATTAACAAAGCACTTCGTCCAAACGGAACTTATATTGATAATGGTCATTACGCTTACGCTGATTCAACAGTAAGAGTTGATAATGCGGTTATTGATAATGGAACCGTTGATATTACGGCAGATAATATCTATGCAAATGGTATTGCTGTAAAATTCGGTAAAGACGGATATACAAAAACTCCGGATTCTTCAACAAATAAAATGATTGGTACTAGCGAAATTCCTACAGGTCATGCCGTTAGACCAGATGATGTTGAAGGTATCGGTCGTGACGAACATGAAAGAAATTATTACTATCACCCAGGAGATGGTGACGGTGTATTTAATGGTCAAGAATCTAATGTTGATGATAATGATGATATAGTAGATGCAACACCGTTAGAAATGGAAGATAAACCTGAACCTTCATTTGGGGATACAGATAACGATATTGATACTGATATCGACACAGATATTGATATAGATATTGACAACGACATAGATACAGATACTGATATCGATACAGACTTAGATATTGATACAGATTTGGATACTGATATCGATGCTGATAATGATTTAGACGCTGATACAGATGACGATATTCCGGACAAGGATAAAAATCAGCCAACTTTTGGTGACACCGATACTGATACGGATATTGATACAGACACAGATATCGACGTAGATAATGATATTGATACTGATACTGATGCTGATAACGACATTGATACAGATTTAGACTCAGATACTGATGTTGATATCGATACAGATACTGACACAGATGATGATACTCCTGATCATAAGCCTGATGAACCTAATTTCGGCGACACTGATACTGATACAGACGTTGACACAGATACAGATATTGATGTTGATAATGACAACGACTTAGATAACGATACCGATATAGATACAGATACTGATTTGGATTCAGATATTGATACTGACTTAGATTCTGACACGGATATTGACTTGGATTCTGATACTGACACAGATATTGATACAGACGATGATATTCCTGATCCAAACCCAGGGGATACAGATACCGACACTGATGACGATAAACCAGATGACAAAGAACCATCATTTGGTGATACTGATACCGATACGGATATTGATACAGACACAGATATTGACGCTGACAATGATATCGATATGGACACAGACACTGATGCAGACTCAGATTTGGATAATGACTTAGATGCTGATACAGATATCGACTTGGACTCTGATATTGATACAGATACTGATGATGATATCCCAGAACCAAACCCTGGTGACACTGACACAGACGATGATAAGCCGGAACCGACCCCAGGGGATACCGATTCAGACGATGACGATGATATTCCTGAGCCAAATCCTGGTGATACTGACACAGACGATGATAAGCCGGAACCGAACCCTGGAGATACCGATTCAGATGATGACGATGATATTCCTGAGCCAAATCCGGGTGATACCGACACAGACGATGATAAGCCGGAACCTAACCCTGGAGATACCGATTCAGATGATGACGATGATATTCCAGAACCAAATCCTGGGGATACTGACACAGATGACGATAAACCGGAACCTAACCCAGGGGATACAGATATAGACACTGATACTGATGTTGATACAGATGCAGACAATGATATCGATACAGACGATGACAACAGTAGAGCAGATGGTAGTGTTACTTATATTCAAAGAAAAATTGATTCTCAAGGCTTGTCAGCAATTGACAAACGTCAATATATGAGATATTCGGTTTCTGATAACATTAACCCTATTTCACTTGAAACAGGACACGGTGTTGAACAGTTGATAGATATTTCAAGAGGTGGAATTTCAATCAAGCACGGCAAAGACATCAAAGTTGGTGATGTAGTGCCTGTTCACATCGGCTACGGAAACCTTGATATCAATGCTGATGTTGAAATCGTTTCAACTACCGGCAGCAGAGCAGGGGCTAAGTTCGTAAACCTAGATTCTGCAACTGCAAATCAAATTCTATTCTTGAATATGATATTAGATGATGTGAATAAATTCTCAAACGTATTTTAGAAAATAGAAAATCCAAATAAATACTAAAAACACCGACAAATTTATGTCGGTGTTTTTTTTACATAAAACATAAATTTCTCTTTTGATATATAATTAAACTAGAAAGAAGGGATTGGTGTATTTATGCGTAGTGATAATATAAAAAATGGTTTAGCAAGAACACCTCACAGAGGTTTGCTTATGGCTACAGGTGTTAGTAAAAAGAATATGAAGGCTCCGTTTATCGGAATTGCAAGTTCTTTTTCTGATTTAGTTCCCGGACACATCGGCATGCGAGATTTGGAACGACAAATTGAAAAAGGCGTTCATTCCGGTGGCGGACAGGCATTTATTTTTGGCGTTCCTGCCATTTGCGATGGAATTGCAATGGGACATAGCGGAATGAGATATTCTTTGCCTTCTCGTGATTTGATTGCAGATTGCGTGGAAGCCGTAGCCGAAGGACATCAATTAGATGGTTTGGTCTTACTTTCCAATTGCGACAAAATTACACCAGGAATGTTGATTGCGGCTTTACGATTAAACATTCCTGCAATAATTGTTACCGCAGGTCCTATGCTTGATGGAGAATGTCGAGGACACCACAAATTAACAATGGTAACAGGCTCATTTGAAGCCGTTGGTCAATATCGTAAGGGTGATATTACAGAAGAAGAATTACTAGCGCTAGAAGAGGCATCATGCCCGTCAGCAGGTTCATGTCAAGGTATGTACACCGCAAACACAATGGCATGTTTAACTGAGCTTATTGGTATGAGTTTACCTTATTGTGCCTCATCTTCTGCCGTTTCTTCTCAAAAAAGACGTATTGCATTTGATTCCGGTATGAGAATAGTTGAACTCGTTAAAGAAAATATTACTCCATCACAAATTATTACAAAAGACAGTTTAAGAAACATGATTACTGCGGATTTAGCATTAGGCGGCTCGACAAATACCTTTTTGCATACTCTTGCAATTGCGAATGCCGGTGGAATCGACATAACTTTGAATGATTTTGATGAAATTAGTAAATATGTTCATCAAATTGTAAAAATAAATCCGTCTTCAACAATGACAATGGCAGATTTCCACTATGCCGGTGGAGTTCCGGCGGTTGAAAAATCTCTTGCTTCTGCAAATTTGTTAGCAGATACTCAAACTTTGTCAGGTTATTCTGTTTTAGAAATAGCAAAAAATGCTCAAATTGATACTTCAATTATTCCTTATTATAAAGATTCAAAATATACCAAAGCAGGTTTGAGTGTTTTGTATGGAAATTTGGCACAAGGCGGTTGTGTAATAAAAACGTCTGGTGTTGATTCTGATTGCTACGAGTTTTCTGGAGTTGCTAGAACTTTTGATAGCGAAGAAGATGCTATGTATGCTTTAGAAAATGATTTGATAAAAGAAGGTGACGTTATCGTTATTCGTTACGAAGGTCCAAAAGGTGGTCCCGGAATGAGAGAAATGCTTGCTCCTACATCACTTTTGGTAGGCAAAGGATTAGGTAAAAAATGTGCATTGATAACAGATGGTAGATTTTCCGGAGCAACTCGTGGAATTTGTATAGGTCACGTTGTACCGGAAGCTGCAAATGGCGGGGTTATTGCACTTGTTAAAGACGGTGACAAAATAGAAATAAATATCAACAAACAAACATTAAATCTTTTAGTTTCTGATGAAGAATTGGAAAAAAGAAGGGCAGAATTGAAACCGTTTGAACTCAAATGTAAATCGGGGTACTTGGCAAAATATGCAAAGAATGTTCAAGATGCCTCACATGGAGCGATTGTATGACAGATTTAAAGATTAAAAATATTGTAGAAGAAACAAACTTGCGCCATATTGCAATAATTATGGACGGTAACAGACGTTGGGCAAAGGAGAAAAACTTACCATCAGCATTTGGGCATAAAAAAGGTGTTGAAGCGTTAAAAACGACTTTGCGTGCGTGCAATGATTTCGGAATTAAATATTTAACTGTTTATGCTTTTTCGACTGAAAATTGGAAACGTAAGCAGGAAGAAGTTGATTTTTTGATGGATTTGGTCGCCGTAACGCTTACTAATGAACTTGCAGAAATGCATAAAGAAAATGTTCAAATTAGATTTATCGGGGATTTGACAAAATTGTCCGATAAACTTCAAAAAGTACTTGATAATGCGGTGAAAACTACACAAGATAATACTGGTGTGATTTTGCAAATAGCATTGAATTACGGTTCTCGTGATGAAATTACAAATGCAGTGAAACAAATTGTCCATAACGGAGTTAAAGAGGAAGAAATTACTCAAGATTTGATTTCTGAGTATTTGTATACAAAAGGTGTCCCTGATCCTGATTTGCTAATCCGAACAGGTGGAGAACAGAGAATTTCAAACTATTTGTTATGGCAAATTGCTTATTCAGAAATCCTTATTACTCCAAAATATTGGCCGGATTTTGATAAGAATTTATTGGCTGACTGTATTGAAGAATTTAAGTTGAGGCAACGTAGGTATGGAAAGTAATATAAAAATTGTTTTTGCGACAGGTAATCCGCACAAGGTTCACGAAATTAACGAAATTTCAAAGGGTTCCGGTGTAGAGTTTATTTTACCGCCAGAGGGTTTTGACCCTATAGAAAACGGTAAAGATTTTTTAGAAAATTCGGCAATAAAAGCAAAAGAGGCTGCAAGATTATCAAATCAAATTTCATTGGCAGATGATTCTGGTTTGTGTGTAGAAGCGTTAGATGGGGCTCCAGGGCTTTATTCTGCAAGGTATGCACCAACTCCACAAGAAAGAATAGATAAACTGTTGGGAAATCTTAATAATGTGACTAATAGAAAAGCAAAATTTGTTTGTGCTATGACTTTGGTTGATTGCGATGGTAATGTATTAAACCAAGAAGTAGGAGAGTGTCATGGGAATATTGCAATGACTCAATCCGGTACTAATGGATTTGGTTATGACCCGATTTTCGTACCAGATGGATATAATATTACAATTGCTGAAATGTCAGAAGAAAAGAAAAATTCTATATCACATAGGAGTGTTGCTTTGAATAAGATGCTTGTTTGCATAAAAAATCATCTTGGTTAATTTGACACCAAAAGTACATTTATATTAAACTTAATATACACGTTGATTAGGATTTACCTCTAAAATTTTGATAGGGAGATATATAATGAAGTCGAAAATTATAATAATAACATTGATTATATTTGCGGCAATTGGTTTAAGATTTGGCTATTCCGCAATGTTTTCAAGCAAAGGACGAGTAAGGCAGGCTCCGGAAGTTGTAGTCGATAAAATCACAGAAGGTGAAGTTGTCCCGAGTTTTGAAGCGCCTGCTCGTATCGTTTCAAAATATCAAGTAAGTGTACTTGCCAGAATTTCCGGTTATTTGCAAAAAAGTTACTTTAAAGAAGGTGACTATGTAAAAGCCGGTCAAACTTTGTTTTTGATAGAACCTGCAGAGTATCAAAATGCATCAAGTGTTGCCGGTGCAAATGTTCAAAATATTCAAGCACAACTTGATTATGCTGATAAACAACTAGCAAGGGCCCAAGAACTTGTAGCAAAAGATTATATTGCAAAATCTCGTTATGATGAAATATTGGCAAACAGAAACGCTTTGAAGGCGCAATTGAAAGCTGCACAATCAACATACAGCGATTCAAACAGAAATTTAGGTTATACAACCGTAAAAGCACCGGTTGATGGACGAATTGGTATCATTGATGTGACCGTAGGAAACTATGTTTCTCCTACATCTGGTTCATTGACGACTATTAATAGTACGAATCCGATATATGTAACTTTTCCGATGCAATCAAACGATTATATAGCACTCACAAAATCAGATACTGATGCAAGTCAAAAACGTAAGGTTGAATTGTATTTTCAAAATGGGGAAAAATATGAATTAGACGGTGTTCAAGACTTTTTGGACAACAAAGTTGATGATTCAACCGGTACTGTTACAATGCGTGCAACTTTCCAAAATCCTAAAAACAGACTTTTACACGGCGAATTTGTAAATGTAAAACTTTATGCAAACAATCCTGTTAAAGTTCCTGTAGTGCCTGTTGTGGCTGTTCAAGAAAACCAAGAAGGTAAATATGTTTATAAAATCGATGATAAAGGATTACCGCAATTAACTTATATAAAAGTTCAAGGTCAATCAGGTAAAAACTGGATTGTAAAAGACGGATTAAAAGCAGGCGATACTATTATTACAGAAGGAATTCTGAAAGTTATTCCGGGAACACCTGTTAAAATCGTTTCAAAAGAAGAAATGGCAAAACTAAACAAATCAATTGTCCAAAATTCAAATAAGAAAAAATCAAAGAAAAAATAATATATAAATTAGGGTAACAATAATGTCAACAGAAAATAAAGGTAATTTGTTTATAAAACGTCCAAAATTGGCGATAGTAATATCGCTGGCAATTTTACTTGCCGGAATTTTGATGATAAAAACGCTGCCTCTTGAGGAATATCCTTCAATTACACCACCGCAGGTTGTTGTTCAGGCAACTTACGCAGGTGCAAGTTCTGACGTTATTGAATCTACTATTGCGGCACCGGTTGAGGCTCAATTGAACGGTGTTGATAATATGATATATATGTCGTCAACCTCTCAAAACGGTTCATATAAATTGACTTTATATTTTGATATCGGAACGGATCCGGATATGGCAGTAGTAAACGTTCAGAACCAGTTACAACTTGTAACCCCTCGTTTGCCGGAAGAAGTGCGGCGATACGGTTTGTCCGTACGTAAAACTACCGGTGGTCCGGGGTTGTTGATGATTTCTGTAAATTCTCCGCATAATTCCTATGATAACTTATTTATTGCAAATTATGCAGATATCTTTATTAAAGATGAAATCGCACGTATTAAAGGCGTCGGTACAGTTAGTGTATTCGGTTCATCATCTTATGCAATGCGTATATGGCTTGATGCTGACAAAATGGCAAATTATGGGCTTTCCACAACTGATGTAACTAATGCAATTCAGGCTCAAAATATTCAAACACCTGCCGGTGATTTGGGTGTTGAACCTATGAAAAACAAACAGTTAATCAAACTCACTATGCGTACCAAAGGACGTTTGAAATCAGCCGAAGAGTTTGAAGATATAATTATAAAATCATTGCCAAACGGTGCGCAAATTAAGCTGAAAGATGTTGCAAAAGTTGATTTAGGGGCAGAAAGTTACTCCTATTTTTCACGTATAAGCGGTAAAAATTCTGCAATTGTTACAGTCAGTCAAATGCCCGAAGCAAATGCTATTCAATTGTCAAATAAAATTCAAAAGAAATTGGCTGAATTGAGCAAAACTTTCCCAAAAGATATTACATACAAAGTTCAACACGATGAAACGGAATTTGTACGAGAATCTATTCACGAAGTTGTAACGGCAGTTGCACTAGCCGTATTATTGGTATCAATTGTAACTTACATGTTTTTAGGTACTGCAAGAGCGGCATTTATTCCTTTTGCTGCAATTCCGGTTTCTTTAATCGGTGTATTTATTTTCATGAACTTATTTGGATTTTCGATAAACTTGTTGATTTTATTCGGCTTGGTACTTGCTGTTGGGCTGGTTGTAGATGATGCGATTGTTGTATTGGAAAATACTCAAAGACACATTCAAGACGGACTTGACCCGAAAGAAGCGACAGAAGTCACAATGAAAGAGGTATTTGGTGCCGTTGTTGCAACATCGTTAGTATTGATGGCAGTATTTGTTCCAGTATCGTTTATGGGCGGGATTACAGGTCGTATGTTCAGACAATTCGCACTATGTATTGCCTCATCAATCGGTTTGTCAACAATGGTTGCATTGACTTTAGCACCTGCACTTTGTTCTATGATATTGAAAAAAGATAGTCAAAAAGCGGACTTTAAGTTTATTCAAGTTTTTGATGAATGGTTTAACGGGGTTCGTGATAAATATATTGAAGGAACAAAAACCTT
The DNA here is from genome assembly GCA_963635055.1 of Bacteroidaceae bacterium. Classification (GTDB taxonomy): domain Bacteria; phylum Cyanobacteriota; class Vampirovibrionia; order Gastranaerophilales; family Gastranaerophilaceae; genus Zag111. The sequence goes on along the minus strand of CAVHEM010000009.1, from coordinate 57,529 downwards.
TATTAACTCGTGGAAATTGACACTTGGAGTAATTCTTGGAATTACAGTATTATCAGGTTTTATGTTCTATTTAATTCCAAAAGGATTTTTGCCGGCAGAAGACAGAGGTGCATTGTTTACTCAAATTCAGTTGCCGGAAGGTTCATCAGCGTCAAGAACAGATAGTGTTGCAAAGGACGTTGAAAATAAATTGAAAAAACTCCCTGGGGTTGCTGATACTATTTCATTGATTGGTTTTGACGGTGAAAATACGGCATTTATCGTATCTCACTTAAAGCCGTGGTCACAAAGAAAGTCAAAAGAAGAATCTATAGATGGTATAACCGGAAACATTAACGCTCAATTTGCGCATTTCCCTGGGGCTACGATAGCGACCTTCTCCCCACCTGCTATTACAGGTTTAGGTATGTTTGGCGGTTTTGAATATCAATTACTTGATAAAGGTGATAGAAGTGCCGGTGAAATGTATCAACAAGCACAAAATTTGATGAATAAAGCAAGACAAAATCCTGATTTTACTATGATTTATTCATCTTACACAGCAAATTTGCCTCAATTGTTGATTGATGTTGATGTGGATAAAGCAATGGCGCAGAATGTTGAAGTTACTGAAATTTATAATGCAATTGCGGCATATTTTGCCAAAACTTATGTTAATGACTTTAACAAATACGGTCGTGTTTACCGTGTTTATGTTCAAGCAGATGCACCATATAGAGAAAAAATCTCTGACTTGAATAAAATTTATGTAAAAAATAACTTTGGTAAAATGGTACCGTTGATGTCTGTTGTAAAAATTTCTAACATTGTCGGACCATATACAAGAACAAGATTTAACATGTACCCAGCAATTACAATTAACGGAAGTGCACGTTCTGGTGTAAGTTCCGGTAAGGCAATGGAGATGATGGAAAAACTTTCTGATGAAGTTTTGCCGGATAATATGGGCTACTCATGGTCAGGTTCTTCTTTACAAGAAAAACAATCAAGCGGACAAATTTTACCGATTTTGGTAATGTCTTTGGTATTTATTTTCTTGTTCTTGGTCGGATTGTATGAAAGTTGGTTCTTGCCAATAAGTGTACTTTTGGTTACTCCTGTATCTCTTGTCGGAGCGCTGGTTTTCCAATATGTTGCAGGGTATTCAATGGACTTGTATTCTCAAATTGGTTTGGTTATGTTAATCGGTTTGAGTACAAAACAGGCAATTCTTATTGTTGAATTTGCTAAAGATGCTCATGAAAGCGGTATGCCGATACGAGAAGCGGCAATGCAGGCTGCAAAATTACGTTTCAGAGCGGTAATGATGACAAATATTGCGTTTATTTTAGGTTTGTTACCTCTTGTATTTGCGCAAGGTGCAGGGGCTGCATCTCGTCACTCTGTTGGTATGACAGTATTTGGCGGTATGATGGCGGTTGCATTTATTGGTACATTCCTAGTTCCGGCATTTTACGTTATGGTAGAGGAATTTAAAATTTACATGTCAAATAAAGTTTCAAAAATCAAAGAAAGTAAAAAAGATGCTTAAAAAATTATTCATAATTTTTATAATAATAATGATTTCGCCCGTAACCTTGGCTAAAAGTTTGGGCAATGATATCAATACGGACGAATATCCGCAAGGTGAACAAGTTTTGCCTGAGGTAAAAGTTAATCCAAACTATGTCATATCTGGCTCTATTGAAAAAAATATTGATATGACTCTTGATAACTGTTTGAAACTTGCACTTGGTAATAATCCGCAAATTAACGCTGCATTTCAAGATATTTTGGCATCAGATGCCAGAATTAAACAAGTTTGGTCAAACTTTTTCCCAACAATATCGTGGCAAACCGGTTATACTCGTTTAAGACAATTGCAATTGTCTGATGCATTAGGGCAAAGTTTGGAATTTAATTACTATTTGCTTGGGCAGATTTCACTGCAAGAAATGCTCTATGACTTTGGGGTAACTCAAAATCAGGCAACAATCAGAAAATTAGATTATGAGGGTTACAAAAAAACTTTTGAAGCAGTTGTAAATGATGTAATTTACCAAACTAAAGATGCTTACTATAATGTTTTGTATGCTTATGAAAATCGTCGTGTAGCACAAGATACCGTTGATAAGTACCAATTGTTTTACAATCAGGCCAAAGCGTTTTATTTGACTGGAGAAAATCCGAAAGTTGATGTCACAATCGCAGAAACAAATTTGAGTAATGCAAAATTAAAACTTATTCAGGCTGAAAATGCGGTTAATTTGGCTATTGCAAAGTTGAATAATGTAATGGGTGTACCTTATATTGAAAGATATGACATTGTAGATAAATTACAGTATAAACCGGTTAATATGTCATTTGAGCAGGCAATTGATACGGCTCGTGATTCTCGTCCGGAATTGAAACTTGCAGAAATTAAAGTGGAAGGAGTTAATCAAACTATCAAATTGACAAAAAAATCGTTCTTTCCAACCTTGAGTTTTGAAGGTCAATATCAACGAGGTGGTAAGTCTTGGAATTCCAATTACGGTTTTAATGTTGGCGGATATTTGACTTTTCCGACAATTAACGCAATGCTTATCAGAAATGAAATTAAAGAAGCAAAATATTTGTACGATAGAGAACTTGCAAATGCTCGAAATACCCAAAACAGTATATATTTGGAAATTCAAAATGCGTATTTGAAACTTGAAGAAAAGCGAAATCAACTTCCTGTAGCAATTTTAAACGTTAAACAATCTCGAGAAAACTACGAGTTATCTTATGGTCGTTACCGTGTTGGTGAGGCATCTCCAACAGAATTGAAAGATGCTGAAAATACTTACGAACAAGCGCAATTAACCTATTATACGGCATTATATGAATACAATTCTGCTCGTGCCGAACTTGAAAAATCTATTGGTAAAAATATTCAAGACGATGACGAAATGATTGAACTTGAAAAATAATGCTTAATATTTGTTTACAAAAATAACATCAAAAAGGCAATTTTTTCGAACTTAAATACTTTATATATATGTAAGATATAAAGAATAAGAGAGAGAAAAAGATGATTTCAACTTCCGGACAAGCATTTGGTTCAATAACAAAAAGAAGATCTCGCAAAGGTCAACCAACAGAAATAAATTATTTGAGAAATAAAGACAGAAGAATGAGATTTAACAACTCACAAGATCCTATTTACTACGTGTTTGATTGTATTGAAAACAGACCAATGACCGTATTAGCAAAAGAGTTTGTAAAAGATTCATTCTTTGATGCTATAAACTTTGTAGCAAAAGTCGTTGTAAATCAATAGGAAAAACAGGAAAGAAAAATTTAAGGAAAAAGGATAGGAAACAAATAAAACGGTCATTTAGACCGTTTTTTATTTTATTTATAGTTATAAAAATTAGACTTTAAAACAAAATTGTTTGCGGATAAATTTCCTCAACGTAGTTCGCCCAATCATTTACTGGAATAAATCCTATCGCAAATTCCACTTCATTTTCTCCAAGTTGCTGCAACCCTGGAACCTCAATAGGCGGTCCTGCAGGAGTTGTTCTTGCCGGATTTTTAGGGTTAGATATAATTCCGGTGCTTCTGAGCAAAGTCAACGCTAAATGATTGTCTTTGACTTCATATTCATTTATTCCTTTTGTCACTATTCCTAAGCCGTTTGCCCAAACAAAACGTTGGAATGGTGCAGTATTTGTTTTTGCTTCTATTCCTTTTTCAGTTGGCAAATTCTCTCTAATCTCATAATCAGGATCAAATTTTCTGGTTATAAGCAGGTTCATGTCTTCTGATTTAACTTCTTTTACCTTGTTCGGAAAGTTAAATCTAACTTGCCAACGCTTGTTAGATGACAAATTCAACCATTTTATTTTAAATCTTAGAAGTTTAGATTTTTTATATAACGAAATATCAACAGTAAAGAAACTTGTCATAATACGTAATGTTGAACGCAACGGGCCTTCTTCAAGTACTTTTGATGATTTAATTTCAGCAATTTCTTCAACATCATTTTTGACCGGTCCAAAGTTGTAACTATCACCGTAATCTTTACATCTTACAAACTCAACAAAATTAGTGTAGCACTTCGCTTTGTCGTATATATTTATTTTTCCGTTTTCAACACTCAAATTGATATTTAGGTTGAATAAATTTGTGCTGCTAATAATCAAATCTTGTTGTTTTTTGTCAGGATTGAATTCTTTTAACATCGTATAAATTGTTGTATAGTCTTCTGTTACAGGAATTTTGCTTGTATCATACAACAGTTCACGAGGAAATCCCTTTTTCTTTTCAATAATCTGAGCATTATCCTCAATTTTTGTTCGTTGAATTTCCAAAATTTTATATTTGTCAGGATATTTGAAAGACATAGACAAATTTTCAGGTTGAGTCATGCTAATTTCATTGATAATAGTATCTGCAATTTGAAGAATTTTGTTAAATCTTACAATATTTTCTTCATGAACCATGTCTGTTGAACAACCGCAAATGCTGTCATGTGCCTGATTTTGCAACAAGAGTTTATATGCATAATCTATTGCAGTATCATAATTTGCTCCAAAATTGTATTGAAGTTTGTCAGCAAGTTCCAGTTTATAAGAACATTCCGTATTCAATCTTTTTAGTTTTGTTCGTGATGAATAAACTCCTTGCAAAGTAAACGTTTTGGAGTTGTCACGTAATTCGGTATTTACATTGTCTTTAAATTTAACTTTTTCAAAATAATCAAACAACGAACCAACCGTAATTTTATAATCTTCTAATATTTCATTTACTGCTTCAATTTGTTCCATAATATCTGACGGAACACCTAAATGATCGGCGCCAATCGGCAATAGCAAAGTATTACCGGATTTTTCCGCAATCAAATCCAAATTATGTTTTAAAAATTCTGCTTTTTCTTCAATAGTTTTATCTGTGGAAAAAATATCGTTAAAATAACCACGTACGAGATTTACCGTGTTAATACCGCCAAATTTAAAATTAGCAGGAATTTTATCTCCACAACCTCGCCAAACTACCGCTTTATCTATTCCATACTCTTTTAAAATTTCCGGAATATTTTGACTATGCCCAAAAGTATCGGCAAGATATGCGATAAAATCTTTACAACCATAATTTCGAGCAATTTGCAGACCGATTTCGAGGTTTTTTCTAAAGCATGTACCATCAGTTAAAAATTCATCAACCAAGCAGTAAAATGGTCCAATAAATAACCTATTATCTGCTATCAACATTTTTACCAGAACTTCTTTTTCCGGTCTTAATTCTAAATAATCTTGCAATGCTGAAACTTGTCCATCAAAATAAAATGACGGAATTTCTCTATTTTCAAGCATTTCCAAAACTTTGTCAATGACTCTCACAAGTCTTAGTCTAAAAACTTCATACTCACGATACCATTCTCTATCCCAGTGGGTGTGAAGATATGCGATAACTTCTTTTTTCTCTCTTTTTGCATTTAACATATTTTTATAATAACACTTATGTCAAAAATTTACCACTTTGTAATATTACCGATTTGCACAATGTAAAAATATCACGTCCGAATTAGGATAACACTTGAGAGTGAGGATTATATATGAATAAATTATTACTAAGCTTTGCCACATTTTGTTTAGTTATGGGGTTAACAAACGCAGTCATGGCAGGTGGAAAACTTGAAACTCATAAATATATTTCATCAAACATGACAAATAATGATACTTCGTACAATGACACCGGCGACCTTTATTCGCAAGACTTGAACAGGGTTGAAATATACTTATATCATAAAATTTACCCAAGACAATCATTATCGAACCGACTTGGCAGAATTGAGCGAACAATTTTCCGCCAAACATACCCTTCTATGAGTTATTCAGAACGTGTGAATAATATTTTATCCTGCTATCAAGATACTTATAATATGAAAAACTATGTTGCTGACTACTATTCACCAAATCCGTTTCGAAGAATTTATAGCAGATACAACGGTTATCCGACAGGTTTAACTCCGCCAATTGCCCCGCCGATATTCAACAATGCAATGCTTCCGGGATATCACAACGCATATTATGGCAACAGAGGATACCGTTATAACAACATGACACAACCTACAATGGGTGCAGGCATACACATTTTAGATTAATGTAAAAATTATATTAAGGAAACCTAAAGTTAATATTTTGATGATACTATAGATATTGTACATAAAGTAGGGAGAAGATACAGTATGTGTGGTATTATAGGTTACGTTGGTAGAAAACCTGTTGTAGATATATTATTAGATGGTTTAGAACAGTTAGAATACAGAGGATATGATTCTTCTGGTATTGCAGTACAATGTGCTGACGGCATTAAAATTTATAAAGCAGAAGGTAAATTATGTAATTTACGTGAGGAATTGAGTCCTCATGCTTATGAAATTGCAAAATCAACAATGGGTATCGGACATATTCGTTGGGCAACTCACGGAAAACCGACAGTAATCAATGCTCACCCACATACATGTAATTGCGGAAAACTTGTAATCGTTCATAACGGTATTATCGAAAATTATAAAGAATTAAAAGTTGAACTAGAGGCAAAAGGTTGCGTATTCCGTTCTCAAACTGATACTGAAATTGTTGCTCATTTAATGGCTCAAATTTATGGTGAAGTTAAAGATTTGACCAAAGCGGTTCAACTTGCTGCAAAAAGAATAGAAGGTGCGTACGCATTTGGCGTAATGCACAAGGACGAAAAAGATAAACTTGTTGTAACTAAAAGAAATGCACCTCTTGTTATTGGTGTTGGAGAAAACGAATTTTACGTTGCATCTGATATTCCGGCATTTATCAAACACACAAAAAATGCTATTTATTTAACAGATAATCAAGTTGCAACATTGACACCTAATTCAATTAAACTTGAAGATGCAGATGGTAATATTTTAACACCAAAAGTTGAAGTATTGCCTTGGGAACCTGTTGCACTAAGCAAAATGGGTTATAAGCACTTTATGCTTAAAGAAATTCATGAACAACCTGATGTAATCAGAAACATTTTGGTTGGAAAACTTCACACTGCAGATTCACCGGTATCGTTAGATGAAGTTAAATTGAATATTGAAAGTCTTAGAAATTTAAACAGAATTCAGATTATTGCTTGCGGAACATCTCTTCACGCTGCAATGATAGGAAAATATATTATTGAAGATTTTTGTAAAATTCCTGTTGATATTGAAGCTTCAAGCGAATACATCTACAGAAACACTGTAACAGACGAACATACACTTGTTATTGGTGTTTCTCAATCAGGTGAAACTGCAGATACTTTGACTGCTATAAAACAAGCAAAGGCTAAAGGTTCTCACATTTTGATTATTACAAACCGTCCTGATAGCGCTATGGCAAGAGAAGCAGACAGTTTGGTTCCGGTGAGTGCAGGTATTGAAGTTTCTGTCGCAGCAACAAAATCATATATTGCGCAATTGACTTCATTCTACTTATTGGCTTTATATTTGGCTGAAATTAAAAACTCTATGCCACAAGACGAATTAGTAGAAATCAAGTCAGAATTGTTGTTGTTACCGCAAAAAATTGAACAAATTTTGGCTCACAAAGAATGTATTCAAAAATGTGCGAGAAAATATTCTTCAACAAAAGACTTTATCTACATTGCAAGAGGTATAAATTACCCGACGGCACTTGAAGGTGCGTTGAAGCTTAAAGAAATCAGTTATATCAACGCTACAGGCTATCCGGCAGGTGAATTGAAGCATGGACCGATTGCAATGCTTGATGAAACAATGCCTGTTTTGTCAATTTTGATGAAGGGTTCTGTTTACGAAAAATTATTATCTAATAGTGAAGAAGCAAGAGCAAGAAACGCAAGAATGATTGCTTTGACAAACTCTGATGACCCTAAATTGGACGATTTGTTCGATTGTATAATCAAAGTTCCTGATGTTAACGAAATCTTGTCACCAATTATAGCAATGATTCCATTGCAACTTATTGCATACTATATTGCGGAATTCTTGGGTAAAGATGTTGACCAACCTAGAAACTTGGCAAAATCGGTAACAGTGGAATAAAATATGAAAACAGAGATAATTTCTGAAATCGTAAAACTGGAGAAGAATTTAGATTTTTCAACGGAAAATATTGAAACTGAACTGACTCAAAAGTTTGGAAATGTTCTTCGCTGGGCGATTACCAAAATTGATGATAATTTCATCACAATAACTTTTACTTACGAAAAAGCGGTATAGAGTCTATCTACACCGCTTTTATCTAAAAATTTAGTTAAATTTATGCATCTAAAACAACGTTTTTAGTTGTTCCTTCTATTTTTGCTGCATCTTCATATTTTTGGTTAATTCTGCCTGCTTTATTTGCATGATTAAGCAATGCATCTAATACGTAAGCTCCTGCAGTTATACCTACCGCCATAATGCCTAAGCGTTTTTGTCCTAAAGGATTTTTTAATAATTTTGTAGCTAATTCTGTTGCTCCTAGTTTTTTAGTTATATGTCCAATCGCTTTGCCAATAGTTGTTGCACCATAAGTTACCGCTTTTGCAACTTTTGAACTATGTTTTGCTGCATAAGAAACACCCAGTGTGCCTGCACCTACAGTAGCGACTTTTAAACCAGTTTGTACATCATTTTTAAAGTGTTCTTTTGCACATTGTGCTCTGTTTGTTAAACTGCCTTTGCTTGCATCTAACATAGTTACTGCAGCATGTCCTGTCGCTAATCCAATTGTCATAAATACCTACCTTTCGAAATTTTACCTACTCATTGATAAAGTATTTTTTCGAGGCAAAATTGCGTTCAAAATTTCAAATGGATTAAAAACCATTATGTCGATTGGATTTCAAGTGCTTAACAATACTTAATAATTTTAATTTTCATCAATTTCAATTGCATTTACAGGACAGGTTATAGCAGCATCAATACATAAATCTTCAAAATTTTCTATCCTTGAATTGTTTACAATTGCCTTATTTTGATTGATTTCAAACACTTCAGGGTTAATTATTGCGCAAGCGCCGCACCCAACACACATATCTAAAATTTTAATGTTCATGAAAAAAGCCTCCCTAATGTTCTTAACAATTATGGAAGCTTTTTATATATTTTTTATTCTCTTATTACGTTAATAATAAGACTAATCTTCGTTTGTAATGATTTGAGCGCCATTGTTTTCAACAGATAGAGTCTTAATTTCACATTTGATATTTTGGTCTGCCCAAGTATCTTTTACAATATTTCGAATTTTATCCAAGTTGTTTTTCTCAGATATTACTAAAATTGAAGACCCAGCGCCACTCAAAACACAACCTAAAACATTATCAAAATGTCTTAAATTGTTGATAATAGAACTCAATCCCGGAACTAATTTCATTCGGTATGGCTGGTGAAGTCTGTCTTGTAGCGCCATTTTCATAAGTTCAGAATCTTTTGTATGAACTGCTTCGACAAACAAAGCAAGTCTTTTTGCATTAAATATTGCATCTTGCATTGGAACTTCTGCCGGTAAAACAGAACGTGCAATATCAGTTGGTAATTCAAAATCAGGAATACAAACAGTTATCGCCCACTCTTCCGGCCAATCAAGTTTTCTGTAAACTACGCTGCCATCATCTTCTTGAGAAGAAATTACCAAACCGCCAACAATTGCCGGAGTAATATTATCAGGGTGTCCTTCGATTTCGCAAGCAATTGATAATAATGCAGGTTCATCTGCCGGACGTCCTAAAAGTTCATTAGCGGCAAACAAAGCACCGACAATAACTGAGGAACTGCTGCCTAAACCTCTTGCGACTGGAATTCCTGTGTATATATTAATCTTTAGCTCAGCCGGAGATTGTCCAATCATATTATATAAAAGTTCTACGGCTTTATAAACAATACTGTTATTATCAAGCGGAATATGCTCTAATGATGACTGTTCAACCATATCACTATTAGGGAAAACATTGATTTCCACACCAGTTCCTGGGAGAACAGTTTCTTCAATAGTAATAGTATTGTATATAGGTAGTGCCATTCCTAAACAATCAAATCCCGGTCCGAGATTTGCAGTTGTTGCAGGCACTTTTACTGTAATTTTCATATCTTACTTACCTTTCTTCTTTAGATATTATACCAAAAACACAAAAAATGGCTTATTTAAGTTATTTTAACAATTTGTCATATTTCAAAAAATACTTTAAAGTGTTGATATGAGTGAATTTTATCCATATTTTACTAAAGATGGTTCGGTTGGGTTGTATAGCAAGGATTTTAACGATATCTACCACAGCGCAACCGGAGCCCTCACAGAAGCCTATGAAAAGTTTATTTACCCGTCCAATCTGCATGATATACTGTCAAAATATGATAATATAAAGGTTCTGGATATCTGCTACGGTATCGGATATAACACAAAAGCACTGCTTAATTATATTTTTGACTATAGAAAAAATATTTCTTCTAAAAATAAATTCCAAAACTCCAAAACAAATAAATTTCAGAAATTTTCCAAAAATTTTCCTGTAAAAATTCAAAATAAAAAATTTAGGCTTACTAACAACTACGCTCCGATATATACCAATAAAATAACCGCTCAAAGCACAAATAAGCACGGAGCGATACATACTGATAAAATTGCACGAAAAAATAATATTTTATCTTCTAATAACGAAGCGATATATTCCAATAATATGCAACGTAATAAAATAAAAAATTGTAACGCCTCGCTACATGTAAATAAAACTAACTCAAAAACAAATACCTTTAAGAAATTTATACAAAGATTTATTAAGCAAAATACTGCTAATCGCTCAAACACTATCAGTAATAACACTTCTCGTATCTATATTAAAGCGATAGATTTTGATAAAACACTTTCTTATCTATCTCCGTTCATAAAAACCGGCGAAAAGGATTATAAAAAGTTTAATAAAACAATACCAAATGATAAAATTCACAAATATTTAGATACTGACATCAAAAGTGAAATTCTGAATATTCCACCTGAAATAAACTACCTTTTATTAGAGTTTTTAATAAACAATAAATCGGAAATTTTTACCGATGTGACAGTAAATTCGATATTATCAGATAAAAATTTCAGACCATTTTTTGATTCTAATATTAGGGGTATTTTTGAATTTTATAAACACAAGATGACTAGTTGTAAGCATAGCAATGGGTTCTTATCGCTCTTACATAATATATATTATCAATATGTATCATTAAGTTATAAAAACAGGTCAAAAACATATCAGTTACAGGATATTATTTTTGACCTTAAAAATGATGATGCAAGAAAAATCATACTTGAAGATAATAATTTATACAATTTGATATTTTTAGATGCTTTTACTCCATCAAAATGTCCTTGCTTGTGGTCGTTTGAATTTTTCAAACAACTTTATGACCATTTAGCCAATGATGGTATGTTATTAACTTACTCATCTTCGGCATCTATTCGTGGTGCTATGATAGAAGCAGGATTTCATATCGGACAAATTTATAATGAACGAACAAAACAATATTTTGGTACAATTGCAACGAAAGATGAAACACTCATTAAACATCATCTCTCAGAATTCGATTTAGGGCTCATTAAAACAAAAGCCGGTATATTTTATCGTGATAAAAATTTAACGGCTAAAAATGAGGCGATTTTGATGGCTCGAGAAAACGAAGTTAAAACTTCGACCAGAGAATCAAGTTCACATTATAAAAAATATTCTATATAAAAAATCAAACAAATATTATTGGAATATATCGCAGCGAATTATTTTTGGTATACAAAAATTTTTCACATTTTCAAATAATCATGATTTGTAAATTATTTGCACCATCAGACCAACATGGAATATCATATAAGAAATTACCTTGAGGAGATTTTTTATCATGACAAAAACGTACGATATAGTTATTATTGGTGGAGGTACAGCCGGTTGTGCAGCAGCATATATTTCAGGACTGTTAGGCTTAAAGACATTGCTTATTGAGCGGAGTTCTACACTGGGTGGTGCTATCACTTCTAATCTTGTTGTACCGGTCATGAATGTTGGTAATCATCAGATAAATAACGCTTTTTACAAGTCTTTTGCGCTTAAAATGGCTGAAATGGGCGGACAAACTACTTATCAAGGCAATATTGGCTGGTTTAACCCTGAAATCGCTAAAATCGCACTAGATGAAATGCTTAGTTCGGTTGATGTAGATATTAGATTTAATACTGAGGTTACAAATGTTAAAATTGAAGATAAAAATATTCATAAATTGAACATCAACTCCACAATATTATCTTCATATAACTACTCGATATATACGGATAATAATTCATTATCTTTTGATAATACTTTATCGGTATGTATCGAAACGAAGTATATTGTAGATGCAACAGGCAATGCTGATTTTTCAAAAAAAGTTAACTGTGAATTTTTAGATGATTCTGCTGATTTTCAACCGATGAGCCTAAGATTTTTGATGAGCGGTGTTGATATTGAAAAGTTTGGCAAATGGCTTGTTTCTATTGACAAAGACCGTAATGTGACGACTTTTGAGCATATAAACGGAATTCCTCATTTATCAACGGCATACACTTGGGACGACAACAAGAAGTGGGCTTTAGCACCGTTATTTGACAAAGCGGTTCAAAATGGAACGCTAAAAGATGCTGATAGAAACTATTTTCAAGTGTTTACAGTAGCGGGAATGCCGTCCACGATTGCGTTTAACTGTCCTCGTATTATCGAAAATCTTAATCCGAATATGACTCAAGATATTAGCAAAGCCTTAATTGAAGGTAGAACAAGCATTTTCAGACTATCCAAATTTTGCAAAGAATACCTTGTTGGGTTTGAAAAAGCATTTATTTCAAACATTTCTGACGGAATGGGCGTAAGAGTTTCAAATAGGGTAAAAGGCAAGTATGTTTACACTATTGACGATTTACGTTCCGGCAAAAAATTTGAAAATCCTGCACTTATTTCAAATTATCCGGTTGATGTTCACTCAAAGGATAAAAACAGTTCAACTCTAGAACTTGACGGAGAATATCAATTACCTATAGAAAGTTTGATGGCTGCAGATTACGACAACTTGTTTGTTGTTGGCAGATGTTTATCCGCAGATTACCTATCACAAGGCGCATTACGTGTACAAGCAAACTGTTTTGCAATGGGAGAAGCGGTCGCCAGATATATCTACAAATTGCAACAGTAATTAACTTTCGGATAGTCTTGAAGATAGAATATTCATTGCATCAAGTAACGGGTCAATGGTCGTTGAAAATGGTGGCGAATACGTCAAATCATTTGCTGCAAATTCTTTAACCGTCAATCTACCGACAAGAGCGGTTGCTAGTGTGTTTATGCGCTTATCTGCACCAATTGAACCAACTGCCTGACCACCTAATAGCAAGCCTGTCGCTTTATCGGCAACAATTTTCAGCGTAATTTCACCGGCTTCCGGCATATAGCCAACCATATCATGCTTGTTAACTGTTACTGTGACCGGAGTGTAGCCATATTCTCGAGCGACTTTTTCGGTAAATCCTGTCATTGACATTGTAGTATTAAGACAACGAGTGACAGAAGAACTTAAAACCCCTTCAAATACAGTGTAAACTCCTGCAGCATTTAACGCGGCACATCGACCTTCTTTATTTGCCGTTGAACCAAGAGGAACCCATACAGATTTTCCGTTAATCAGGTGTGGTTCTTCACTGCAATCACCACAGGCATAAATATTTGCAACCGAGGTCTGCATAAGTTTATTAACCTTAATTGCTCCGGTTTTTCCTATTACAATCCCTGCATCACGTGCAATTTCACTGTTTGGATAAACCCCAACACATAGAACAATTATATCAGCCGCAATTTCTTGACCTGATGAGGTTAAAACACTTGTCGCAAGTCCATTTTCACCACGAATTTCAACAAGTGATTCACTGGTTAATATTTGAAAATTATCTTCATTTGCAAGTTCTATTTGTTTTTTGATTACATCAGAAATTTCAGGGTCAAAGGAAGGCATAATCTTGTCACCACGTTCTAGCAGTGTAACATTCAGACCATTTTTGACAAACGCTTCAAGCAATTCAAGCCCGATAAACCCGCCACCAACGATGACAGCGTTTTTACTCTTGAGCATTTGTTCTCTAATTTTTATACCATCTTCAATTTTTCGCACGGTATAAATGTTTTCAAAATCACTTACCCCCTTAATATTTGGTATAATTGGTCTTGCGCCTGTTGCTATAATTAAGCGGTCATAAGGGACACAAATACTGTTGAGTTTGTTTTGTACAGTCAAAGATTGTGATTTTATATCAATTTTTGTGACTCGATGTTCTAAATATACATCAATTCCCGCTTGATTAAATTCTTCCACAGATCGCACAAGCAGACTTCTGTAATCTTTGAAATTACCTTGAATATAAAAGGGTAAACCACACGATGAATACGAAACATGTGTATCATCGGTAAATATTTTTACACTTGAATCAGGTAGTAAACGTTTAATTTTAGCGGCAGCTTTTGCTCCTGCGGCAACTCCGCCTATCACAACAATATTCATAGTAAAATTCTATAAAAATCAATAGAAATTCACATTGCCTAAATTACTAATTTGTGCTGTATGTATTTAAAATCATACCTTTCATAAATTCGCAATAAATGTCGCTATCTTTTTCGTCTGTTTCAGCCTCGGCTTTTTCAATTAAACTTTTTAGTGCTTCTATAAGCTCTCGTCTTTTTAGATCTTCAAACATAATCTATACACACCCCGTGTTGATTTAATGGTATCTTACAGATTATTTATCGGAAATGTTTAGCCAAAACTTTAAAATATCAAAGCAAATGTTAAGAGATATTACACTAATCTATTTCATTATAGACAATTTTTTTGCGGAATTTCCACTGTAGAAGGGTTAAAACAAGAATTATCGCAAATAAAACATAAGCAATCGCACTAGCCTTTCCAACATTGAAATACTCAAAAGCGTTTTGATAAATCGAATAAACCAAAACATTTGTACTATTGAATGGTCCGCCCTGAGTCATCAAATAAATCAAGTCAAACACCTGAAATGAACTTATAGTCGTGATTATCACGACAAAAAATATTGTTGGCGATAACATTGGAATCGTTACATGGCGAAAAGTTTGAATTGAATTTGCTCCGTCAATTTTTGCAGCCTCAAACAAACTTTGTGAAATTGAAGATAAAGTCGAAAGGAAAATTATCATATTATATCCGATAAGCTTCCAGACAGAAACTGCAATTAGCGCCGGTAGGGCATATTTCACATCATAAAGCCAATTGATATGTAAATGTAAAAGTTTATTTAACAGTCCAATATTTGGGTCAAATATCCAGCCCCAAACAATACCTATAACTATCATTGGGGTAATAAATGGTAGAAAATATGCAGTTTTAAAAAACTCACTTCCTCGAATTTTGGAATTCAAAACAGAGGCTAAAATCAGCGGAATAATAACTCCGAAAACCGAAGTCGAAATTGCAAAAACTATTGTATTTGCTAATGTTTGATAAAAAACTTTATCGTTAAACAAATTTTTATAATTTTCTAAACTAACAAATGTTATTGGATTAAGTAAATCCCACTTAGCAAAACTTAAACCAAATGAGCAAATTACAGGAATAATAATAAATATCAAGGTTCCAAGTAGTGCGGGCAACAAAAAGATTGTTATTGCCAGATTTTGATTATTTGCCAAATTTTTTAATAAGTTTTTCATGGTATGATTTAATTATAGTCTAAATAATAGGAGAAGTGAATTATGCAAAAATATGAACACGCATTTGGAAAAAATGATATTCGAGGAATTTATAATGATGACATAACCGAAGAACTCTTTTATAACATCGCAATCGGTTACACCTCTTGGCTTTCAAAACAAACTCAAAAACAGCCTGAAAACTTGAAGATTAGTGTTTGTATGGACGCAAGATTACATTCACCAAGCCTTAAACGAGCAATTCTAAACGGATTGACTAACTCAAAAGTTGGTCACATTGAGGACTTAGGTTTAGCGCCGACTCCTATCGGTTATTATTCTGAATTTGCTCACAATCTTGATGGTGCAATGATTATTACTGCAAGCCATAACCCTAGTGAGTACAATGGCTTGAAAATGACATTTAACCATCAATCTTTGAATGAGGCTCAAATCAAAGAAGTTAAAGAAGAAACTTATGCAAAATGGTCTGATTTACCTGAAAAATTGAACGATTATAACTACAAAACAGAAATTATTGACGAATACATTAACGAAATGAAAAAATCTTTCGGTAAAGTTGGAGTTGGAATCAAGGTTGTAGTTGATAGTGCCAACGCAACAGGTGGTATCGTAGGACCTAAATTATACAAAGAACTCGGTTGTGAAGTTATTGAACTTTTCTCTGAGCCTGATGGAAGATTTCCAAACCATCACCCAAATCCAAGCGTTTTATCAACTCTTGAAACACTTTCAAAAACAGTTGTTGAAAATAATGCAGATGTCGGAATTGCTTATGATGGCGATAGCGACAGAATCGGCGTTGTAGATTCACATGGAAAACCATTAACTGGTGATAAATTGCTCTTAATTTATGCAATGGACATCATTGATCAAAAACCAACCGTTGTGTCTGAGGTTAAATGTTCTCAAGTCTTGTTTGATACTATTAATAAAGCCGGCGGAAATGCAATTATGTGTAAAACCGGTCACGGTTACATTAAAGGCAAGATGAAAGAAACAAATGCGGTATTAGGCGGTGAAATGAGTGGTCATACATTCTTTAAAGATAGATACTACGGTTTTGATGATGCTATTTATGCCGGCTGCAGAATGATTGAAATTATTGCAAAAAATAAAAAAATCAACCCTAATTTCACAATTGATGAAGTTTTGAAACCATTCACTCAAGTATTTACAAGTGATGAAGTTCGTTTTCCTTGCCCAAATCCATTGAAAAAAGAAGTATTAGAAGCAATGAAAAATGAAGTAAAATCTAACCCTGATATGTTTGGTTCTAAGATAAAAGATATTGTCACACTAGACGGTATGAGAATCGTTTTTGAGGGTGGTTTTGCTCTAATTAGACAAAGTAATACCGAACCGGTATTTACGTTGCGTTTTGAGGCTCCTACGCAGGCTGAGTCTGAACAATTCAAAAAAGCAATGACTGAGTTTTTGGATAAAACGATTAACGCTAGAGTTTAATTGCTAAAAATCAGATAAAAATTTCAATAAAAAAGAGGTCTTTATGACCTCTTTCTCATTACTTATTAGCATATTCACTGTATTCTTTACCAACTTCACGCCATTCATCTTCTGTAACACTATATGCATGATTCCAAAATTTCTCGATTGCGTAAGTTTCACGGTCTTCTTTATGCAGAATATGAACAACAACATCTCCGTAATCAAGCAAATTCCAGCGACTTTTTGAGTCGTTTTCAATTCTCAACGGGAGTTTTCCTAATTTAGTTTTAACATTATCCTTAACTGTTTCCATCAAAGCCTTAACTTGCGGAGTTGAATCACCGGTAACTATTACAAAATAATCAGCAAGAGATGAAACATTGCTAATATTTAAAATGACAATATCTTTTGCCAATTTATCATCTAAAAACTGTGCAATTGCACAAGCAAATTTATGCGAATCTATTTCCATATTTTAAACCTTTCTATTCAATAATATCAACTCTATGTTGGTGTCTTCCACCCAAGAACTCTGTATCCAGCCAAGTGTCTACGATTTCTAATGCCATAGTTTCGCCTATCAAACGTTGTCCCATACATAATACATTTGAATTGTTATGTTGTCTTGATAACCTTGCAGATGTTGTTTCAGAGCATAATGCCGCTCTAATCCCTTTTGTTTTGTTTGCAACAATAGACATTCCAATACCGGAACCGCAAATTAAAATTCCTTTTTGAGCCTTGTTTTCTGAAATATTAGCGGTAACTTTTCTTGCTATTTCAGGATAATCGCAAGAATCTTTAGAATAAGTACCGACATCAATAACATCAATACCCTTTTGTTTTAAATGGTCACTTATTAAATTTTTATATTCAAATCCACCATGATCTGAACCAATTGCAATAACTAAATTTTCCATTATTTTCCTCTTTATTCTGACTATATTCCAATGATACAATCTATTTGAGCAAATGTAAATAAATTTACAAAAAAGAAAGAGGCTTTCGCCTCTTTTGTAATGGAGTTTAACGTTATCACAAATATTTTATTAAGAACTACTAACCATTTGCATTGCTTGTTGTAGTAATTCTTTGTTTGATGAAATAAGTTTATTAACCACTTCCATCTGTAATTTTGCCATTTTGTAGTATGAAATATTTCCCTTAAAATCAGCATTAGAAAGTTCTAATAAACCGGAACGAATTTCACCACAACCTAAAACAGGTTTACCTGATTCTTCAGTTTCTAAAAACATTCCGTCTTTGTATTCATACAAACCTGCTGCATTATGGAAATTTCTTGTTGTAATCCTATATAATGGAACAACTTTTTTTCCGTTTTCAGCCTTACCAACAATTGTTCCGTCTTTTTGAATTTCGTATTCGTCATACTTACCTAAATATTTACCGTTGTTCGGGTCAATCCACATTTTGATATTAGTTGTCGGAATATCTAATGCTCCGCCTTTCAATGCGGTTTCTTGGTACAAATCAGCACTTATAGGTTTAGTCCCTTGCATTATTTCTCCTTTATCATTAAGGATATAACCTTGAACAGTATTCCCGTTAGATGCTTTATAAACCCCTTCACCATCAAAAGTAAATTCGCCGAGTCTTGTGTAAACACTCTTGCCGTCAGGAGTTTTAGTCAAGAAAAAGCCTTTTCCTTCCAAAAATACGTTATCATTAGAAGTCCCTGGAGTAGATTTACCTTGACTCATTTTCTTGCTATAGTCATCATTTATCGCTCCACCTAAAAATGTTTTGAAGCTTACCTGTTTTTCTTTGAACCCTGGAGTATAAACGTTTGTCATGTTATCGGCGATAACGTCCATCCAGTTTATCGTCGCATATTGGGTATTTATTGCTGTGATAAAAGCATCATTCATTTTTTTGTTAAACTCTCCTTTTATTATTGCTGCTGCTGTTGTTGTCTATTACGTTGGTTTTCACGTTGTTGTTTGCCGCCTCTGTTTGAATAACTCAAATCTGAATACGGCAAATCGTTTTCATTAAATGTATTTTTCAAAGTTTCAATATTATTTCTCAAATATTGCTCAACTGCTTTATCGCCAGGGATAAAGTTTGCAGCCAAGGCGCCATCTTTACCGACTCTTAAAACAACAGAAACATCTTTATCAAAATCAATTCTTACAGGTTGATTTTTTTCACGAGATTCACTCAAGGCATCAAGTAACGCTTGTGATACCTTGACATTTTGTTGAACTTCTTTAACATCAGCACCTTGTTGGGTCATTTCTGTTGCCTGAGCCGTAATATTTTGCATTGAAACATCATTATTTTGAGTCAAATTAACAAAGAATTCAGCATCAGATTGTGTCATTGAAATACTGTTAGTTGAGTTATTTAACTTCATAGTTCCAACTGCTTGAGTAGCCTTAACACTTGCGACATTGTGAGCAATTGTTGAGGTATTTATCATTTGTTGAATATCATTTGATAATTCATTATTGTTAATATCAAAACTAGATAATTCATTATTGAATATGACATTACCATTCAACATATTATTTTCATCAGCAACTAACGAATCAGTATTGTAATTGCTATCCGTTGCTTGAAGTTGTGAAGTATCTGTCGGAACTTGTAAATCATTATCAAGTTCAGTACTAATTGAATCCAACTCATTTTCACGTTTTTTATCTGATTTTACAACAGTTTTTACATCATTTTTTTTAGAAATCGGATTATCAATATTTTTGTTTAAGTTTGCTTGAGCAAATTGAATCTGCTGAGCCTGTTGTTCTTGTTGAAGGTTATTATCTGTACCTAACAAGTTTTTCTTATCTAAAATTTGTTGATTTTTAATAAGTTCAATGTTATTTTTTTCAATATCTTTTAACAAGTTTTCTTTATTATCAACAATATTGGTTTCTTTTTTGTCAGAAACAGTATTTTTATCATCAACTTTTGCGTCTTTTGTATTTTCAGCTTTTGCTGTTTCTTCTGATTTTTGAGTTTTTGAGGTTTCTTTGGTTTCTTTTACCTCTTTAGATTCTGTTTTTGTATCTTTTTCAGTTTTTTCTGTTGTTGAAACTTTATCCATTTCATTTTTGAAAGAAGAATCAGAAGTCTTTTTTGAACTTTCAGTATTTGAAGACTTTGAAACTTGAGATGTTGCAGATGAACTGCTTACTGATGATACTGTTGAATTTACGCTCATAATATTATTACCTTCTACTTATTGTTATTCAATTCTTCTTCTGCCGCTTGCTCTTGAATTTTCTTAAAGAACCTTGTGACACCCAACTCTGAAAATTGCTTTAATTCTGCCGCTTTTTCTTCTGCTAAGTATAGTTCTTTATTTTTTTCTTTGTGCTTTTCAAGAACTTTGACTGCTTGTTCACATTTTACGAGTTTTTGAACTTCCTCGTCGAGTTTTTTTTGCAACTCTTGTCGTCTTGCTTCGAGTTCCTCAGCCTTCTGCCAAAGATGTTCCAAAAACTTGTCGTAAGTATCGTACATCATTGGATCAGCCGACCGCATTCCTTGTTTTGTATCAAGAATATCTTGATTATTTTTTTTTATGTCATTCTCAGCCTGATTAACCGCTTGTTGTGCCTTTTGAACTCTGGTTCTTTGTTCTTCTTTTTGGTTTATTCTAAAGTCCAAAACTTTTTGTAATCTGTACCTGAATGGCATGTTTCTCTACTCTCTTTTCTGCATTATCCTTTATTTTTCAAGAGTAATAAACATCTAAACGTATGATATTGTTATAATGATATATTTTTTAAAGTCAACAAAAAAGTGAGGACAATATTTATATCCCCACTTTTTAGTTTTATTTTTTGAGCAAAAGTTCTATTATTCCTGTTCAGGAGCAGGTTCTGAACCTTGTTCATGAATTGATAGAGAAATTCTCTTATCTGCAGGATTGAATTTAACGACATAAGTGTCAATTTTGTCACCAACTTTTATGATATTGCCTGTTTCATTTTGCAAATCAACAACTTCATTATGTGGTAACAATGCTTCAACCCCAGGTAACACTTCAATAAATGCGCCAAAATGTTTCAATCTTGTAACTGTTCCTTGAACTTTGTCACCTTCTTTAATTTTTTCCGCAGCCTCAATCCACGGATCAGGTTCAAGATTTTTCAAACTCAATGAAACTCTTTGTTTGTCATAATCAATTGAAATAACTTCAACGTCAATTTTTTCACCAACCTTCAAGATATCTGTAGGGTGGTCAATCCAACGCCAAGACAATTGAGATAGCGGAAGTAAACCGTCTAAACCACCGATATCAATAAATGCACCAAAATCAGTAATTCTAACAACTTCACCTTTAACAACTTGCCCCGGTTCAATTTGTGAGAAGATATTTTTTCTTGCTTCTTCAACAGTATCTTCATAAACCTTTTTATTTGACAAAATAAAATTATTTTGTTGAACATCAAGTGTCAAAATTTTCAATTCTAATTTTGAACCAACTTCAAGTTCTGATTCTCTTGCACGTAGTTGAGAAGTTGGAATAAATCCTCTGATACCTGAAACATCAACTAAAACGCCACCTTTAACAACGTTAACGATAGTTCCAAGTATAACTTCATCATTTGCTTTAACTTTTTCAAGTTCTTTCCAAGCGTAAGCATTATCAACTTTCTTTTTAGACAGCAAAAATTTGCCGTCTTCATCTTCTTCTCTGATAATTAAAAATTCACACTCTTGACCTTTTTTGAAAACATTTTCAGGTTGTTCGCCTTTATCAACGGCTTCATAAGTCGGAACTACAGCCATCGCTTTTGCACCGATATCAACCAAAACACCTTGTGCATCAAACCCACAAATAATACCTTTGACCAAATCTCCTTTTTGAAATTTGTAATCATACTGTTCTAACAGTTTTTCAAAATCTAACTCTTTTGATGTCATATTCACTCCATTATCTATTACCTAACTGTAACTTGCTATAAGCATAGCAAATTTAGCCAATCTTGTAAAGGTTTTGTAATATATCTTAACTTTACTTAAAAGTTTCAATGATAATATTAACCACAATTTCGACAAATAAATAAAAAGCGGACAATACAAAAATTTGCATATTGTCCCGCTTTTTGTAAAGTTTATTTACATAAGTTTACGCTTTTAACGATTTTATCAATTCGTTGATTGCAGCCTCTTGAACCAAAATTTCTTCAATTCTATCCTTAGTTTGCTTAATAATTTCAGGTTTAGCATTAGCCGCAAACTTAGGATTGTTCATTCTGCCTTCCATTGATTTTCTTTCGTTTTGAAGCTTTCCTAGTTTCTTTTCTTGTCTTGCAATTTCTTCATTGAAATCAATCAAGTTTTCAAGCGGAATTACAATCTTAGATGCAGAAACAACTGCAGTTGCAGACTTTTTAGCAACAGGAACGCTGTCATCTGCATAAGAAATTTTCTCAACCTTTGCCATACGTTTGATATAGCTTTCAATCGCTTCAAAAATAGGTTTTTCGTCTTTAGACGCTCTGATTTCGATATCAAAATTCAAAGACAACGGAATATTGAAACTTTGTCTTACGTTACGCAAAGATTTGATTGTTTCAAACACAAGATCCATTTCCTTTGCTTCAACAGGATATGACAATTTTTTGTCATAAACAGGATATGGAGCAAGCATAATTGCTTTGATATCGGTTTCTTTCGGAATTAACTGCCATACACGTTCTGTGATATGCGGCATAATCGGGTGAAGTAATCTCAATGACATATCAAGAACATATCTCAAAACTCTTTGAGTATTCAATTTCAAAGACTCGTCTTGAAGTTGAATTTTTGCAATTTCAACATACCAATCACAGTAAGAATTCCAGAAGAAATCATACAAAATGTGAGCCGTTTCACCAATTCTGTAGTTTTCGATATTTGAATTAACTTCTTTTGCAACAGTGTTAAGTTTATCTAAAATCCACTTATCAGCGATAGTTAAATTATCAAAATCAATATCTTTATTATCGACACCGTCAAGATTCATAAGTACAAATCTTGAAGCGTTCCAAATTTTATTAGCAAAATTTCTGCCGTATTCAAAACGTTCATCACTGATTTTGATATCTTGACCGCCGTAAGTACATAAAGAAGTCATTGTAAATCTCAATGCATCACAGCCGTATTTATCAATAATAACAACAGGGTCGATTGTATTACCCTTTGATTTTGACATTTTTTGACCTTTTTCATCACGAATCAAACCGTGAATATAAACAGTTGAAAACGGTGCTTTTCCGGTGAATTCCAAGCCCATTGTAATCATTCTGGCAACCCAGAAGAAAATAATATCAAAACCAGTTACCAAAGTGGTTGTAGGATAGAATTTTTTGAAATCTTCACTTTCAGTATTTGGCCAACCCATAGTTGAAAATGGCCATAAACCAGATGAAAACCAAGTATCTAAAACATCTGTTTCTTGTTCCCAAACATTTGGATCAGGATTTTCTTTTGCTACAATCATTTCACCTGTTTGCTTGTTGTGGTAAGCAGGAATTTGGTGTCCCCACCACAATTGACGAGAAATACACCAATCACGAATATTTTCCATCCAACCTAAATAGTTCTTTTCCCAACGTTCAGGGATAAACTTAATTCTGCCGTCTTTAACCGCTTTAATTGCTTCTTGAGCCAAAGGTTTCATTTTTACAAACCATTGTTCAGAAAGTAACGGTTCGATAGTTGTTCCGCAACGTTGACATTTACCAACGTTATGTTCATGGTCTTTTACTCTCAACAATGAGTGATTATCTTCAAGCATTTTAATAATTTGTTTACGTGCTTCGTATCTATCTAAACCGTGCAAGTTAGAAGGAACTTCGCCACACGCTTTCATTTTACCTTCACCGTCAATTACCCAAATTGGTTTAAAGTTATGACGTTTACCAACTTCAAAGTCGTTAGGGTCATGAGCCGGTGTAATTTTAACTGCACCGGTACCAAAGTTTTTGTCAACGTATTCGTCTGCAATGATAGGAATTTCACGACCTGTCAACGGAATAACAACTGTTTTGCCTACCAATTCTGAATACTTTTGGTCAGATGGGTGAACGGCAATCGCAACATCACCAAAAATTGTTTCTGGTCTTGTTGTTGCAACGATAATAGCACCAGATTCACCTTTTAATGGGTAAGAGATTTCCCACAAATGTCCTTGTTCAGTTTCGTATTCAGTTTCAACATCAGAAATAGCAGATTGACAACGAGGACACCAGTTTACAATATATGCACCTTTGTAAATCAAACCTTTTTCGTACAACTTAACAAAAACTTCTTTAACTGCATCAGAACAACCTTTATCGAAGGTAAATCTTTCTCTTGAACGGTCAAAAGAAGCACCTAAGCGTTTACATTGGTCCAAAATTCTTGATTTGTGTGCATTAGCCCATTCCCAAGTTTTTTCTAAGAATTTGTCACGACCTAAATCGTGTCTTGATAAACTTTGTTCACGTAATTTCTTTTCTACAACGTTTTGAGTAGCAATACCGGCATGGTCAGTCCCAGGAACCCAAAGAGTTTCGTAACCGCTCATTCTGTGATAACGAACCAAAATATCTTGCAATGTTTCATCAAGAGCATGCCCCATGTGCAATACACCGGTAACATTTGGCGGTGGGATAACTATTGAATAAGGTTTTTTAGGACTTTTGGCATCGGCCTTGAAAAATCCGTTATCTTCCCAAAATTTGTAAATATCTTCTTCAGTTTCTTTTGCATTATAAACTGTAGGTAAATCTTCTAATTTAATGGTCATATTCGTCCCCTTCTTTAAATACTTATAAGAATAGGTTATCACAAAAGAAGGATATTTTTCACTTATGTAACAAAAAATAAAACTAATTATATTAACTTTTGTTATATAAAAAGTGTAAAAAATTTGATTTAACAAATGTTTTGAACTACACTGTGCTAAAAAAGGAGTGCCGGGTTGGAATTAAAAGACTTACCGGCTTAGAAAATAAATTAAGGAGAAAAAGAAATGACACCAAAAAGATTTTTGTTCACTTCCGAATCTGTTACGGAAGGTCACCCCGACAAAGTTTGCGATCAGATTTCTGATGCAATTTTAGACGAGTTTTTGACAAAAGACAGACAATCAAGAGTTGCTGCTGAAACTACAGTGACAACCGGTATGGCACTTGTTTGTGGCGAAATTACCGCTGATTGTTATGTAGATATTCCTCAAGTTGTTAGAAATACTATCAGAAATATCGGTTATACAGGTTCAAATGCCGGTGGTTTTGATGCTAACACTTGCGCTGTATTAACTAGTATTGATGAACAATCAACAGACATCGGTAACGGTGTAAACAAAGCGTTTGAATCAAGAGAATTTAACGCTGATACATCAGTTACAGAAACAGAAGAAATCGGGGCCGGTGACCAAGGTATTATGTTTGGCTACGCTTGCAACGAAACACCTGAACTTATGCCTTTACCAATCAGTTTGGCACACAAATTATCATACAGATTGACTCAAATCAGAAAACAAGGCTTAGTTGATTACCTAAGACCGGACGGAAAATCTCAAGTTACAGTTGAATACGTTGACGGCAAACCTTCAAGAATTCACACAGTATTGCTTTCAACTCAACACAACCCTGAAATTAACGGAATTTCTGATAACAAAAAAGTTCAAGAAATTATTAGAAATGACTTGAAAAATCTAGTAATTGACGAAGTTTTCGCACATGAAGATATCAAAATTGATGACGACACAATTATTTTAATCAACCCATCAGGAAGATTTGTAATCGGTGGTCCTCAAGGAGATTCAGGCTTGACCGGAAGAAAAATCATCGTTGATACTTACGGTGGTTACTCAAGACACGGCGGCGGCGCTTTCTCAGGAAAAGATCCTACAAAAGTTGACAGATCTGCAGCTTATGCAGCAAGATACGTTGCTAAAAATATTGTAGCAGCAGGACTTGCTGAAAAATGTGAAATCGAATTGGCTTATGCTATCGGTGTTGCAGAACCTGTTTCAATCATGGTTGATTCATTCGGTACAGGTAAAATTTCAGATGATGAAATCTCTGAATTGGTTGCTAAAAACTTCGACCTTAGACCTGCTGCAATCATCAAACAATTTGATTTGAGAAACTTGCCTGCTAAAAATGGCGGTAAATTCTACCAATTGTTAGCAGCTTATGGTCACATGGGACGTACAGATATCAATGTTCCTTGGGAAGCAACAGACAAAGCAGACTTATTGAAAAACAGTGTTTGCTCTTGTGGCTGTGCTTGCTAGACTAATCTAAATACTTAAAAAGACGTTTGCATATCGCAAGCGTCTTTTTATTTGACAAAAATATTACAAATATTTAATAATCAGTTAAATGAAAATCCTCGTGATAAAATTAAAACTATGAGCAGAAAATCGATAAAATGGATATTGTGTAACCTTATTATAATAGGTAATTTTTTGGGAATGCTTGATTCAAGCACAGTAAACCTTGCACTATACCCGATTTCTCAAGGTTTGCATATTACTATCTCACAAGTTCAGTGGGTAATAATTGCCTATATGCTTGTTTTGACTGTTTTATTGCCATTTTTTGGCAAATTAGGTGATATTTTTCCTAAAAACAAAGTCTATGCAGTCGGTTTTTCTGTTTTTGCACTTGGTGCATTTTTAAGTTCAACAACAAATTGCTTTTATTTATTGATTTTTTATCGATGTATCGAGGCAATGGGTGCTTCTGTTATGATTGCGAACGGACCGGCGGCGATTGCAACACTGTTCAAAGGTTCTGAACGTGGTAAAGCACTTGGTATAAATGCCTGTATTGTCGCCGTTGGCGGTATGAGCGGACCTGCTATAGGCGGTTTTTTAATTCATTTATTCAACTGGCATGCTATATTTTTACCTTCTGTTCCAATTGCGATTGCTGGGGCAATAATTTCATACAGAATGCTCCCTTCTTACGTCAAGAAAAAGAAATTCAAGTTTGATTATAAAGGATTTATTTACTTTACAACGGGCTTATTTGCCTTGTTACTTGCCATTTCAGAAGGTCACACTTGGGGTTGGAAGTCAATACGAATAATCGTTTTAGGTATTATAACCCTAATTTTTGGAGCATTATTCTATTTTCGTGATAAAAAAATCAATTATCCGTTGATAAACTTCAAAATGTTTAAAATAAGGACATTTACATTTGGAAACGTCGCTGTAATGACTTCTTATATGTGTATGTTCACAAACGGGGTATTGTTACCAATATTTTTGCAGGAAATCAAACACCTAAACCCTTTTGTAACAGGTTTACTAATTTTGCCGTATTCTATCGCATCATCTGCAGTTGCACCGTTTGCGGGAAGTTACGCAGGAAAACATGGTAGCAGGTTGCTCACAATACTTGGCCCTTCAATATATATAATTGCACTGATTATTTTTACTACATTTAACACTTCAACTCCGAAGTGGGAAGTCGTTTTGGCATCTATAATTATGGGTATCGGTAACGGTTGTTTCCAATCTCCGTCAAATAACGCTATTATCACCTCTGTAAGAAAAGATGAACTTGGAATTGCAAGCGGAATATTATCATTATCAAGAAATTTAGGCAATATTCTCGGTGTAGCGTTGACTATTACAATGTTTGACAGTTTCAGAAACATTTTTAGACATAGCGGAATTGAATACACTAACGCATTTTTAGACTCATACCATTTGACTATGGGATTTGGTATTATTTTCGGAATTGCATGTTTAACTTGTTCACTTATTGCTTACGCACCTGAAAAAAATAACAGATAGCAAAATTTCTTTTTACAGGTTTTATAACCTAAAAAGGAGTTTTCATGAAGATTATAAGTAGAAATATCAATCCCGTTAATGCGTTTTCAAAATTAGAAAAACAAGTTACGAGTTCTGCAAAACAACGAAAAAATATAGACCCATCACAGTTTTCTGCAACACTTCATGATATCAGTGATACTTATATAGCAACTAATAATTTGAATAACTTTAATCGTAACAGTGCCAGACTAGCAGAAAAATTGGTAAATTTGGGTGAAGGAAGCCTAGCCGGTGCAATTTATAGCCTATTAATAAAATAATTAAACCAGAAAAATACTGAAGCTCTCGAAAAATTTGCAACAAATGCGCTTGCTATTGCAAAAAGATTTAATGATCCTATTCACATTATGGCTCGTGCAAACGATTTAAAAGAAATATACAAAGTAACCCAACCCAATAGTGATAAGCATTTGAAAACATTACAAACCGAAAAAAGAGCTCTTAAAGAAATTTGCGAAAATTATACTAAAGTTCAAGGCAGATTTCACACAATCAAACGTGCAATGAAACCTGTTGAAGGGTATGAATTAAAGTTGGCTGCAATAAGATATGAAATTGCACAAATTATTAAGACTGAAAACAAGCGACTTGCAGTAGAAGAATTGGAACTTGCTAATTCAATTTTAGATAAGCATGGCAAGGGTGGGCTTTACAAAAAAGTTCAAAGATTATTAGATGAACTTAAAAAATGATAATATAATATTGAAATATAAAATATTCTGTTTTATGATATAAGTGTAAAAATTACACTAAACAAATTACGATTGGTAGGGAATGTATGACATGTAACGAAAATATAAGAAATATTGCGATTATTGCACACGTTGACCACGGTAAAACTACACTCGTTGACTGTTTGTTAAAGCAAGCCGGTGTTTTCCGTGAAAATCAACACGTTGAAGAACGTGTACTTGATAGTAACGATTTGGAAAGAGAAAGAGGGATTACAATTCTTTCTAAAAACATTTCAATTAACTACAAAGGCACTAAAATTAACGTAGTTGACACCCCTGGTCACGCTGACTTTGGTGGTGAAGTTGAACGTGTATTAGGTATGGTTGATGGAGCATTGCTTATTGTTGATGCTGCTGAAGGACCTATGCCACAAACTCGTTTTGTATTATCAAAAGCTTTGGAATTAGGTTTGAAAATTATCGTTGTTATCAACAAAATTGATAAACCTGCAGCAGAACCTTTAACGGCTTTAGACAAAGTTTTTGATTTGTTCACAGAATTAACTGACAGAGAAGATTTAATCGACTTTCCGTTCATTTTTGCAAGCAGTTTGAACGGTTTTGCAATCAATGAACTTGAAGACGAAAGAAAAGATATGGTACCACTTTTAGACAGTATCATTAAAAATATCCAACCACCGGAAGGTGATGAAGATGAACCGTTCCAATTCAGAGCAACAACTCTTGACTATAACGAATATGTAGGAAGAATTGTTATCGGTAGAATTGCACACGGTAAAGTTCACTCTCAAGACCAAGTTTGCGTTATCCACGCTGACGGAAGCCAAGAACGTGGTAAAATCATTAAATTGTTCGGTTTTAAGGATTTGGGCAGAGTTGAAATTCAAGAAGCATCAGCAGGTGATATCGTTGGTATCTCAGGTTTTGCAGATATTCAAATCGGTGAAACAATTTGTGACCCGACAAATTCTAAAGCTTTGCCTTTGATTTCAGTTGACGAACCTACTTTGCAAATGAATTTCTCAGTAAACGACAGTCCGTTTGCTGGTACAGAAGGTAAATTTGTAACATCAAGACAAATCAGAAAACGTTTGTATGATGAACTTGAAAAGAACGTAAGTTTGAGAGTTGAAGATACTGAGTCTACTGACAGATTTAGAGTTTCAGGCAGAGGCGAATTGCATTTGAGTATTCTTATTGAAACAATGCGTCGTGAAGGATATGAATTTGCAGTTTCAAAACCTGAAGTTATCTATAAAAAGATTAACGGTGAACTTTGCGAACCTTATGAAAATCTTATCATTGATGTTCCGGAAGAATACGCAGGCTCGGCAATCGAAAGATTAGCAGGCAGAAAAGCAGAAATGAAGGATATGCAAACTTCTAAAAACAGAACTGTTTTGACCTTCCATATTCCGGCAAGAGGACTTATCGGATTTAGAAGTGAGTTCATCAGAATGACAAGAGGTGAAGGCATAATGTATCATACATTCTTGCACTACAGACCTTATGCCGGCGATATTCCTCGTCAAAGAAGCGGGTCAATCATTGCTCACGAACAAGGCGAAGCAATACCTTACGCATTGGCTCAATACGAAGACAGAGGTGTATTCTTTGTTACTCCGAAAACTAAAGTTTATAGAGGTATGATTATCGGTGAATGCAACAGACCACAAGATATCGTTGTAAACATCTGTAAGACTAAAAAATTAACAAATATGAGAAGTTCAACTGCAGATGTAATGGTTACTTTGCAAGCACCAAAAATTCTTTCTCTTGAAGAAGCTCTTGAGTATATCGGTGATGAAGAACTTGTTGAAATTACACCGGAAAATATCAGACTTAGAAAAGCAGATTTGACAAGAAAAATCTACAACTAAATTCAAAGTTTGTGGTAATTTCAAGAACTCAAAATAACAAAATGACATATAAAAAGACCTGCCTTTTAAAGCAGGTCTTTTAGTTTGATTATTTGGCTTTCACTCTATTTAAGAGTTATGCTATATTGTGCATCTTCCAGCAACATATTCAAGTATAGAAGTTTGTTTGCAGTTGCAGGATCCAAGTTTACGAATTGTGCTCCGGCTTTGCTATCTGATGTTGCGACAATCTTAACATCAGCATCGATATCCAAATCACCGTAAGTTAAGTGTACCGGAACAACATCACCAACTTGTAATGTGTTGTCTTGACCGACTGCGATACCACCTCTTGAAATATCAAGGATACTGTTAATACCTGAGTTAGAAGTTTCAAGAAGTACCGGTTGAGTAGAGTCTGAAATATTGAATCTCATATATTGACGTTTATCAATTGCAGACAAGTCAGCCATATCGATTTTTCTTTGAATGTACATGATACTTGGGTCAACTTTCGGAATAATAACCGGTCTATCCGGAACATCATCGTCAGTATCTGTATCGATATCAATATCAGTATCAATATCTAAGTCTGTGTCTATATCAGTATCAATATCAGTATCTGTGTCTATATCGTTGTCCACGTCGATATCTGTGTCAGTATCAATATCGGTATCTGTATCTGTGTCACCAAAATCTGGTTCTGGATCTGGCTCTGGATCTGGTTTTGGTTCATCTGGAACATCGTCATCAGTATCTGTATCGATATCTAAGTCAGTATCAATATCTAAGTCTGTGTCGATATCTGTATCAATATCAGTATCTGTATCGATATCGTTGTCTATGTCGATGTCGGTATCAGTATCAATATCAGTATCTGTATCTGTGTCACCAAAATCAGGTTCTTTATCAGGATCAGGTTCCGGATCTGGTTTTGGTTCATCTGGAACATCGTCATCAGTATCTGTATCGATATCTAAGTCAGTATCAATATCTAAGTCTGTGTCGATATCTGTATCAATATCAGTATCTGTATCGATATCGTTGTCTATGTCGATGTCGGTATCAGTATCAATATCAGTATCTGTATCTGTGTCACCAAAATCAGGTTCTTTATCAGGATCAGGTTCCGGATCTGGTTTTGGTTCATCTGGAACATCGTCATCAGTATCTGTATCGATATCTAAGTCAGTATCAATATCTAAGTCTGTGTCGATATCTGTATCAATATCAGTATCTGTATCGATATCGTTATCTATATCGATGTCGGTATCAATATCAATATCTGTATCGATATCTGTATCACCAAAATCAGGTTCATTCGGTTTTTCTTCTTCCATAGCGATAGGAGTGTCACTGTTTACACCGTCATCGTTATCGACATTTGAATTACCGCCGTTATCAGGGTAATGATCAGGTCCGTAGTAACCATCACCATCACCTTCTTGAGAGAAACCGTCACCTTTGCCGGTGTGGTAATAGTAGTTTCTTTCGTGTTCGTCATGGTCGATGTCTGTAACATCTTTAGGTCTTACTGCGTGTCCTGTAGGATATTCTTTAGCACCTTCAACTTTTTTTGTTGAATTATCGATTTCTTTTTTCGGACCAGTTTTGCCGTAATCAACGTGAATACCGTTAGCATAAATTTGGTCAGCCGTGATATCCATATTACCGTGGTCTAACAAAGCGTTTTTAACTCTAACTGTTGAATCTGCATAAGCATAATAACCATCAACATTCGTACCGTCAGATCTGATTGATTTGTTAATATCTAATGCTTTCAAAGTAACTTCATTAGGTAAAGATTGAGTTTTTCTATCATCTGACAAGTAACCGCCATCAGCTTCACCGTTTGTGTATTTACCGAAGTAGTCACCGTTTGTTAAGATGTCTTTGTTTTGAATATCGCCCAAGTTTTCAATTTCCAATATCTTACCACGAGTAACAACATTGATTGATTTTTCTGCAGTAATGTCTTCAATGTAAGTATTCCCGCCGAATTCAGCATCAATACTTCCTTCTCTTGAAATCATTGTGCAAACATCGTTACTTTTGGTTTCGCCGTTTTTAGCCTTGTAAGCACTGTCATTGTAACTATTTTCTTTAATATTGATATCGTTGTTAGCCAAAACGTCCATTTTGTAACCATCATTACCATCTTTAGTTTGAATAAAGGTTACTTTGTTGTCGCTTGTACCAATATTTTTATCAGCGATTAAAGAAATGCCCCAACCTTTGATGTTTGTAGCACCGTTCAAACCTGTATTAGCATTGTTCATGCTGTATTTTTTACCGTTGTTAGCAGTTCCGTAATCATCATCAACTGTCAAGATAACACGACCGTCAGCATCAACTACATCAATGTTCATATCGTTACCGATAGAAGCATAGTTGATAACTAATCCTTCTGGTTTTGCTGCTTGCTCAGTGTTATCAGCATTTGTTGTTTTTGCATAAACGTTACCGCCAATATTTGCGTTGATTGATTTTGTGAAATCACGGCTGCCATTTGCTTTACGACCAACACCGGTACAACCTGAACCTGTACATGCATTATCTTGAGTTGTCAAACCGATAGTACCATCAGTTGCTTTCATTGACAAGTTACCTGTTGCATTCAACAATGTTTTTTCAACACCATAGTTAAGAATACTTGCATCATTTGTTGTGATGTTAATATTTTTACCTTTAACAAAATTGTCGTTAGTTGTATAACCTAATATAACGTTACCTGAATCACTATCAATATTAACGATTTCAGTAGCATCAATTAAACCTCTAACGTTAACACCGCCAACTTCGTTTCTTAAAGATTTATTGTCACGACCTGTTGCTTTGTTGGTAATACTGATATTGTTATTACTTGTAATTTTACTATCTTCGTAAATATTGATACCGTTTGTACCTGATGCGAAGTTTATCATGTTAATGTCGCCTGTACCTTTTGCAGTTACATTGCCATGAGTGTTCATACCGTCAGCACCATAGTTATACATATAAATTGTTGTATCAGTACCGTTGATAGAACCACCGTTTGCAACATTAAAACCATTTTCACCGAAGTTATACATAGATAATGTTGAAGTTTCGTTTGATACATTACCTGTAGCGTTAACGTTCAAGGCTTTACCGTAGTTTGTAATGGTTGATTTACCAGTGTTAGAAATCTTACCGTTGATTTCCATTGAAGCAGATACGGCATTCAATTCTTTAGCAGCATCGCTTTCAGGTTTGTTACCGTTTTGAATAGTTAAAGTACCGTTGTTAGTAACTGTACTGTTCTTACCAAATGTCATACCACCTGCACCAAGTTGAGTAATGGTCATATCACCGTTACCTGACAAGTTGCCGTTGATTGTCATTGATGTATAGTTACCGTTATCAGATGCCCAACCTGTAGAACCTGAAGTTACAGGACCGTTGTGGATAGACATTGAGCCGCTACGATAATTGATATTAGCACCATCAGCGATTGTCAAATTACCTTTGCCATCTTTTAATTGAGCACGGTTAGTAATCTTTAAGCTGCCACCGTTTGATGTGATCTTACCACCAATTACAGCATCACCATGTCCATTGTAAATTTGAATATTTGCTAAATCAACAGTACCGTTTACATAAGAACTATCTTGTTGAGTCACTGTAGCATAGTTTGCAACAGTACCTTGTAAATTCAAACCGTCTGTAGATTTTTCTAAAGCACTTTCTACATAGTTGTTGATTGTGATAATACCTTTACCGCTTGAATTTTTATCATTTGCAGCGTCATTAAAATTAACTAATCTTGAGAATAAAGCAGCGTTTGCAGGATTATCTTTAACACTTTGACCGACTGTGGTATTCAAACCACCAATCAAAGCACCTGTTTGACCAAGATTAATTTGACCTGCTCTCAATGCGATATCACCAGATGAGAATACTTTACCATCAATAGTAATAGTACCGTTGCTTGTCAATCCTAAATCTCTATCTGTCCAATGGCTGATATCAGATTGTTGCATAATTGTATCATATTGATCGGCACTGTGAGTATAAACACCCAAAGAACCAACGTTAAGAACACCTGATGAACCTACAACCATTCCGTTTGGTGAAATGAAAATTGCTTTACCTTCATAGAAATTGTTATTTCTGATAGAGTTCAAAGTACCATTGATAGTGAATTGACCCTTATCTTTATCCAACAAGTTAACAAATGTCTCAACACCTTCGAAGTTTAAGTTCGCAGTATCACCTTTATCCAACGTAAAGTCAGAATATCTTTGAAAACCGATATTTCCGTTAGTTTTCATCGGATCGATAGTAAATGTATTACCATCTTGAGATACACCTGAACCGACTGAAGTAATAGTGCTCGCAAAGACAGATAATGTCATTGTCTGTTGCATTAGGAAAACACCCGTAAGTATTGATGCAACAATTCTTCTTTGTGCTTTTCTACTTCTTCTCATCTTTGCCAATCCTTTCTCGTATATGTTCTTGTTCCTGTTTTGCAATTTTTACGTTCCTTATACTATTTGCACATGACACTTTCACATGTTCGTATATTTATATAAACGGTTCTAGGGTGTTAAAAATTTAGTGTTTTGTTACATAAATTTATAAATATTTACAAAATCTTTACAATTCAATATACTTCGAAATTTATAATACACCTACTTACCCTTATTTGTCAAGGGTTTTAAGGTTATTACAAAAAATTCAATAAAATTATATAAAGGATATGTAATATTAACGTATTAATTATTTGACAAGAATTAAATCATTTTTAATTAAATTATAGAAATTTTTATCAATACTACAATAATCTGTAAAATTCACAATATACGGCAAAAAACTTTTATCAAATTTGTTTTTTAATGCTGCTAATTCAGACAAAGGCATCTCTGAGTTGCCCTTTATCATAATGTCCAAATCAGAAGTCTTGTTAAAATTTCCTTTTATTCTTGAACCATAGTAATAAAAAGAATATTTGTTGAAATATTCTTTCAAAATACCTACAATTATACTACGCTCTTTTTCTGTTATTCCAAGTGGCATTTACTTGTTTAATTCCTTATTCAATTCTGTGTATAAGTAATTTGCATCTTCTAATAAATCATTCATAGAATTCAAAATACCAATAGCCTTCTTTTGATTATATTCATGGCTTGTATCATTTCGTTGGTCATAATAACCACGCCATGCTTCCCAAGATTTGATAAATCCATATCCTTCCATTAAACGAAAAATATTATTCATGGTCAATTCTTTATCATCTTTACCATAAACGACTTTTAAAAATCGTTTCATTGTTTTCCAAGATGTTTCAACAGTAAATTCAAACCTTTTAACGCAAGAATCTTCTATAAAACCTTGTATTTTCTTATCTGTATTTGACTTATAGGCTTCAATGCATTCTTTCAAAGCGCTTATACAGTTTTTCAAATTCATCAAATCCAATTGGCTATTACTCATTATGAACTCCATTATTACTATTGAATTTTAACACGAATATAAAAATTTTACCCCTTCACTTCAACAACATTAAACTCATCGTCCCAAGTTAAAGTTCCTTTTGGGTCAATATTGTGATAATTGTAAGGATTTGATATAAATTCCTGATTGAACATGTTTTTTTGAGCAAGTATTTTAACGATATCAGGCAAAAGTTTTGTACTCCCTGCGATTGTACCGGCTTTTGAAGCGGCACATTTTCCGTCAAAATAAATTTTTTCATCTGCAAAATAAAACTCTCTAACTTCACTATGAGTACACGGCAAACAATCAGAAATCAAAATAACTTTATCTGCCGGCTTAGCTTTGAATAGTAACTTTAAAACCTCATCTGAAACATGCACCCCATCAGCGATAACTTCGGTATAAATATTATCCTCAATTAAGGCTGATAATGCCGTTGATTCACCACGATGAACAACACCTTTCATTGCATTAAATGTATGAGTTACCCCGTCACAGCCAGTCAAATTTCCGCCGACACAATGTCCTGCCTGAACTTTTACACCTTTTTCATGTAAATATCCGATTAAATCACTGTCAGGAGTAACAAGTTCAGGTGCAAGAGTTACGATTTTTATAAAATCATCTTCAAGTAATTTGTAATTTTCAATAGTTGGCGAAAGAAAATGAACAGCATTGTGAATAGCCTTTTTTTCCGGATTGAGAAAAATACCTTCCAGATGCACACCGCAAATCCTCGCCATGCCAGAAGCTTGCTGTTTTGCAGCCTGTTTGATTATTTCTACTTGTCTTTTAGTATTTTCAACAGTATCTGTAACTATTGTCGGGAAAATATACCCAACACCTTCCGCCAAAAGCTTGCGAGAAACATCAAGCATATCTTCTACAGTCGCTTTATTAAAATCTATTCCGTAACAACCATGAAAATGTTGTTCCATAAGTAATGGTGTTTTCATCATTAAATTACACTTCCTGCAAAAACTTTTCTTGCTTGTTCCCTATCATCAAAATGAATGGTTTTATCCTTCAAAATTTGATAATCTTCATGACCTTTTCCTGCAAGAAGGACCACATCATTGTTATTTGCAATAGTTTTCAATAACGCAATCGCTTCGCCTCTGTCAGGTTCTACGGTTACAATTTCAGGGTCAACAGATTTCAAACCTGCAATAATATCTGTAATAATTTGTTGTGGGTCTTCAGAACGAGGATTATCACTTGTTATAACTATCTTATCGGCAAGTTTTTGTGCTATTGCACCCATTTTAGGGCGTTTTGTAGCATCTCTATCCCCACCGCAACCGAACATACAAATCAATTTGCCATCAGCCGGTGTAATTTCTCTTGCTGCTTTTAATACATTTTCCAAACCGTCCGGAGTGTGTGCATAATCAACAATTACCAACGGCTTTTTATTAACGATTTCAAATCTTCCTGCAACTCCGTGAACATTTTGCAATGCTTTCAATGAAACATTAATATCAATACCCATTGCAAGAGCAGCAGTAAGTGCAGCCAACACATTATAAACACTGAACATTCCGTTCATGTGCAAGTTTACGGAATATGATTTTCCATCATAAACAAGTTTAAATTCTGCACCGTTTAATGAAAAATTGATATCTTTAGCCATAACATCAGCTTCTTTTTTCACACCATAAGTGAATTTACGAACACCTTCCGGAACTACACCTAAGAATCTGTCGCCATATTCATCATCAATATTTATAACTGCAAAGTCACCTTCAGATAAACCTTCAAACAAGATTGCTTTTGCCTTAAAATAATTTTCCATTGTAATATGGTAATCCAAATGGTCTTGAGTTAAATTAGTCAAAACCGCACCGTTAAAACGACAACCACCTACTCGGTTTTGTTCAAGAGCGTGAGAACTTACTTCCATTACAACATTATCAATTTTTTCAACGTCTTTAATCATACGTAAAGTTGCTTGAAGTTCCGGTGCTTGTGGAGTTGTATGTTTTGCATCACGATACTCTCCGTTTGATGACAACTTATACCCCAAAGTACCGATAAGCGCACATTTTTGACCGTTTTCTTCAAAGATTTTTTGAATCAAGTGGGTAACTGTAGTTTTTCCGTTTGTACCTGTAATACCAATCAAATTCAAACCTTTTGAAGGACTTGAATAAAATCTGTCTGCAATATCCGCAATTTTATGACGTGTAGAATCAACTTGAACCTGCGGAACTTTAACACCTTCGACTTTGTGTTCCACCAAAAGTGCTGCAGCACCATTATCAATCGCCATTTGAGCATATTCATGCCCGTCAGTGTGTTCACCTACCATACAGATAAAAATATCACCCTTTTTGGTTGTTTTTGAATTATAAGAAATTCCTGAAATTTCCACATTTTTAAAATTGATTAAGTCTTCATACTTCAAATATTCAATTAATTCATCTAATCTCATTTATATATCTCCCATTTAATTATTCTTATTAGCAGGCGAAACGGCAGGAACTTTGTCTGGTTTCAAGTCTAAAATTCTTGCGGTCTGTTCGGCGACCTCGTGAAATACCGGACCTGCAACGGTATTACCCCAAACCGGTCCTTTTTTTGCACTATCTACAACTACATAAATCAAAACTTGCGGGTCACTAGCCGGCAAATACCCGATTGTTGAAGTGTACATCGCACCGGAATACCCAGGACCGTTTTCAAGAGGTTTTCTTGAAGTTCCTGTTTTAGCCGCAACATTGTATTTATCCATTTTTATACAAGATTTACCGTTATTAACGCTCATTGCAAGAAGTTTTGTAATCGTACGAGCGGTTTCAGGCGAAATCGTCGGAATACGTTTAACTTTTTCCGCTTCTTCCTCTGCAGAGTATTTAATTACGTGCGGAGTAACTCTTACTCCGTTATTCGCAAGAGCTGACACGGCAGAAACCATTTGCATTATAGAAACAGAAGTTCCATAGCCGTAAGACATTGTAATATGTAACCCTTTATCCCACAATTTTGGCGGAGCCAACAAACCAGAAGATTCCCCAGGAAGGTCAATACCTGATTTAGCACCAAAACCGAACTTTTTGAGCATATCGTAAAACTCATGGTGACTCATCAATGCTCCAACATTAACAGAACCTATATTACTTGAGTGCTCAAACAAATAAACCAAATTGATTTTACCTGGGGCACCTTTTTCTTTGTAATCATAGTTTTCGATTGTATAACCGCCAAACTTCATTCTTCCTGAATCTTCAATTATAGAATTTTCGTTAATTTTACCAAGTTCCATTGCACTGGTAACCGTAATTGTTTTAAATGTTGACCCAGGAGGATAAACATCAGTCAACGTCCAGTTTTTAATCTGTAAGTTTGAAGCCTTTTGGAAATTGTTAGGGTCATAAGTCGGATAAACCGCATAAGCAAGAATTTCACCATTTTTAGGGTTCATAACAATTACCGCACCACGCAAAGCATCTTTTTCGGTGATGATTTTAGCTAATTCTTTTTCACAAACGTGTTGAATTGCAGCATCAATAGTCAATGTAACATCTTGCCCTTTCGGGTTACGTGTAGGACCAATCGGGTCGGTCGGAATTTTATAAATAATTCTACCATCACGAGTTTTTTCATACGTAGCACGAACGGCGTGTTCTAACTTGTCTTTTGCCGTAAGTTCAACACCGTTTGATACTCCGGCATCAAAATTATAAAAACCGAGAACATGAGAAGCAAACACCCCTTGCGGATACTCTCTTGTGTTCTTTTTGTCTAAACTTATTGAACGAAATCCGTTTTCGCTAAGTACAGCCATAACTTTTTTAGCCGTATCTCTATCAACATCTTTTTTAACAGCAATAACAGGGATTTTTGTATTTGAAAGTTTTTTATACAAACCTGCTTCCGGAATTCCAAGAATTGGAGATAGCAAATGTGCAATTTTTCTCGGATTTTCTTTCTTTGAATATTCTACAGGTCTTGCGTAAATATTATAATAAATTCTATCTGTTGCAAGTTTTATGCCATGTCTATCATAAATATCTCCACGTACGGCAAAATCATTATTTGCCCTTTGTATTCTACCTTTTTCACGGTAGTTATACGGGTCAAAAATTTGCAATTTGATTAAGTGTAAAACTAATATCCCGACAATTAACCAATAAAATGCCAAGAGTATTTTAACCCTCTTGTTACACTCTCTGGTTCTTGGTGTTTTTTGCCTATTCTCAGAACTCTCTGTTCTCATGAATTTACTATCCCTCAATACACTAATTTTATCACAATGGAACTCAAATATCATAAATATTAAATAAATTTACGAAATTATATTTTTTGTAAAATTATAGTATAGTAGTTATATGAAAAATTATCTTTTAATAGCAGTATTAAGTTGTTTGACAATAGGAAGCCAAACGGCAAACAGTGTAGAAATAGTTTACCCGCAATCAGAAAACGTAACTATTAACGCTGACTCTACGTTTTTTACAGGTCACGAAAATCCGGAAAAGAAACTTACGATAAATTCAAAAGAAGTTAAACTATCACGACAAGGCGGATTTTTTTACCCTGTCAATTTGGAATTAGGACAAAATAAATTCATTATTGATAATGGAACAGAGCAAAAAACATATATTATCAATAGAGAAGAAATAAAACCTTACGTTGCTCCGGATAATATTACATATTTTGATGCTCCGCAAATCGTTGCAACAATAAAAGATAATGTACCGCTTCGCTCATTTCCTTATGATGGCGGAATTACCAGATTACAGCATTTTGACAAAGGAATGCCTTTAAATATTATTGGAGAATACCAAAACTTCTTCCTAGTTCAACTTGCAAGAGATGATTACGCTTGGATTGATAAATCTTTTGTCACTTCAATTAATGGCTATAACAATTCACCGGTAAAAGTTGAAGGCTT
This sequence comes from Bacteroidaceae bacterium, assembly GCA_963635055.1. Lineage (GTDB taxonomy): Bacteria > Cyanobacteriota > Vampirovibrionia > Gastranaerophilales > Gastranaerophilaceae > Zag111. The sequence continues at coordinate 16,654 of CAVHEM010000009.1, read as the reverse complement.
TGTATATGAAGAAACTCCGCAAGGTCGTATTTTTACAATAAAAGTTAATAAAAAAGTTCCGTATGTTTTGAGTGAAGGTATTGTATATAAAACAGATAAAAGAATGAGTCATTTTATAAGAACGAATGATGGACTTGATTTAACGGTTTATAACGTTAAAAACTATCCTGAAAACAAATACGAAATCCATATAAATAAAACAGGATTCAGCACAGGATATAAAAGCTACTACAAAAATAGCCACGAACTTGTTATTGAAATTAAAGATACAAAAATAGCACAAACTAAAGACTCGCCATTAAAAGGGTTAAATATTACACTTGATGCAGGACATGGCGGAAGTGAACTCGGTGCGGTAGGTTGTCTTGGCAATTACGAAAAAGACATAAACTTGCAAATCGCTTTAAAATTAAAAAAATATCTTGAAAATGCAGGTGCTAATGTATTTATGACAAGGAGTGAGGATAAAGATGTCAGTCTGAATGATAGAGTTGAATTTTCAAAGCAACATAATTCTGACATATTTTTAAGTATTCACAATGACTCACTTGGAAACGGTTCAAAAATCACAAATCCAACAGGCTCAACAGGATATGTATATTATCCGCAAGCCTCAGAACTTGCTCAAGATATTTTATCAGAACTTAACAAGCAAACAGGTTTGAAAAACAACGGAGTAAATGATGCAAGTTTTGCGGTTGTCAGAAATACTGAAAGCCTATCTGTTCTTCTTGAAGTTGGTTATATGATTAGCCCGAGAGATATGGAAAAACTTACAAATGAAGAATTTCAAGAAACAACCGCTAAAGCAATTTTTAACGGAATGGAGAAATATATAAATGACAATAAATAATAAAAAAATCGGTGCTTTTATCGTTCCAACAGGCATTGGCGCATCAATTGGCGGATATGCAGGAGATGCCGGAGCCTACGCAAGACGTTTTGCTAAAGAAACAAATATTATTGTCAATCCAAATGTTGTAAATGCGGGCGGATTTTCTGCAATAACCGAAAATATGCTATACACAGAAGGTTACACTCTGGATTCATTTTTCAAAGGTGAAATAAATTTAGTACCTTCAAACAATAACAAAATCGGCATAATTTATGATAAAGCAATTCCGCAAGATATTTTGAATGTACACATCAATACTCATAATGCAGTAAAAGTAGTTTACGGAATTGATATTGCAGAATATGAAATCACAGAAGAAGATGTCGGTGTTGAATTTTTCATGAATGAAGACGGAATTTCAACCGGCAACGTAAGAAATATCGAAACACTCGGCAAATCTTGTGAAAACTTATTAAATAAAGGCTGTGAAGCAATCGCAATTGTTTGTTTGTTTGAAGATTCTGATGAGGACAATCCTGAATACTCAAATGGAACAGGTGTAGACCCTGTTGGCGGAGTTGAAGCAATTCTCTCACATTACATTTCAAAACATTACAAGGTTCCCTGCGCACATTCTCCGGCATTTAGAACTTGTGAAGTAGAAACTGAAATAGTGAACCCAAAATCAGCGTCAGAATATATAACACCGACATTTTTGCCGTGCATTCTGCTAGGATTGTCACAAGCACCTAAAATATCAATGGATAAGTCTGACGGAATTAACGTTAATGACCTTGATTTTACGGTTATGCCATACAATTCGCTTGGCTCAATACCTGTTTTTGAAAGCATAAAACGAAATATCCCGACTTTTGCGGTAAAAGAAAACAAAACAGTATTAAATATTGACAAAAATGCAATCAAAAAATCAGACGATATTATAGAGGTTGAAAAATACCAAGATTGCCTAAACCAAATTCTTAAAAGTTAGCAATTCCGGTTTTGTATTCAATTCATAAAACATTTGTGCTGATATTTTGAACTGTTCGGGATTTGCACTTACATAAAACTCCTCTTTATTTTGTAGATTTGAAGAGTTCAACAAATCTGAAATAGCCAAATCTTGTTTAATATATTTTGCAAAATCAATAGCAGGGTCAATAAATAGATTCGATGGAACAAATTCAGACAAAACATCAATCAAAAACGGATAATGAGTGCAGCCTAAAACAATCTTTTCCGGATTATTTTCCAACATTTTTAGTAAATCTACCTTGATTGTTTGACGGCTTTCTTGCGTATTTTTTGTAGAATTTTCCACAATATGAACCCATTTCGGACAATATTGTCCAAAAACTTTCATTTGCGAATTATATTTATGAATTTCATTTTGATATGCACCGGATTCTATAGTTGCTCTGGTTGCAAAAATACCTAGTCTTTCAACTGGTAATTGCGCCAAAATCTTTGCAACAGATTGCACTATAGGGTACAATTTGAATTCGTAATCATTTTTTATATCGTTATAAATAGTTGAAGAAGTCGTGTTACATGCCATTACAACCGCTTTACAACCTTTATGTTCAAAAAAGTCTAAAATATCTTTGGAATACTCCAGCAACTGCTCTTTTGACTTATCACCATAAGGCATGTGCAATGTATCACCATAATAAACAAAGTTTTCATTAGGTAAAATTTGTTTAACTTTATTCAAAACGGTCAAACCACCAACACCAGAATCAAAAAAGCCTATCGGGGAATTGCTATCAAATTGTCTATTTAAGGTATTCATGTATTCCTTCCGCTATTGCTTTTGCCGTAGCCTGTTTACGACTTTCTGAAACTAATTGTGCACGTTCTGCGTTATTCGAAATAAATCCGATTTCTACCAAAATTGCAGGTGCTGTCGTATGGTTTATAACATAAAATTTAGATTTGAACAAGCCTCTATTGTAAGCTTTGATATGATTTAACATAGAAGCATGAACGGTTTTTGCAAGTTGCAAACTGTTATCCTTATAATAGTGAGTTTCCAATCCGTTTGGAGATTCAGCATTACTTGAATTTACGTGAATACTTACAAAGATATCTGGTGAAATATTTTCACTTATCGTAACTCGGTCTTGCAATGAAACAAATTCATCTTTATCCCTTGTCATATAGACATCATAGCCTTTTTTAATAAGCAAATCATAAACTTTTTTAGAAACATCAAGAGTTATGTTTTTCTCATAAATACCGTTCCTTGTTGCACCACAATCAGTCCCACCATGACCGGCATCAATTACGACAACTTTTTTCGTATTATCTTTTTTAACAGGAGTAATAACAACAGTAGGAACTGTAACTACAGGGTCTTCAACCTCTTTAACTACAGGCAAATTAACTGCTTGAGAAACAATTTTCAGCCTTAAAGTTTTACCATCATTTCCGGCATGAAGGTCAACAACATCACCTTTTTCTAATGGCAATGAAACTTTTATTCCACCATTTGTTAATGAGGTAATTTTTGCATCATTGAACACTTTTGAAGATTTTAAATTCAAAGTTGAGGACTTATCAGCATTATAAAAATAAAAATCTATGCTTGAAGAATTTCTATCAACTGCATAAACAACAGGTTTAGTAAATACAAACTTGTCATAAATAGTCTTTGAATCCGCAATTTCTTCAATCAAATTGTTAAAAACAGATTTTTGCATTGACACAAGTGGTCTTGTATCAGTCACACCATTTATAAACTCAAGATTTTGCCCATCTGCGGAAATCACCGGCAAGTACTTATCTGCATACTTGCTTGATATAACAATACGAGCAGTAGATTTGTCAAACTGTCCGATTTTTACGGTTTCAGTCTGGGTAATATAAATTTCTTTATTTCGAATAGACGGATTTACTATAGCATTCGGAATATCATAAACAACTCTTTGCGGATTTGTTAAAGTAAACGGTTTCGTCAAAGTAACGGCACCAAAACCATTCACAAGAACAACACCATTTTTTACGTTTAAATTATCTATATAGTATTTAGATTGCAAAAATAATTCTTTCCGAGTCAAAATATAGTTTTTCTCTTCTGTTGTTGCACCCAACTGAAACGCTGAATTTATCTGACTGATTATACTATTATTTGTAATCTGTAAAGGTACTTGAATACTTGAAGTTTCTAAAAAATCATTAACCGAAGACGTTGCATCTGTATAAACATGCTGGAAATAATAATTCTGAATTTGTGCAGTACTAAAACGCACAAACAATGAATTATTCAACCGTTTTAACTGAATATTTTTAGGGTTAAAGCCATCGTTATACAACATTGTAACTCTTACTACATTTGGTTCTACTGAATGTTGTTTAACCAAAACTTCTTTAATATTTGAAGAATTAATAACTAAATCTTGTGCCGGAATTTTCAACTCTGCAGGATTTATATCAAAATAAGCCTTATGTTCCTGTTGATCAACATATAATTTTGGAACTTCACTAAACGTATATTCGCCATTGTCATTTGAATTTATTGACAAAAATGAAGTTGAATCGTCATAAACAACCGAAGTAATTCCAAAATCTGCCGCAAATACATTTCCAACAAAGCATAGGATAAATGCAATTACACATAAAAATTTAATAATAAAATGTTTCATAAGTTCTACCTAAAAAAATTATATATCTATTTCACAGAAAATCAAAAATGTTAAATAAGTTAAAATTAAAAAATCCACTTGAAAAATTTTTATGTTTAATATAATATTCATTTGTACGAAATGTGCGCTCGTAGCTCAGTTGGATAGAGCGTTTGGCTACGAACCAAAAGGTCGGGAGTTCGAATCTCTTCGAGCGTAATAAAGAGTTCTTGAGTTTTCAAGAGCTCTTTTTATTTTGCAATTACGCTCATTCGTTTCGAACTTGTGGATTTTCTGTTATAATAGCAACGTAGGGCATAGCACAATGCTAACTTCCATCACACGCAATTTAACGAAGAAATTGGATGAAAGGAGGCAATGCTGCATGATAGACAAAATAATAATGCTATTACTAGCATTTTCGGTAGCAGTAATAGCACTAAAATTGTTTAAAATGTAGGGTGCGAAGCAGAGTCTTTATGCTTTACCCGAGATAAAGGCTCTCGCCCTACACCTATATTATTTACGATGTCTTTAGTTTTGTCAAGTCGAATAGATATTTATAATTACAATATAAAATGGGTGACTTTGGGGTGACAAAATAAAATTATCAATTTAGTTGAAAAAAAGTTCAATATAGTTTATAATAAAAATATAAGGGAGTTGGCTAAACTCCGCTTAAGTTTAACCAACTTATAGTTCCCCTTATATGAATCTAGAAATAATTTGTAAAAGGTGTCCTACTAGGAATAGGGCATCTTTTATTTTTAGAAAAGTCAAATTATCAAACTTACTCCATAGGGCTTTAAAAGAAACTTCTCTTTTGATAAACTTGTTTTGCGAAAGGAGATTTTATATGAAAGTTTTAATGCTCAATGGAAGTTCAAACCTAAAAGGCTGTACGTATACAGCACTTGAAGAAGTTGGTAAGACTCTCAACACATACGGTATAGACTATGAAATTTTTCAAATTGGTGCCACACCAATCAGAGATTGTATAGGCTGCGGAAAATGTAGGGAAACCGGAAAATGCATATTTACTGATGACAAAGTAAACGAATTTGTCGAAAAATCAAAAGATGCTGACGGATTTGTTTTTGGAACCCCTGTTTATTTTGCTCACCCGAGCGGAAGAATTTTATCATTTTTAGATAGAGCGTTTTATAGTAGCGGAAGTCAAGGAATTTATCAATTCAAACCTGCCGCATCAATTGCATCTGCAAGAAGAGCAGGAACAACCGCTTCTCTTGATGTCTTAAATAAATATTTTACCATTCGTCAAATGCCTATAATCAGTTCAACTTACTGGAACATGGTACACGGCAACAAACCGGAAGAAGTTTTGCAAGATAAAGAAGGATTGCAAACGATGAAAAATATAGGTCACAACATGGCATGGATATTGAAATGTATTGAACTAGGCAAACAAAACGGCTCAGACAAACCACATTTTGAAACAGGAGAAAAAACAAATTTCATCAGATAAAATTTTGGAAAGAGGTTTTTCTTTAAAAACCTCTTTTTTGTAAAATCTTCTTCTCATAACTAGCAAAAATATTATTTACGGACTTTAAAATAAAAAACTAGGGGGAAATATGAATATTACACAAGTAAACAATACTCCAAACTTTGGAATGGCAATAAAATTTGACAAAAGTGCAAATGCAATATTGAAAAAACAAACATACAAAGCGTCTGAAAACACTTACAGCAACTTTTGGAATCAATTGGACAGATTAGTTGAAGACCAAGAAATCAATCCTGTTGATATAGTGGTAAGAAAATGCAAAAACAGAAAAGCTCTAGCAGCAGATATTATAGACAATAGCGAAGATGCACTAAAAACAGTAACTTTTCGCCAAAGATTAATCAAACCGTTCGGATTAAAATTTTTGGAAAAAGCAATAAAATCTGCAAACAATATAAACGATATTAATAAAAAAATTGACAAATTACCAAAAGTTGAAACAAATATCGCAGAAAATATATCATAAATCATGAAAACAACACAAATTACATTTACCGGCATTCCGCCTAAATACGACAGAATAGACAAGTTTGTTTCTCGCTCCGGTCAACCTGAGCAAGAAGATTTTTCGTGGTTAAAAGAACAAGGTGTGACAGATATTATCAACTTTAGACGAAACAAAACTGCAAAATTAAATTTCAATGAACATGAAGTCGTAAACTCTCTTGGTATGAAATACCATTCAATCCCCTCGGTTTCAAAATCTCCAAAAGAAGAAAATATTTTCAAGTTTTTGAACTTAACAGAAAAGATAAAAAATAAAGGCGGAAGAATGCATATTCACTGCATGGAAGGTGTAGATAGAACAGGTTTATATTCATTTATTTATAAAGAGTTTAATAATATTGATACAACAAAAAACAATATTGTCGAATGGATAAGAAAAGGACTTCACCTTGAACGCTATCCAAAACTAATTTCGTGGGCAATGAATTTTGTCAAAAAGAATAAATAAAAATAATCAAAAGGAAACCACTATGCTAATTCAACCAATACAAAACAATATAAATTTTCAAGGATTAGGAAGCAAAATTCTAGTAGAAGATAGAAGAAATAATGACTATCCTCAAAGACATTATGAAAACTATACATATCAAAACAAGCCCCAACCTTAACAAACATTGTAAATAACAATAATGACATTTTAAATTTTTAAATATATAGTATAATGCAAATCATGAAAACAAATTTATTATATAATAAGCCAATAAAAATCTTCGCTCTGATAAATGCCACAGTGATAGGTGTCATGACAATAATGTCTTTGACAATATTACCCTATAATAACCTCGTCGGTATCACTAACCCTGTGCTGGGTGATTTTTTTATTTTGTATCAAATTCTTATTAATACAATTGCATATATTTTTAGTATCGCTATAACTGGCATTGCCTTACTAATACTTATAATTAGATTTGTTATTAGCATAAAAAATAAAAAAGAGAATTGCACTGATAAAAAACTAACCAAAAAAGAAATAACGTTAAGTATCCTTGCGCATACAAGCCCAATATTTACGTTCCTTATATTTATGTTACCGTTCATTCCTCGTTATGTAAGTAATAGCATTACACGAAATCTTATATCTTTAATAATTCTAGCCTTTCTAATACTGGTACCTACAATAATTATTAAAAATTTATTTTTCCAAAAATAAAACAATGCAAAATAGAGATTTGGTTGGAATAACAAAGCGGTTCACACCGCAGATTATGCCAGAAGCAATAATTTTATCAGATTTCCACCTTTTTCGCACAAAAAAAGAACCCTTAAAGGGTTCTTTTTAAAAATGGTGCCGCAACTCGGAATTGAACCAAGGACACAGGGATTTTCAGTCCCTTGCTCTACCAACTGAGCTATTGCGGCTCGTGTTTGCTCCCAATCGGTACTTCTTTATTATATTTGCTGATTTTTCTAAGTCAAGCACATTTTGTTTACAAACACAATTTTATATTTTTCTAATTCTGTGGAGCCAAGTATAGAGTAACATTACGTCCTTCTAATTGAGGTTTTTTCTCCAATTGAATAGGGTCGTTTGCCAAATCTGCCAAAAATCTGTTAGCCAACTCAAATGCCAAGTTTGAATGTTGCATTTCACGACCTCTCAACATGACAACAATTTTAACTTTGTTACCTTGAGAAATAAATTTCCTTACGCTCTTAATTCTAACTTCATAGTCATGAACGTCAATTTTGTATCTGACTTTAACTTCTTTAATTTCAACAACGTGTTGTTTTTTCTTTGCTTCTTTTGCTTTTTTTGCCATTTCGTACTTATATTTGCCGTAGTCTAAGATTTTAGCAACCGGTGGCGCCTGATTTGGGCTGATTAAAACCAAATCTAAATCAGCTTCTTCTGCCATTGCCAACGCTTTTGATGTTGGTACTACACCATGATTTACGCCTTCATTATCAATCAATCTAACTTCTTTTGAACGGATTTTCTCGTTCATTATTGTTTTGTCCTTATCCTTGCCGGATCTAGTATCGTTTGCTATTTTCTTATCTCCTATATTAAGTACTACATAACTTATCATATCATAAAATTTTCATTATAATAATTATATTTTTTATATACATTAAGTTTTGTAAAGCATTAAAAGGCAATAGCCACAATATTCTCATAAAATATGTGTGAAATATATACACTTTATATTAAAGTTTTTCCCAAAATTACCGATAAAAAACTTGTTAAGATTAAGGATATTTACCCGAAAGAATAAATGAGGAGTATTAAACAATGGAAAACAAACAAATGAATTTAGCCGCAGCAACTTTGGAAGACAATCAAGTTACAGAAGACATGATTTCAATTCCTCTACAAAAATTATTTGATGAATGCATGAGCTATATTTCAGTAAGCGATTTTATTATGGAATAAATTTTTAAAATAAAGCACGGGTTTCAAGACAGAAATTCGTGCTTTTTGATACAGAAGTTTACAATTACCCCACTGTTGTATATACAGAAAAAGTTTGTTGTAATAAAATAGTTTCAAAAGGGAGCGCTTATGAAAAAAATATTGGCTAGACTTGCGAAACTATGCTTTATATTAACTTTGTTAAACGGAATTGCTTACGCAGATTTCAAGGAGCATTACGATTTAGGACAGACTTACATGTCCCAATATCAATATCCGAATGCCATCAATGAATTTAAAAGTGCATTGAGGATTAATTACCTTGATAACTCAGCACGTATCGGACTTATCAATGCATACCTTGCCAGAGGTACTGAGTATGCTAACAAAGATAAAGAGTGGACAAAAGCCGCTGATGATTTCAGGAGTGCTTTATTTTATTTAGTATATTACCCAAATAGCGGAGCGGCACAAAACTCTTCTTCTGCAACTTCTAAAGTTCAAAACAATTTGAACAACTGTTTGGATTTTACAAAATTTGATACCTCCTCTCAAAACAGATTTAACACTGCTAAAAGACTTCGTGCTGAAGGAAATTTTCCTGCTGCAGCGTATGAATTTATGCAATCGCTAGGTAGCAAAGATTTACAAGCAAAAAGTTTTGAACAAGTCGCTGAAATCATGAAAATTTTAGGAAATGAACCCAAAGCTGCTGAATATTATAAAAAAGCAGTAGCAGTAAATCCTACAAATTTAGATTTAAGACTTGCTTATGCAAAAATTCTTGATAATCAAAACAACGAAGAAGATGCAATGGTTGAATACTCTTATGTATTGCAACATTTAACATCTGACAATAAAGAAGTTTTGTACGGATTAGAAAGAATATTTAGAAAGAAACTTGAAAACAACCCTAAAAATGGCGCATTATATGCTAACATGGGTGCAATTCTACAAAAACAGGACAAGTTAGACGAAGCGCTTACTTATTACAAACAAGCAGAAGCACTTGACCCATCAAATACAAACACAAGAATTAATACAGGAACACTTTATCAACAAAAAGGTGATTACAGAACGGCTATCAAAGCTTATGAATCTGTTTTGATTCTTTATCCTAATAATATAAATGCAAATTTATACAGAGCACAATGTTATGACAAACTTGGCGATAACAAAATTGCTCAAGAAGGTTACAAAAAAGTTCTGGAACTTGATCCGGATAATGATTACATCAAAAATCAACTTATTGATAACGCTAAGAAAACAATGACGGCTTCTGCTTTCATTGATTACGTAAATAAAAATATGGAAAATATGCACCCTGCAGATATTTTCTACGATTACGCTATAGAATTACATAAAAACGGGAAATTAAACGATGCTATTGCTCTTTACAATGAAGCTATCAGACTAAACAGTAAATCTCCTGAAATTTATGTAAACAAAGCCTTAGCACTTGCTCAAGGTAACAATTTCGATGCCGCTGTTTCAACTTTGCAAACTGCTGCAACTGCGTTCCCTAAAGAAGCAACAATTACAACAACACTTAACAACATAAAAGAAATGAAACTTAACCAACAACTTGATAAGGCTGCAACTGCATATAAAAACAAAGACTATAAAAATGCAATAAGTTACTATTTACTAATCCAACCGCCAACAGTTGACACTATGATAGGTGTGGCAACATCTTATCAAGAACTTGGCGACAGAGAAAACGCAATCGAATACTACAAAAAAGCACTTGCGCTAAAACCTATAGATTCAGATATTGCGTACTATATTGCATGCCTGTACGGTGAAGATGAAAAATACGAAGATGCAAAATTTTATTTACAAAAAGCAATTGCATTTAACAAAAATAACACACAAGCAATCGAATACTTGCAATCTATAGAAGAAAATGATAAATCAAATCTGCTAAATTCTGCTATTGCATTGTACGACGAAGAAAAATATGACGAAAGTCTTGTAAAATTTAATGAATTGCTTTCCAAAGATAACAATAATGCTTACGCATTTTATTATCGTGGTATGATATATGATGCAAAGGAAAATAAAAAAGAAGCAATTAGCGATTTGACAAAAGCGTATCAACTTAACAAAGATTTTCTAATTTGCAATTATATGATAGCTTCTGATTATGATTCGCTAAAAGATTTCAAAAATGCGTATAAATACTATATTGCCTATGCAAATTCAAATGCTGATGATGACCAATATAAAGAATACGCAAAAGCAAGAGCCGAAGAATTAAAAGATTATGCAAAATAAAGTAGCAAAATTAATAGAAAGCAAAGTATCACTTGCCCCAATGGCAGGTATTACTGACTATGTTTTGCGCTCTTTAGTAAGAAATTACGCACCGACAGCACTTTTAACAACAGAAATGATAAGTTCTGAATTTTTGGCTCAAAATGTAAAAACAGAAATTACAAAACTTGATGATACTCATCACCCGATTGTTTACCAAATCAATGGACATAAACCGCATTTGTTAGAATATTCTGCAAAGTATTTAAGCCAATTTGCCGATATGATTGATATTAATATGGGTTGCCCTGTTAATAAAGTTGTCAAAGGTCAAGATGGTGCAGCATTGATGCGAAACCCTCGACTTGCAATGGAGTTGGTAAAAGCAGTCAAAGCGGGAACAGACAAACCTGTCAGCGTAAAATTCAGACTTGGCTATACACAAGATGAGATGAATTTTGTCGAATTTGGACAACAAATGCAAGAAGCCGGAGCAGAATTCATCACAATTCATGGAAGAACTCGTTCTCAATTTTATTCAGGTATTGCAGATTGGAAAAAAATCAGAGAGTTAAAACGTAATGTTGATATTCCTGTTTTTGCAAACGGAGATGTTAAATCGATTGAAGATGCCATAAAATGTCTTGAAGAAAGCGAAGCGGACGGAGTTGCAATAGGACGTGGAGTATTGGGTGATCCGACACTTGTCGGCAGAGTCGCTCACTATTTTGCAACAGGCGAAAAAATTACACCACCTACTTTAAATGAAAAACTCGATATGATGAAATGGCACTTGGACGAAGAAATAAAACTTCGTGGAGAAGCATTAGCGATAAAATTCTTCCGAAAATTTTACCCTTATTATATCGCAGGAATTAGAAACGCTGCAAAAATCCGTTCTGTTTTGGTTGTAGAAGAAGATTACAATAAAATTCTTGAATATATTGACTATATAAGAAAAGAAAATGTTTCAGAAAACGAAATATTGAAATCTTTGTAAAAACTGTTATAATAACAACTATGAGAGCATTTTTAGCAATAATTACAAGCGTTGTATTTTTTATAGGAATATTTATCAATATTGCGCAAAACTCTTTTGCTGCCGAAATTGTACCGGTGCAATTAGAACTAAAAGGTTATGATGAAATAATTCTCCCAACAGGGTCTTTTGTTCCAGTGCTTTCGACTCAAGAAATTTCAACTGAAACATGCCCGGAAGGTTATAAAGTAAAATTTATATCAACAAGTGATTTGTTTATGTACGAAACAAATATTATCCCACGAGAAACAGAATTTTTCGGCTACATTGAAAAAATTAACGAACCTGTTATCGGCACAAATGCTGCAATGAAAATAAAAATAACAAAAATGATTATGCCCGACGGATTTGAAACCCCTGTAAAAGGCTATATTTACACATCAAATAACAACTTAATCGGTGGAGAATTAACCCCGCCTGCTGATTGGGTCAGAATGCCACATTACCAAAGTAAATTTCAAGGAATTTCTTGGAACCATAGGGCAGCCACTTTGCAAATGCGTCCAGGGGGAAAAAGAAGTATGGGCGTACACACAAAAATCCCTGCCGGTGATCAGCAAATTATTATATTAACGGCTCCTGTTCCAATTACACATACAATCACAGATTAAAAAATTATTGTAAACTATCCATGTAACAAATTGACAAAAGATTTTAAATAAGTAAAATGGTAGACAGATGTATTAGGGAGAACTATTGTAAATGAAAAAAGTAATGCTAATTGCAACCTTGCTAGTTTTTGGAAGTTGTGTAATGGCTCGTCAAAATTTTAGTTACGAAGACCCAGCGCCAATTACTCCAAAACCGGTAATTGAAGAACAGTATAAAATTAACGAAAACACACTAAAAGGAAGTGTTTCTGTAGTTCCTGCAGGACAAACCTTCAAGGCTATCTTCACAATGCCGATAAGTTCAGCAACAGCAGTAACAGGTCAAAATGTTACAATGGTTCTGGGTAAGGATTATTACTATAATAATAAACTTATTGCACCTGCCGGTAGTTCAGTTAAAGGTTCTGTAATTGAAGCAGCAAGTGCAAAGCATGGTAGTATCAACGGCAAATTAGCAATAAGATTTACTCAAATTACAACACCGTCAGGACAAGAAATTCCAATCTCCGGAATTATCAAAACCGATGACATGACCGGAACTTTAGTCGGGGGAACGAAATTTGATGTTACAAAAGATTACGCTACAGATGTTGTAGCAGGTGCCGGAGCAGGCGCTTTAGCCGGTGTAATAATTTCACCACTTGCAGGCGGTAGTATCGGAAGAGGAACAGCACTGGCAACTGCCGTTGGGGCAGGTGGCGGACTTGTAAAATCAATTTGGGATAAAGGCGAAGATGTAAATTTACCTGCAAATGCAGCCGTAGAAATTATTTTACTCCAAGCAATAACAGTAAATCCTACTAATACCGAAAATTAGTAATATAGGCAATATTAATATTGTTGCTTTAAAATAAAATATAAACAAATAAGACTATAATATTTGTTGTTAGGGAATAAGATGTCAATACTAAATAAATTTACAGAAAATTTGAACAGAGAATTTAACACAAAAAGCACAAATTCGTCAGAGTACAGAATGCCTGCAGTTGTGAGAGATAAAGACAATAGCATTTCAATGAAAAAGGCTATGTTAATTTCTTTGATTGCTCACCCTGTAGCAGTTGCTTTGTTGTGGTTAATAATCACAATATTAGCACTTTTGGGAATTCAACTTACAATGTTCAACAAGCCAAAACCTCATGTCAATGATATTGAGTTTGTACTTGTGGATAAAGAAGAAAAACCTAAAGATGCGAATACAAAATTTAGAGCAGATAAGAATTCTCGCACAGGTGGAATTAACGACCCTAAAAAACCGGTATCGTTACCTTCTGCAGCACCTTCGAAACCTGCTCAAGGCGGAAGTGCCGGTCCTAAGACACCTGTAAAAACTCAATCTGCACCTAAAAAGCAGTCAATTATGAGTAAGATTACCCAAAGTGTCGCTCCATCACCTGCGAAGAAACCGACGCCGCAAAAACAAACAACACCACAAAAGAATGTAACGCCGTCACCTGAGGTTCAACAAGCGGTTCAAAAACCACAATTGGCAAAACCTCAACCACCGACAGCAAGACCATCTATAAAACCACCAATGACACCAAAACCGACACAACATCCGACCGGAACTCCGTTTAAAATACCTGTTCCGGCAGGCGGAACAAAAACCGGTCAATATTCAACAGGACCAATAGGCGGTTCAGGTTCATCAAGCCAAGGAGGCTCAAAAGGTAGCGGAACTTACGCTCCTAATCCTACATTTGCACCGGTTGGTAGCGGTTCAGGAAATAAAATAGCATCAGGCTCAGGTTCTGGAACCGGCAAAAGCGGTTCAGGCTCAGGCACAGGTGGCTCCGGTTACGGCAGAGGTACAGGAGCAGGAGGCGGAAATCCTGGTGGCGGCGGAGGTCGTCCTGGAATTGATGCAATCCGTGAACCTGATTTCGGACCATATATGAAAGAACTTCAAAGAAAAATCAAAATGAATTGGGAACCTCCAAAAGGTAATGAAAGTAAACGTGTAGTATTACTATTCAAGATTGCAAAAGACGGAAAATTACTGTCAGTCAGCGTTTATAAATCATCAGGACTTCAAAATGTTGACCAAGCAGCAATCAACGCAGTAAAACTTGCCGCTCCATTCAGAGCGTTACCTGTTGAATACAGAGGAGCAAATATCGATATCCAGTTTACATTTGACTATAATGTTTACGGAGCAAAAGTTAGATAAAGTTATTACAACAAGAAATGAGGATAAAAAACTATGGAATTATTATTAGATTCAATTAAAATGGACTGGCCTGTACTATTACCGATTTTCGTATGCTCAGTTTTAGTATTGGGCGTAGTAATCAAAAAATGGTCATTCTACCAAAAGAACCAACGTGACATTACCGTTTACATGAGAGAATTAAACAAATATCTTTCTAAAAACGATTTGTCAGGCGCACAAAATACAGCTTTACGATGTGGCGGAGTTATCGGTGACGTTATTGAAGAAGCGGTTAGAATTTTCAAAGAACAAAAGAACGGGTTTTCAAGATCATTCGATATTTCTGCAGCATTAGCAACAAGAAGATTAGAAAGCCACTTAACAATCTTAGGTACAATTGGTGGTGTTGCACCGTTTCTAGGTTTGTTCGGTACAGTTGTAAGAATTTTGTTAACCTTCAACATTTTGGCAGATTCAGGAAACCAAGCGGCAACAGTAGCATCTGGTATCGGTTCAGCATTGATTGCTACAGCCTTCGGTCTTGGAGTTGCGATTGTTGCGGTTATTTTCTACAACTCATTCCAATCAGTTGTAAAACACTATGAAGACGATTTCCAACTTATCAAATTGTTGTTCTTGAGCTTCATTGATAGCGAAAACGAACCAAAAAGCAAATACTCTTCATCAAAAGTAAACTTATAATTATCGGGTAGTCAAAAATGGCATTTAATAATAAAAAGAAAAAACAACAGTTATTTACAGAAATCAATATCACACCATTAACAGATATCTTTTTGGTATTGTTAATTATCATGATGGTAGTTGCACCGTCTTTCCAATCAATGGACAATGCGGTTGACGTTCCTGAGGTTAACAACGGTGTAAATATTGATGAGAACAAAGTAACCGTATCAGTAACTAAAGACGGTGTGATGTATGTAAATGGAGAAAGTACATCTGCCAGTCAGTTAACTGACAAGTTACTTGCAGCAAAAGGAACTGACGAAGAACCTGAAGTTATTGTAAAAGCAGATAAAGCCGTAAAAAGTGCAAAAATTATGGAAATAATGAATGCTGCACAAGATGCGGATTATAAAAAACTTGTTGTTGCCGGCGAACCATTAAATAAAAAAGACCAAAAAGAATTGGAAAAGAAAAACGTAAAACTTCCGGAGGATAACGAATAATGAGAGATACATTTAACGAAATTAATATTACACCATTAACGGATATCTTCTTGGTTTTGCTTATTATTATGATGGTAATTGCACCAATGTTGGACAAACAGGGAATTAGTTTGTCTGTTCCTGAAAATGTCGAACAATCTCAGATTGACAAAGACCCACAAATTTTGACAGTAACAGTAACTTCAAACGATAAGTATTTTATCAATAATGAAGAAGTTTCACCGGATTCACTGGGTACAATTCTTAAAGGTGCAATTAAGGATTATCCTGACGGAATGTTGATACAAGCAGACGGGACGTCCTCTCACGGTGCTGTTGTAAAGCTTATGGACAAGGCTCGTTATGCAGGTGTCAAAGCAATTTCGTTAAATCAAATTTAATAATAAATCATAGTTTAAATTATCAAAATACCTCGTTTGGAATTGTACCCAATGAGGTATTTTGTACTTTTGAAGAACAATTAGCCAACCTTTGGTCCTCGGTATTTTTAATAAAGAATGTAGGTCGGAAAAGCGCAAGCGGTTCCCACATGCACTCATTCTTACGCATTGAATGTTTTGAAA
>CAVHEM010000008.1:0-7310 GCA_963635055.1 Bacteroidaceae bacterium | reverse complement strand
GTTTAATTATGTATATAAAAATACTGATTATTTCCAAAATATAAAGTACTTAATTATTGATGATGCAGATGAACTCACTCCGATTTGTATTGACTTTGTGACAGCATTAGCAAAACAATTGAATGATTTTTATATTGCGGTTGATAATTTAGGCTCTTCGCGTTGTGGGTATTTGAGTGCTGACAAAAATAATTTCGAAAAAATAAAATCAATTTTCTGCTCTGAAATTATTGTAAAAGATGATATCGGGGCGCTTGCAATGACCGCAAATGAGTTGTTTAAAAATGCACTGTCAGAGGCAAATATTCCGTTAAAAGGGTTTTCATATCAGTCCTATGCTAAGCGTTCTGTTATGCTTGACAATGTGTTTGCTAAAATTTCTGACTTGTTAAAACGAGGTGTAAAACCTTGTGAAATCTCGATTATTACTCCGGTTATAGATAAAATGTTAAAATTTTCATTGAAAGAAGCGTTAAAAACAAACATTTCTCCGCTTTATCTTTCCGGAAGTGAAAAACTCATTCAAAACAGACTTGTTCAGGCAACAATTGTCATATTGAAATTGAATACGGATTTGCGAAAAACTCTTTCTTCGTTTGATATAAAAGTCATTTTGTCATGTGTTTTAAATATTCCGGTAAAATGCTGTGAAGAAATTTTAGAAAATTTTGATAGGACAAAGGAGTTAATAGATTATACTTTTGAAGATAAAGAATATGATGAAAAATACAAAACTTTTCAAGAGGTTTTGGCACTTGTCACAGAGTCTAATGCAAAGATTTCTGAACAAATTATTTTAATTTATAACGAATTGCTTTCTCAATGTTCATCAAATAAGGAAGAGATAAATAAATTTAATTTTTTCATAAAGCAGATTATGGACTTTGAAAATGTGTTTGGTAAAAGTTTTCAAAATCGTAAAATTGATATAATTTTGCAAGTTGAAAATTCAATTATTGCTGAAAATCCTTACTCGACACTGGAACCGGAATTGAATAATATTATTGTTTCGACTCCACAAAAAATTATTGATAACAAATTAAAAACAAAGTATCAATTTTGGTTAGATATCTCAAGTTCTGAGTGGATAAAAAGTGATACCGGACCGCTTTACAATGCTTGGGTTTTCCAAAAAGATTGGGACAAAAAAGAATATACAATTGAAGATAATATAAATTTATCAAAAGATAAAAATGCCAGAGTGTTGAGAAAATTGGCTCTTTGTGCGACAAACAACGTTTTTTGTTATTCAAGTTTGTTTGATTCAAATGGCGTTGAAAATTATGGCGGAATAGAAAATTTTATTATCGTAGAAGATAATAATGAAGTTGAACAAGTCGAAGAAAAAGTTTTCAAAATTGTACCTCGTGATGATCAAAAGCCGGTTTTGGAATATCAAAAAGGTTTTATGGGTATTTCTGCAGTTCCGGGGGCAGGAAAAACGACTATTTTGCTAGCATTGATTATCAAATTGTTGGAGCGAGGAATAAATCCTGAAAAAATCTTTGTATTGACTTATATGGATTCTGCTGCCAGAAATTTCCGTGAACGTATCAAAAATGTTCGCAAAAATTCAACGAAACTTCCTAATATAAGTACAATTCACGGTTTAGCGCTCAGAATATTAAAAGAAAACGGTAATTATGAAAAACTCGGATTATCAGGTGATTTTGAAATTTGCGATGATTCACAAAGAAGTAGAATTTTACGAGAGATAGCAACAAAACTAGGATTAGAGCAAAAGACGGCAGAAGAATTTGACCGTGGAGTTTCTGTTTTCAAAATCGGTGGCGGAACTTTTGATGGTGTGATAAATCAACCGAAATTGAAAAAGTTTGAACTATATTACAAACTATATCAAGAAAGTTTGAAAGAATTTAATTTGATTGACTATGATGATATGTTGACCGGTTCTGTTAAATTATTGAAGGAAAACCATGACGTTCTTGAGTATTATCAAAATATTTGTGAGTATGTGATAGAAGATGAAGCGCAAGATTCATCAAGGGTTCAACAAGAATTGATTTCTCTTTTAGCGGGAAAACATAAAAATATAATCAGATGTGGCGATGTTAACCAGTCTATTACGGCAACTTTTTCTAACGCTGATGTGGCTGGGTTTAGACGATTTATTACCGAGAATGGAAATGTTAGCATGAATTGCTCTCAACGTTGTACAAAAGATGTTTGGGAGTTAGCGAATAAATTAGTCAGAAATTCAATGTTAGACCCTATTGCAAAGAATTCGTTTTTTGAAATGTATATGGCACCTGTTGAAGGACGAAATCCTCAACCTGTTGATGGCGCAAATGCGGTATGCGGAAAAATTTTTAAAAACGGTATTGATGAGAAAAATTATGTTTTGAACGAAATAAAAAATGTTTTGGCAAAGCACCCAGACTTTACTGTCGGAATTTTATTGCGAAATAATTATCAAGTTGCAGCATGGCAAAATTTGATAGAAAATAGCGGATTAAAGGTAATTACCCGAAATCAATGTTTGGAACAAAAAGCAGTATTTAATGCTATTTTTGCAGTGATGAAGGCGGTTCTTAATCCGTTTGATAATCAATCTTTAAACTGGTGTTATGAAACACTTGCTGATTTAGGGTTTTACAAACGTGGTATCGGTATTGAAATTTCTAAATATGAATCACCTTTTATAACATTGAATGTCGACAATTTTCAATATTTTGACTTGGAGAAATTTTATTGGGATATGAGTTATTTTCTTTCTCTATGCTATTTGACACCTGAAGAGTTGGCTTTGAAAATCGGAATGAATTATTTTAAAAGTGATATTGAAAAATCTAATATTTATCTTATTTCAACGTTAATCAAAAGAATTTGTATAAAAAATAACTCGTTGGATTATGCTGTTACAAGACTTTCAGAACTTGCTAAGAAACCAAATTTGAGCGGATTTAAGTTTTTCTCGGAAGAAGATGAAGATGATAAAACTTATCTTGCTGGTAAAATTCAAATTATGACTATGCACAAGTCTAAAGGTGATGAATTTAATCTCGTTTTTATGCCTGAAATGACAGAGAAAAATTTGCCGTTAGCAATTGAATCGATAAATTTAAAATCTTCTGAATTTATTGAATCGGTAAAAAAACTAAATTCGCAATATAATGCCAAAAATCAACTTGAATTAAAAACTGAAATTTTATCTGAGAATTTACGACTATTGTATGTTGCGATTACTCGTGCAAAAAATAAACTTTATATCACGTGTTCGACTTCTCAAAAAAATAGATTTAACAAGGAACAGAAACAAGATGTTAGCAGTATATTTAGAAATTTGTTAGAGGTGAGCGAAGACTATGACTAATTTTTCACCAAATATGTTAAAAACATATCAATCTTGTCCGAAAAAATATTATTACAAATTTGTCGAACAAATTACAGTTCCAATGTCGTTTTTGCGGTTTGAAAAAGGTAAGAAAATTCACGCATTGGCTAATTATTACCTGAAAAAAGTGAACATTTCCCGCATTGAAACTGCCCTGACAGAGGAAGAACAAAATGTTTGGCAATTATTATTGAATAATCCGTATTTTCAAAAAAAATGTTATAAATCAGAATATCAATTGAGTTATAAACTAGGCGATTATTGGATTGGCGGTCGATTAGATGCTGTTGTTTATGATGATAACGGGTATTATATTTTGGATTATAAAACAGGTTCAGTTCCTAAAAATCCTGAATATGATTGCCAAACAATGATTTACTTGTTGTGTTTAAATGAACAACTTCCGCAAGTGTCGCATTTGTCATTTGTTTATATTGATTTGAAGGATAAGCGAAACCATGTGATTGATTTTTCTGAAAATATGAAAAATCAGTACGAAGAAAGTCTTTTATCTCTATGTACAAAAATTACGTCAGATAATGAATTTTTGTGCGATACAAAATCTTGTAAATTCTGTGAATATAAAAATATTTGTCCGCAAGAAAATGATTTTGAAATGTTTTAAAATTTACAATGATAATAATGTTAAAGCATCTTTTAATATTTCTTCTGCCGGAGCGTTAGCATCTAATCTTGACATAACCTTGTTCATTGCATCACTGATTTCATCTCGAACATAGCCAAGTGAAGTCAACACTTGAACAGCATCATCAATATTTTGTGAATATTCAATAGTCGATGATGTTTTAGAAATCTTAACTTGTTGAGTATCACCGTAATTTGTTAATTTGTCTTTTAGTTCCAAAATTATTTTTTGTGCCAGTTTTGGTCCTACTCCTTTGGCTCTTGTCAGTTCTTTGTAGTTTCCATCAAGAACTAAACCTATTAGAGTTGAAATTTCGAATGAATTAATAAGGGTTAATGCCATTTTTAATCCAACACCTGAAACTGATGTTAATATGTTAAAAATATCTCGCTCTTCACGTTTCAAAAATCCGCAAAGTGCCATTTTGTCTTCTTTGTGAATTAGTACTGTAAAAATCTTTAATTCGGAATTGTTTTCAGGCAAGTTGTAAAAATCTCTTTCTGTTAATTCTACACGGTAGCCAATTCCAGCAATTTCAACGGTTGCAAAATAACCTTTTGCGCCGGAGTTTGAATATGTCAAAATTCCTTTTAAATAATCGTACATAAGTGATTTTCCTATTTTTTTATCTTTGATTTAATATCATCAATCATTTCACTAAAATTAGAGTCGGTTTTAATTTTTTCGCTTATTGTATCGCAAGAATATAAAATTGTAGTATGTTTCTTTTCTAGGTATTCTGCGATAGCTTCGTAACTTTGTTCAAGAATTTCTCGACTCAAATATGCGGTAATTTGTCTGGCTTGAGATATTTTTTGTTGTCTTGCCGTACCCTTCAAATCTTTGACTTGTAAACCGAAATAATCAGCAACGATTTTTGCAATAATAGCGATTGTTATTTCATTTTTCTTGATTGCAGATTTTAGAACTTGCTGTGCCAAATCCTTTGTAATTACACCAATGTCAGAAAAACTTGCGAAAGCACTAACTTTGTTGAAGGCGCCTTTTAGTTCTCTAACGTTGTTATCAAAATTTTCTGCTATGAACTTAAATACATCATCTTCGGCTTCAATATCTAAATCTTTCGCATAAGCTTTGACAATTTCATATCTGGTTTGAAAATCAGGTGGAGCGATGTCTACGACAATTCCCATTTCAAATCTTGTGCGTAATCTTTTATCAAGTTTTGGAATATCTTTTGGCTCTCTGTCAGAAGCAATAACTATTTGTTTATTGTTTGTGTAAAGTGCTTCGAAGGTTGAGAAAAAGTCTTCCATTGTCTTTAATTTTGATTCCAAAAACTGAATATCGTCCATCAAAAGAATGTCAACATTGCTGAATTTTTGATGGAATTTTCTCATTGCAGCGTTGTCGCAGTACTGTTTTTTCTTTGCGTTTGGAGATTCGTTCAATTTATAACAGCGCATCATTTCGTTGAAATACTCTTCCATACGCACGTAGCGAACTGTTAAATCAGGTCTGTTGAAAATTATATAGTGTCCGATTGCTTGCAAAAGGTGAGTTTTCCCTAACCCTGATGAACCGTAGATAAATAGCGGATTGAATTGCTTTGACGGATTGTTGGCAACAGAATATGCAACGTTGTACGCAAATTTTGAATTTTCCCCGACAACAAAGTTTTCAAATTTTAAGTTTAAATTCAAATTGGCACTTGATTGCATTTTTGCCAAAGTTTGTTTTGCATCTTCAACTTTGCGTTCTTCTTGAGTTTGACCTGCTTTTTGACGTTTTAATTCTTCTTTTTGAGTTTTGATGTATGATTTAGCGTATTCTGCATCGTAATTCAAAGAACAAGTTGCATCTGCTCCCAAAACTTTTTTTACGGATTCTCTGATTTTTCCAAGCCAACTTTTTTTTAAAATATCAATGGCCATAGAGTGGGGAGAATATAACACTAATGTATTGTTCTCAAAATCAGCCGCACCTAGTGGAGTAACCCAGTTTTGATACACATGCTCAGGTAAATTTACCTCTAAATCCTCTTTAACCTTATCCCAGATAGCGTTTACTTCAATAATATCCATACTATCAATGATACACAAAACAAGTTACGAAATAAATTATTTATAAACAAATATAAACCAATAAAAAAAGAGCCTCACAAAGAGGCTCATTGGAATTAAGAATAGCTGGAAGTATGAAAAAGATTAATTATATTAAACAACATCAACAAATTTATACTATTAACTGTAAGACTATAATATTTGATATAAAAATTATTCTTAATATTTTACAAATATAGGACGATTGTGCTATTGTAAGAATATTCGAAAAGTTTTTTTATTTATAAGAGGAGTAAATATGAAGAAGCGCTATATATTTTTAATTTTTGTAGTAATTGTGACGATTATATTTTTATTAAGTGTAATGCTGGGAACAAAAGAAGATAACGCTTCTGACAAATCTAATATGCCGAGAATCGGTCAATATTTGTGGACATACAATATGAACAAATCCGAATGGCGAGAATATAGCAAAAATGATGATATAAAATCTAAAGATTATGTAGTTTTTCAGTTGGGCTATCCGGAAGGTAATGGCGGATATACAGTCTATCAGTTGCTAACAGGTAATTCACAAGTGTTAAAAGATGAATTGTGGTTTGGCGAAGGAAGCGAAGAGTTTTTGAAAAACAAAACCCTTTATTCATATTATCCGAAATTGTTTGAATACTACAAAATTATTTTCAATGGTGTAACTTTTATTCCTGATAAGTTAAAAGCAGAAGATGTTGAAAAAGTTTTTAAAGGTTATGAAGTTATAAAAGTTTCATCACTTAAAAAAGGCGATAATAAAATAAAATATTCAAAAACTAATAACAAATTTGTTGTAATCAATGATATTGGCGAAGATTTTTATAAATATTATATAATTCCAAACGATAGCAAAAAAATGTCGATAGAAGATTATTCAAATCAGTTCAGCGTAACTGCTCCGGTAGATATCAAATTGCAAAGGATAGAAGGTTGCAGCAAGGTCTATCCTTGTTTTGATATTCATATTGAAAAGTAATTATGTCCTGCCCTGACGACGTTAATTTTAAGTGTCAGGCAGTGCTTTTGATTTTGAAAAATTTGTATTATATTGAATATAAGATACTGGATTGCTTCGCTAATCGCTCGCAATGACGATATTGGCTGGAGTTTGACATATTTTACGTCATTGCGAGACAATCGTAAGATTGTCGTGGCAATCTAGAAAAGGCAAGATTTGGAAAAGTAGGTGTGGCGGTGTGAAGTGCCCCCCAAAAACAGGACACTAGGTGTAGGCAAAAAAAGGAGTTCTCCA
>CAVHEM010000007.1:0-8823 GCA_963635055.1 Bacteroidaceae bacterium | reverse complement strand
CCTACGCATACTCACCTCACACAACTCACCTCAGGTTCGTTGGTTCGCTTTGTAAGAATCTGTTATCAGGGTTCGTTTTGTAACAATCTGTTTTACCCCCCTTCGAAATCATAGATTTCGGTTCCCCCTCAAGGGGGGCACATAATGCCATTCCGACACGTAAAATAACTTTGTTTCGCACACTGCTCGTGCTGTTCAGCATGACTAATTGGTGGATATAACAATGGTTTTGGCATTACAAAGAGTGACCATCATAACATAACAAAAAGTCGCTAAAAACCATCAAACGAAATTTATTCACTAAACAAATCGTCTTCTTCTTCACGTTTTTTGCGTGATTGATTTTGTTGGTGTTTTATCCTCAATATTTCTTTCAAATCTTCAGTAATTTTATCTTCTTCATCAATAACAGGTTTTCTACGTTGCGAACTCAAAACATTTGCAACATTCATCATTGCAAGCGAATTCAATGTTGCACGCAACACTGCACTTTGGTCAACATAAGGGTTTTGAGCCGGTGCTTCTTCTTCCGCTCCGCCTCGTTGCGAGAAGTATTCACCGCCTTGTCCCATTTTTTCATCTGTTAATTTTGCTGCTGTTCCTGAAATATCACCGCTCTTGAAATTGAAAGCACCACCGATACCAAAGAACCCAGCGGATCTGTTATCGACCATAGTTTCTACCCTTCACTTTTGGGATTATAGTATCCCAACATCGTGTTTATAATATCCTAAACATTATAAAGTGTATGATACCCTTTTAACTCATCTAAATGTATTATTTTGCTACTATATTAACAAAAAATTTACAAATCGTAATACCTTTTTATTTTTATTTAATCATTCAAACAGATGATTTTATAGGCATTCTCCTTGTTTTAAGGTTTTCAAGATGTTACACTTAACCTAAGAAAGACAAACGAGTTTGTGAAATGCGATTAGATTCAAATTTTATTAAAGAAATAATTTTAACAATGGTTAAATATGATGATTATTTAATCAATTCGCACACACTCATGACTAAGCTCAACATAAAAGGAAAAGAAATGGAGCGAAAGTTTATGGGGCATATTCTCGTATTGGGCGACGAAGGGTTCATTGAATCTATCTACTCAAAATTTCCATTTGGATTTGTTAATTCTGTTGACGGAAACTACAGTATCGTTGATACCGGCTACCGACTAACTTCCAAAGGATATAAGATGGCAGAAGTTTTACAAAATAACTAATTGTAACAAGTACACTTTTTTCAATTGACAAGACAACTTGCTTACTATAATATTGACTTACGAAGAAACAAAAAGGAAATTTATTTAATGCAAAACGCAATGACAATGATGATGCAAATGATGATGATGCAAAGCCTGAGTGAAGGTGGTCATTGTTTTGTGCGAATGTGATTTCGAAATAAACAAAAGATTTTAAAGACCACCTGAAAAGGTGGTCTTTTTTAGTTAGAAATTACGTTACACATTAAAAATAAGGATTTAATAAAAAATGATACCAAGTTTAAACAATACAAATATTAACAACAGAAAATACAATGCTCAACCGACTTTTGGAAACGCAACAAAAGAATTCACAAAAACCACAAAATATTTAGACAGATTTTTAAAATCACAAGAGAATTTATCCCACACGAGATTTATCCAAGGAACACTCACAAACTGGTTTCCGAAAGCGGTTTTATCAAGAAGTGTCGCAGATTTTTCAGAATTCACCTTTTTAGAATTTTTGGAATCAGGAATTTTTTATTTCGCTGCTCCATTTTTAGGAGAAAATTTATTCAGAAATAAACTGTTCAAAAAAATTCAACCTAAAAAAATACAAGACAAAGTAGTTAAAAATTTGGCAAACAGCATTGATGAAATAAAAACATCAAACCTTGATAAAGAATTAAAAAATAGAATTATATCAACTAAAGCAGGAATTTTGCTAGGGTGTATAACAGTTCCGGCGCTAGAATATGCATTGGGCTTTGCCAAAAATTTATTCACCCTAAAAGTTTTCAAAATTAGTGATTTTAACAATGTGGCAAACTTGAACAAAGAAAAAACTTCAGACACAGAACAACAAAACCGTGTCGAAAAACATTCAAAAGCCGTGATATTAAAATCAGGACTTCTCTCACTTGCAGGGATTGCAGGAGGTTTGGCACTTGCGGCAAACGGTCATAAATCAAAAAACGCACAAAAATTATCCGAAGTTTTACTTGAACCTGGTGCAAACATATCAAAAGCGTTGAACAAAATCGGAATTCACTCAAAAAATACCGATGAATTTTTAAAAGATTACCTAAAACTTGACTTTACCAACAATAACGGTAAATTTGCATTGAGCAAAGGTTTGTTAGCCGCAACATGTATCACAGGATTGTTCGGCTATTCAAGTGCCGCAAAAGACCGTGGTAAACTAGATTTTTACGAAGTTTGGACAAGAGTTCCGCTCGTTGTTTTATATACAATTTTTGGTTCTTCAATCTTAGATGCAGGATTCAAAAAATATCTGGCAAAAACTGGTAAATATCCTGCGCTTATCAAAAAGAACGCAAACGGAAAACTTGAAAGCGTTCCAACTCGCAAAGAATTACCACAAATTGCACAACGTTTGGCAAAACAAAATAAAACAACCGCCAATGAAGAACTCGCAAAACTTATCAAACAAAAATCAGTAATAACAGGTGTTCCATTCCTATTTAGTTTGGTTGCAATGGGCTTTACCTTGAGCGGAGTTTCAAGATTGTGGACAAAATACAGATATAATAAATTAACCAAAAATCAACCTGAACAAACGCACCCACAAACTACAAAAAACTTTGTACAAGCAAGTTCAACATTCCAAGGTCTTGGATTTCAAAAGTAAAATATTGATGTAAATTGTTACTTCAAACTAGCCAAATAGCCTTTGGTATTGTCGTCAGGATTGATGTCCTTTATCGTATAATCATAACAACCTCGACCGTTAAAAGGTCCACTTCCTTTGGCAGTACACGCTTTATTCCAATGACCATTGCTATAATATTGCTTGATTTTTAATCTTTTCAGAATCTGTTTATAATTCGTTCATCACCAGAATAGAAACAGATTCCGGATCGAAGTCCGGAATGACATCTTGGAGAGCCTACCAAAGGGAGTGTCTTTCTGAAAACTTAGAAACGTAGGTCACGGCACCGCCTGACACGTAAAATTACACCGTTGGTGTGGCAATGCCAAAACCGACCTCAAGGTATGCTTTTTCTGTGTTGAGGACATCAATAAAAAAACGAGGCATTTGTAATTTACAAGCCTCGTTTTTTCTATTTCTATCTAATCAATTTTTAATATGTGAAATTATTATTTACCATATATGTTCCGTTTGAAAGTTCTCTTGCAATTTCAATCGCTTTTTTCAACTGAACATCATTTTTATTTTTTATATCATCTTCGGTAAACTCTACCAACACGTCAGGAGTAATACCTTTTTTGTGAATATCTGTTCCGTTTGGAGTCAAATATTTTTGAATTGTAATGTTAATACCTGAATTATTCGGAAGTTTATTGATTTCTTGAACCAATCCTTTACCAAAAGATTGTGTACCAACGATTACGGCTCTTTTATTATCTTTCATTGCTCCTGAAAAGATTTCACTAGCGGAAGCAGAACCCTTGTCAACTAAAATTACTAACGGTTTTGTTGTCAAGACACCTCTTGTCGCTTTTTGAGTTTCTTTATATCCGTCACGGTCAACAGTGCTAACTATTGCGCCACCATTCAAGAACATGTCTGAAATATAAATCGCATTACTCAACAATCCCCCAGGATTTGAACGTAAGTCAATAATAAATGCCTTTTTATATGGAGAGTTTTGCAAGATATCAGAAACTTCTTTAGATGCATTTCTGCTGATAAAAGAACTCAATCTGATATAGCATATATCTTTTGGCATATTAATATTATCAGGAATTTTTTGCGAAACTGATTTAATTTCAATTTCTGCTCTTGTAATTGTGTATTCTCTAGGTTCTAAGTCTTTACGTTTCACAAGCAAACGAACTTGAGTTCCTTCTTCACCTCGAATTTGGTCTGCTGCTTTGTCTACAGTAATACCCTTTGTACTTTTTCCGTCAATTGCAAGGATTTCATCATCTGCCAACAAGCCTGCTTTCTCAGCCGGAGTATCTTCAATCGGAGCAATAACCATCAATTTGCCGTCCTTAACACCGATTTGAATACCGATACCTTTCAACGAACCTTTAATCGAACCTGTTTCATCTGAAAATTCTTTCGGATCTAGGAATTTTGTATACGGGTCATTCAAACTTGCAACCATTGTTTCAATTGCAACGTACGCATCTTCATCTGTTCTGATTACATTATCATACTTGTGGCGCCATTTTCCCCAATCTTGTTCATTGTTTGTCGGGTCAACATATTTTGTGTTAATCAATCGCCACACATTGTCATACAATTCTACCGGAGTTGATGCTTGAACATTTGAACGCACAATCCAGCCAAACAAAAAGATAAATATCGCTAAAAATATAATACTTCTTTTCATAATTTTTCTCATTCTTATTTACACCTCCAATAACCTCACCTGTTTAGTTCAGACGAAACTTTTACAAAAAAGTTTCCGTTAAGGAAATATGTGAAGTTATCATAAACCTATATTAACACATTTCACCCAAAATGTGAAATAGAATTATCTCTAATAATCGCCTCGTGAAAAAATTAGTCTTTTGTAAATTGTAATAACTTGAAACCAAGGGCTTTTTGCTTAGCCTTAACGTCCGGTAATTCGTAACATTTTACACACCTTGCTTCATAAGTTTCATCTCCACCAATCATAATCAATGGAGAATTTTTATCAGCAGGTTTTCCGTCAATCAATCTTTGAGTCCTTGTGGCATGCTCACAACCGCATTTCATACAAACAGCATGCAACTTATCTACCGTTGTTGCAATACTAAGAAGTTCAGGCATTGAACCAAACGGTTCTGCTTTGAAATCTAAATCCAAACCTGTACCAATAACTTTTCTACCCTCATTCATCAACTGGGTAATAACTTTGGCAATATTTTTGTCAAAAAATTGCAATTCATCAATTGCTACAACCTGAGCATCTTTTACCAAACTCAAAATCTGTACTGAATGTTTAACCTTAACTGCATCTAACCACAAACCGTTACGAGATTCTATATAATCTCCTTTTGCTCTTGTATCAACATCAGGAGAAATTACAATAACTTTTTTCTTTGCAATAATACAACGTCTGATTCTGCGCAAAAGTTCTTCTGTCTTTCCGCAACTCATTGGACCTGTGATTAACTCAAAACTATATCCACTCATCTTTTCAATTTCTCCAGTAACTTTTCCCTTTTGAATAATTATAAAACTTCAAAACTAAATTTGAAAGTAAAAATTTGTAAAACTTCAAAAGTTTAACGAATTTGTCATCATAATCACTACGTGCTAAAATAATGTTTTAACTAACAAAAAGAGGAATATAATGGCTGGAATTACACCAAACGAAAAGCAACAAGAAGCAATTGACAATTTAAAAGGACAAATCATGCTACTGGCAGGTCCTGGGACAGGTAAAACGTTCACAATTATTCAACGTATTGAAAAAATGCTAACACAAGGAATTGAACCGAGTTCTATTTTGTGTCTTACATTTTCCGATGCTGCAGCAACTGAAATGAAACAGCGTTTGACTAAAAAAATGGGAATTCTTGCATCATCTGTCGATATTTACACCTATCACTCTTTTTGTAACGACATAATCAAACTTTATCCACAACAGTTTTCGCTCGGAGTTGGTGTGCGACTAATTACAGGAACTGAAAAAATCAAAATTATGAAAGATTGCATAGACGAAGCCAATTTACAATTTTTCATACCAAGCAAAGCCGACAGATACCATTTTGCCAAAGATTTTATAAATTATGTCGAAAAACTCAAAAGTCAAAGAGCTTCAAAAGAAGAATATCTCAAAAATATAGATACAAATCCAACCCTTATGCCAAGATTGCGTGAACTTGAATTTGAAATAGAAGAACGACTTGCAAAAGGGGAAACACGTAACAAAACTCGACTTGCAGAAATTGAAAAAATTAAAACAAATATTGAAAAAGCCAAAGAACTTTGGACTTTATATGAATTGTATTCAAACAAAATGCACGCACTAAGCCTTATTGACTTTTCTGATATGATAAATTTTGTCCTCAGCGCTTTTGAAGAAGATATAACTTTTTTGCGAGAAGTTTCTAACAAATACAAATATTTCTTAGTCGATGAATATCAAGATACAAACGATTTGCAGAATGAAATTATTTTCCAACTGTTAGACGGAAATAACGAGAAAAACATTTTGGTCGTAGGTGATGATGACCAAATTATCTACGGATTTCAAGGCGCTAATATAGATAATATCGAAAACTTTTTGCTCAGATATCCTGACACAAAAGTTATATGCCTAAATGAAAACAACCGTTCAACTCAATCAGTACTTGATTTTAGTTATGAAGTTATTAATCAAGACAAATCGAGATTAGAAAATAATGAAAAATTCAAAGCAAAAAATATTTCTAAAAAATTAATTGCAAAAAATCCAAATATTATTACCAAAGATAAAAAAATAAAACGACTTCAATTTGGCGACACTTTGCAAGAATTCAATTATATTGTCGAAGATATAGAAAAACTTGTTAAATCAGAAAACTGCCCGACTGAATTATCTCAAATTGCAATAATTGCGAAAAAACGTCAAGAATTGCAAACCTTTGGCGAACTACTAAAAGCAAAAAATATTCCGTTTCAAATCGACGAAGGAAAAAGTATTTTTTCGATAAAATCAACCATCGTAGTTTATTTTTACTTGAAAGCTTTAGACAATTATTTAATGTCGAGCGACAAACTTTTTGGGTTGATATTATCTGAACCGTTCAAAATAGACCTAGAAGATTATAACAAAATTTTGCAAGAAAAAAGACTTCTAAAAAAAGAAAAACCAAACGATTTTATCTCAATTATGCAGCGATTAAAAGATTGGAAAAATCCTGAAAAAATAGAAAAATTTTTGAACACTTTTTTCTACCTTCAAAAATATTCAGCAACAAATGATTTGAGAAATACAATAGTTGAAATTTTGAATAGAACAGGAATTCTCGAATTTTTCTTTACAACGGAATTAAATAGAAGCGAAAACTTGCAGGGAATTAAAAAATTATTATCAGAAGCCTCTGATTTTTCTAACATAAATCAAGCAACCGGTTTGAAAGATTTCGTTGAATATTTAGACGATTGCCTTAATAATGAAATTGATATCTGCTTAGACAAAGATACTCTTGTTCAAAACGCTGTTCAATTAACGACTTATCACGGTTCAAAAGGGCGAGAATTTGAATATGTTTATTTGCCTAATTTAATTGCCAAAAATTGGGAAGATTTCAGAATGGCAGGAGAATATAAACTGATTACCGACCCAGTTTATGATAAAGAAGAACAACAATTAAGAAAAGATAGAGAATTAACAAAACTTTTGTTCGTTGGAATAACTAGAGCAAAACACAGTCTATGCCTATCTTTTGCAGATATGTGCGACAAAAAAACTCAACAAATTACAAAATATCTTGCAGATTTTGCGAACTATGATTTTGACAGCAAACAATTTGAATACAAAGAAGATGATTTTACTCAAGAATTTGTCAGAAGTATTTCAAGAGAAGTTTATGACAATCAAAAAGCATTCAAGTCAGAAATCGAAGAACGAGTAAAAAATGTCGTACTTTCACCAAGTCGCTTGAATGATTATTTAGCGTGCCCGAGAAAATTTTTCTACATAAAAGTTCTCGGTATTGATGTAGAAGAAGCCAATTGGGATTATGCAAACTTCGGTTCAATTATTCATAAATTGTTAGAAAATTCGGTAAAAATTGCAAAACAAACAGGCAAGTATCCGGAATTTGAAAAAATAAAACAAGAATTCTACGATGGACTGGATAATACAAGATTTACAACCGCAGCGATGAAAGAAAAATTTGAAAAATCCGGCATAAAAATGCTAGAAAACTATTATCCTTATTTTTCATCAATTCCTGTTGATAGAATTGCAGAAGTTGAATATACATTTGACGGAGTTCAAGTCGGAGAAAATTTTGTAACAGGGAAAATTGATAGAATTGAGAAAAATTCAGATGGAACCTATGAATTGTACGACTACAAAACAGGAACACCGGTAAGTGGTACAAAAGTTGCACCAAACCAACCAAAAGAAAATTATTTTAATCAACTTTGCTTTTATAAATACGCATTTGAAAAAGCAACCGGCAAAAAAGTTTCTCAAGTTGGATTGATTTATGTAGAAAACCATGCCAAAAATGTTTACAAAAATTTGATAAACGAAGATATGGAATATATTGAAGATTTGATAAACTCAACTTATGAAAAAATCAAAAATTTTGAATTTAAACCGATAAAAGAAGACCCAAATGGGGAATGTAAAAATTGCGCATACAAACACTTGTGTAAACTGGATTTGATATAAAAACCAAAATTATTATAAAATTTTTACCAGTCATTCTAAACTGACTATTTGGTGGGAGTTACAAAGGTTTCGTCATTGGAGAAAACTTAGAAAATTTTTGCAAATGTAATGAGCAAATAAATTTTCTTGTTATTCTGAATTTGTTCAAATAAATAACACGATTGTACAATCTTTGGAAACAGATTCCGGATCGGAGTCCGGAATGACCAGTTGGTGGGAGTTGCAAGGTTTTCGTCATTGGAGAAAACTTAGAAAATTTTTGCGAATGCAATGAGCAAATAAATTTTCTTGTTATTC
>CAVHEM010000006.1:0-20448 GCA_963635055.1 Bacteroidaceae bacterium | reverse complement strand
CAACAGAACATTGAGCATTTTGTACAAACTCGTTGAAATCAACTTTTTTTACACATACAAAAACAAAAAGTAAAATAATAAAAGGAACTGCAATATTTAATAAAATTGCAAAAATTGTCCATTTGATTTGAGAAATTCTAAACTCATAGCCGGATTTATAATTATTCGCTCTAAATGCCCATTCGTTCCCTCTTATTCCACAATACAATTGAAAAACAAGCAACAATAACCAATTAAACCCAAACGGTAATTGAAACCATATCAAAGGAATTGCAACTAATGTTATCCATACTTTATGAGGAATTCCCCAAATAAAGGTCAACAAAAACGCCGCCCAATTAAATCCTTTGACCTCATTTGGCAAATCATTCTGAAACGATTGATTTTGTCGATATATTTTTCTAATTTCATCAATTTTCATAATAGTTAACCGTTTATTACACGTTCAAAAGTAGACCAATCAAAATTCTTATTTTTTACTAAATTTTCAATTGTTTGCATATCAAGATTTTTTTGTAGATTAAATTCATTTCCGAAAGATTTTTTTAGTCCAACCAAAGGAAAACCAAATTCTTTTGCCAATTTTTCAACTTTAATATCGTAATTGATTCCTAAAACTTTTACACCTGCGAGCAACCCGACAATCAAGGCATGAAATCTCATAGCAACCATAAATTCTGATTTTGCAATATTACTAACAGTTTGTTCATCAGTTAACCCTGTAAATAGTGTTGTTTTTATATCAGAATTCAAAAGTTTAACAGCACGTTCAAACTTTTTACAAATTTCAAAATCTATTGAATCCTGAAATGAATAAATATCAATCATATAATCAGAATAATTTGTCACAACACATTGCGCCAATCTGTCAATAAAATCTTCATTCATAGTTGCGCAATTTCTCAATTGAACCGCTACTCGCTTTTCTTTTGGAACTTCCGGTATCATTGTTGAAAATATCGGGTCACACAATAGTTCCGAATTTACACCCCATTTTTTCAACAATTCTTGACTTTTCACATCTCGAACACTCACATAAGTACAAAATCTTAACAAAAAACCTGTCAAAAATTGCCCTACAGGATTTGAAATAGGTCCAATACCTTGAGCAAAAATAATGACTTTTTTACCCAAAATCAACCCCATAAAAATTACAAAAAGATAATAAATCAGACTTTTAAAACTCGTAGTATCTTGCAACAAACTGCCACCACCAGATATCAAAAAATCAGATTTTGCAATAGCGCCAATTAAATCTCTAATATTAAAAGTATAAACACTTCTAACAAAACGGAATTTACTTTTTGTATACTTAGTATCAGAAGAAATTATGGTGATTTTATGTCCGTATTCACGCAATTTTGCCACAAGAACAGACAAAATCGCCTCATCTCCAAAATTTTTGAAGCCAAAATATCCGGACAAAACAAATCTTTTTTTCTTCATATTAAACTCCGTTTTTATATATCTCAAAGACCTCATCATAATAAGGAACTGACTTTATTGCACCAATTCCTTGAGCCTGCAAACCCGCTGCAATTGAAGCAATCTTTGCTGATTCTGCCGGTGAATATCCGGAAGTAATCGAATGTAAATATGCACCATTAAACGCATCACCAGATGATGTCGTATCTACGGTAGTTTCGGTATAGAACGGGACAAATAGAGTATTTTGATTATTGTTTACATAATAACCTTTATCCTTGCTGGATTTCACAACAATTGTATCTATACCATAATCAGTTAGCCTTTTTATTGCCTGTTCAACGGATTCCAATTCATACAAAGAACGAATGTCATTATTTTCACTGATAAACAAAATATCAGTCAATGGCAAAATTTCTGCAATGTACTCTCTCGCTTCCTCTTCTGAAGATAACAATTTTGAAAAATTAGGATCATAAGCGGTCAAAATCCCATTTTCTTTTGCCAGTTCAAATGCTTTCTTCACTGCCTCTCGAGCCAGAATTGACAAAGACATTGTAACCCCAGATGCGTACACTACCTTTGCTGATTTTATATAATCTTCGTTGATATTATCAATTGATAATTTTGCAGGTGCAATTTTCTTTCTGTAGTGAGCAAATTCTTTACCTTCTCCAGCCACACGAGCAACAAAGTAAATTCCGTTGTTTTCATCTGTACAAGTTACAAAAGAAGTATCAAGACCTTCTTTTTCCCAACTCTTTACCAAAAATTGCTTGAAAACATCATTACCTAAACAAGTAATAAATCCGACTTTTGATTTTAATCGGCTTGCTGCAACCGCAACAACCAAGGAATCTCCACCGTAATATTTGTGTAAGCACTCTGCATCTTCTAATTTTTGATTAGAAGATAACTCTATCAGACTTTCTCCAATAGTAATAATATCCAACGACTTATCAACCATTATTTTAATTTCTCCAATAATTCTTTAGTTCGTTTGGTTATCTCAGAATAAGACTCTACACCTGTCAAATTTCTACCAACACCAACCGCTAAAGCACCGGATTTTAAATAATCGGCAACTTCATGAAGTTTGACATCACCTTGAGGAATAATATTCAAAAACGGCATAGGTCTAAGTAAATTTTCGATATATTCAACCCCACCCATTGCTGTTATCGGATAAATTTTCACAACAGGAATTCTTGATTTCCACGCTTCGTATGCTTCGTTAGCGGTTGAAGTTCCGGCAATAAACGGTAATTGTTTATCTTTTGAAATTTTCAATAAATTATGTTGAAAAATAGGTGATGAGATAATTTTTGCACCGGAATCGATTGCTGCTTGTGCTTGCAATGATGTAATTATTCCGCCGGCACAAATTACCGCTTTATCTGCGACTTTATTAATCGCATTGAATACTCTCGGAGCATCAACATTAACTTCAATAACATCAAGCCCTCCATCAATCAATGCATTAACTTTTGCAATAACGTCTTTTTCATCAGTACTTCTGATAATAGGAAAAACTTTGTTTTCCTTTAGTTTTTTTGTTAAATCAAAATTCATAATCTTCCCTTTTTTTAGACTTTATTATATCATAAAATAAATAACCTGTGGGGAGATATGTATGAAAAAATTTAAAAACTTTTGGTTCTATGCCGGTGCTTTTTGCCTTTATTTAGTATTAACAGCAATGATTTCAACAATTGCAGCAACATTTTTATCAAAACCGGTTTATGGATTTTTAGTGAAAAATTTTGCAACGTGGAACTTAACATCATCAAACGACAGTATAATTATTGTGGCTGATGATAGAACCGCAGAAAAATTTCCGAACTGGAATACCATTGATGAAAGAGTAAAGTTGTTGAATTATTTCTACGAATACGCTAAACCGAAAAGCGTTTCATACGATTTTTGCATTCAATTTGCAGAAAACGCAAATAGCAAAATTAAAAAATTCAATGTTTTTTCAAAAATAAAAAATTTCACAACAGGTTACTCGCTAGATGATAAAAGCGACAAGGGAAGTCCATTTTTTGAGCAATTCAAAAACAATCAAAAACTAAACGTAAAAATTCTATCAAAAGATATTTATCCTAAAACATTTAATGGAATAACAAATATATCAGAAGAACTTGCCGCTCAAAAAATCAACTTAGGCTCTGTATATTTTAAAGAAGATGACACAACTCATCAAGTGTATAATTCTGAATATATTGTAAGAATTGGTGATGATTTTTACCCGTCATTAGCACTCAAAACCTATCTTTTGGAAAACGATACAAATGACGTAATCTTAGATAATTACAATTTAATAATTCCCAAAACAGGTCTAAAAATTCCAATTACAATAGATAAACAAGGGTTACTAAAGACACCGATTTGGTTCTATCCTAATATTGGAGAATTGAGTTACTCTCATATTACAATTTCGGCATACAAAATACTGGAATCTTATAATGCATTAAAAAACGGTATCTCACCACAAAATCACCCTGAATTATACAATTCAAAAGGGGAAGATAGGCTATATGATCCGGAATTGTTCAACGACAAAACAATATTTATTGGAGCAAACATAACAGGTCCATCTGGTGACGTCGTAAAAACACCAATGAATGAAAGACACCCAGGAGTAGATGTCCAAACAACAGCCTATGACAACTTGCTTTTTGGTGACTTTATAAAAAAAGATGGAATTTTAGTTTTTTCACTTGATATATTGTCGCTTTTACTTCTTTCGATTTTAGTTTTCGCAATAATTTTGAAAACAAAAGTGTTTAAAGGTCTGCTCTCAATTATCGGACTAAATATTTTATATGGAATAACAGTAATTATCCTTGCGGTATGCGGAATTATAACTAATCCTGTAATCCCGATTAGTGCAGAAATAGTGACTTTTGTCTTTGGTTATTCGTTTAAATTCATCACAGAAAACCGAAACAAAGAAAAAATAAAACAAGCAATGGGTAAATATTTATCTCAAGACATCATGAAAAATGTTGTAAATAATATTGATGACTTAAAACTCGGTGGAAAACGTGCAATCGTAACAGTTTTATTCTCTGATATCAGAGGTTTCACAAGTATGAGTGAAAAAATGTCAGCAGAAGATGTTACAAAAATTCTGAATGAATATTTTACCGAAATGGAACCAATTATTACAAAATATAATGGTGTTATTAACAAATTCATCGGAGATGCGGTTATGGCAATTTTTGGAGAACCAATTCAAGACCTTAATCACCCAGTAAACGCTGTTCGCTGCGCATATGAAATGCTACAAAAAGTTGCATATTTAAGAGAAAAATGGTTGATGGAAGGTAAACCAAAAATCGAAATCGGTATCGGCATTTGTACAGGTGAAGTTTTTATCGGTAACATCGGCTCAGAGGCTCGTATGGAATACACAGTAATCGGGGACACCGTAAACCTTGCAAGTAGAATTGAAAGTTTCAACAAAGTATACAAGACAAATCTACTTGTAAGTAGTTCAACATATTCTTATATTTCAGATATAGCTGACGTTATTAAAATTAACGAAGTAAAAATTCGTGGGAAAGCGCAAAAAATGAATATTTACGAAGTTTTACGAATAGAAAAAGCCGATAAATAATAAGGTTGAGATAAGATAAAAAGAGGCTCTAAATTTTAAATTTAGAGCCAACTTTTTTAATATTTGTATTTTTTAACTATATTATAGTCTATCAAATCCGGTATATTTTCTCAATACTTCCGGAATAATAACGGTTCCATCTTCTTGTTGGAAGTTTTCAATAATCGCTGCAAATGTTCTACCAACTGCCAAACCTGAGCCATTAATTGTGTGAACAAATCTGGTTTTGCCGGTAGCTTTATCTTTATATCTGATATTTGCACGACGTGCTTGGTAATCACCATAATTAGAACAACTTGAAATTTCTTTATAAGTTCCGTAAGATGGCATCCAAACTTCCAAATCCCAACATTTGTTAGCGGAAAATCCGATATCGGCAGTACATAAAGAAACTCTTCTATATGGCAAGCCCAAAAGTTGAAGCATTCTTTCACCGTTTTCAGTTAATTTTTCGTGTTCCATTGGAGAATTTTCAGGAGTTGTATATTTTACCATTTCAACTTTATTGAATTGGTGAACTCTTATTAAACCTCTTGTATCTTTACCGGCTGAACCTGCTTCACGTCTAAAGCATGGAGTGTAAGCGGTCATATATTTAGGCAATTCATCTTCTGATAGAATTTCACCGGCATAAATATTAGTAACAGGAACTTCGGCAGTTGGAATCAAGTACAAATCTTCGTTTTCACATTTGTACATATCTTCTTTAAATTTTGGAAGTTGACCTGTACCGGTCATTGTAGCAGAATTTGCCATGAACGGTGGCAAAATTTCCTCATAACCTTCGTTTTGAGTATGTTCATCAAGGAAGAAGTTGATAATAGCACGTTCAAGTCTTGCACCTTTTCCACGGTACAAGATAAATCTTGATTGAGATAATCTTACACCACGTTCAAAATCAACAATTCCTTTTTCTTCGCAAATATCCCAATGCGCTTTGAAATCGAAATCAAATTTTGTAGGTTCACCCCAAGTTGAAACAACGACATTATCATCTTCAGAAGTCCCTATTGGAGTAGATTCATCAGGAATGTTCGGAATATGAAGAAGAACATCTCTTTGTTTTTGGTCTAATTGGTTTTGAACTTCTTCTAATTCTTTAATTTCATCACCTAATTTTCTAACGTCTTCTTGAATTGCATCGGTATTTTCACCATTTTTCTTCATCATACCGATTTTTTGAGATTCATTTTTTCTACGTGCTCTAAGTTCATCAGCCTGAGTTTGAATTTTTCTTCTCTCTTCATCAATCTTAATAACTTCGTCAATTGACAAAGCAGGATTTCTTCTTTTTAACAATTCATTTATTTTCTCAGGATTTTCTCTAATTAGTTTAATATCAAGCATAATCTACTCTTACTCCTTCTTTTTAGTACTTGCATTTTATTTTAAACAAAATGAATAATCAAGGTAGATATTACAAATTTGTACGGCATGACAATATAAAATTGCAATATTTCGGAAATAATGTATAATATTAATAACTATAGGGAGATGTGATGTTCAAAAAATTGGCAAAACAATTAAAAACAGCAAACGATGGAAACTCCTGTTTTCCAATGACTTCGCCTGTAAATTCATTGAAAGAAGAAACTAAGACAACATTTCTTAAAGGTTTGTCTAAGCATGCCTTGAATTTATACGAAAGAAAAACAGACATCACTAATTTTACAAAATTAGCGCTTTCAAACCCTGAAAATACAACTCATAACAAAATCGTTGATGATTTGTTCAGAAAAAACGGAACGGTTGACCCATTTTCAGAAGATGCGTTGTTTTCTCTTTCTGAAAATGAAAAATTCTTAAAAGACTTAGGGTTATAAAATTTTGTAAATATTTGTTATTCAAAATAGCAAAATCTTGTATTTAGCAGTCTTAATACTCTCATACTTAGAAGTAGTAAAGTAGGAGACAATCTTAATGGACACAAATTACAACGTTTCACAACCCGCATTCACAGCAAGAATTAAACTTGACGGAATAAAATTAAATCGAACAAAATTAGCAAAAGTAGAAGATACTTTTTCAAAATTAACTCAACACTACAAAAATGATGAACTTGTTATTCAAGCTAATCCGGTCGACAGGTTAGATGGAACTTACTTCAATGTTGCAGATTTTGTAGTTGATAATAATGTTGCTGCAACTTCTGAACCATTAAAAGAGTTTAAACATTGGTTTCGTAGAGCAAATGCTCAAGAGATGGGAAAAGCCTTTGCCAGAATTTTCAAAAAAGGTAAATTGGAAGGTAAAGAAGTTCCAAAAATGAACGCATTAGATAACAAACTGACCCACTTAAAAAGTATGGCAGCATTAAACAACACAAGAGCAGAAATATCAGGAAATCCGACATATTCAATATTAGCAAAACAAAATAACGCTGCTGCCGAAAGAATACAAAAAGAATTTAGCGAAGCAAGCAAAAAACTTGAAACAACAACCGAAAAAATTAAAGATTTTGAAAGCGACATTCCTATTATGGACTGGGATACCGCTCAATACAGACATTAATAAATTAATAATTAACAAAAATCGACCTAAAAAAACACCCTTAATATTTGGGTGTTTTTTAGTATATAAAAATATATTATTCGTTGACATAAGTACTAATTAATTATATCCTTGAAAAAGGAAGGAAATTCGTATCGAAATGGGTAATATTATCAACATTTGTTTATCTTGTGATGATAATTATGCTGAACACGCAGGAGTTGTAATTGCATCGACATTGTCAAATGCAAAGTCTACTGATGACCTTGTTTTTTATATCTTAGATGGTGGAATTTCCGACAAACATAAGCAAGAGATTTTATCGCTGAAAAATATAAAAAGTTGTGAAATAAACTTTGTAAAAATTAATGATAATTGTTTTGACAACTACAAAAATGTAAAATCTCATCAATACGTAACCTTAGCAACTTATTATCGCTTAAAATTACCGACATTACTTCCTCAGGTTTCACGAATTATTTATTTAGATTGCGATGTGGTTGTTCAAACCTCGTTATTTGATTTATTCAATGTTGACCTAAAAGGTTATCCGATTGCCGGAGTTCACGACATCAAAAAACACCTTGTAAAAGCCAATCCGACGTACATAAATGCAGGAATGCTTGTTGTGGATTTAAACAGAGGTGTTGAATTAAATCTTGAACAAAAATTTCTTGAGTACACTAAAAACCATATTGATACGATTAAAGTTGGCGATCAAGAAATTATAAATGAAATTTGCAAGGGTAATATTTTGATACTTGATGATGAATGGAATGTTCAATCTAGCAATTTTACAAACCGTTCAAGTTACACAAAATACCCGAAAATAATTCATTTCACAGCCAAGAAAAAACCTTGGCACTACGGTAGTTTCAGTATCCACAGAGATTTGTATTTTAAATATTTACAACTCACACCTTGGAAATTGAGCGAAAGAGATTACAAACATTGGACTAAAGATAATCAAAAAGCGTCCTTGTTAGCGTATATGAAATACAGACCGTATTTCTTCTTACGTCCAAGATTTTACGTGGCACTATACAACACTTACATAAAAAAACAATATCAGCCAAAAGATGTCAAAATTCTTGTGGCATATCATAAAAAAGATTATATCTACAATAGCAACAAGTTAGTTCCAATTCATTGCGGACGAGAGGTTGCATTTGAAAAAACTAAAGACGGACGAATTTCTAAAGACGAATTTGAATGGTTGTTAAATAATACTATTGGCGATGATACAGGTGATAATATTTCATATTTAAACAGAACCTTAAATGAAATGACCGCCATTTATTGGGCATGGAAAAATTATGACAAACTGGGAAATCCTGACTATATCGGATTAAATCATTACAGAAGATATTTTGAAATAAACTACGGCAAAATCGATAAGATTTTATCTAAATATGATTTTATTAAACAAAAACATTCGATATCAAAACAAAGTTTTTACGATATTTGGATAAACTTTGAAGATAGAAATAAGGATTTTATTGATAACGCAATTAAAATTTGCAAAGATGTAGACCCAACTGAGGGTACTGAAATTGAAAAGTTCCTAAAAGGTAATATTCATCGTGGATTTTGCAATATGTTTATTATGAAAAAAGAAGACTTTTTCAAATATTGTGAATTTCTTTTTCCAATAGTATTAAAATTACCGCAAGAGGTATCTTTTGGCAGACAGGCAGGATATTTTGCAGAATTGTTGACTTCATACTATTTGTACAAAATGTCTAAAACTAAAAAAGCATACAATACTTCAATTATTTCATATTACGAAGAAAGCAATACAAATTTCATAAAAGACAGAATATTTTCAATAAAAAGAGAAGACTTATCTGCACAATCACATATCATTGTGAAGTTTTTAGGACTCAAACTTAAAATAAAAATAGGGAAATAAATGGCAAAATTAAGTGTAATAATACCGGTGTATAATGTCGAAAAATATTTGAGAGAATGTTTGGACAGTGTAGTTAATCAAACACTCAAAGACATTGAAATCATTGTACTTAATGACGGAAGCAAAGACAATTGTCTTCAAATTATCAATGAATATAAAAATAAATATTCAAATATTATTGCTATTGATAAACAAAACGGCGGTTACGGACACACTTGCAATTTGGGTTTGTCAAAGGCAACAGGTGATTATGTCGCAATACTTGAGCCTGACGATTATATTGAACCGGATATGTATGAAATATTGCTAAATAGAGCCATTGAAACAAATTCTGATATAGCAAAATCTCAATATTATGAAAATTATACTCAAAAATTTGGACATCTAAAAAAAGTTATGCTTGGCGGAATGATAGATGATAATGAAGTTTTCAAACTTCAAGACCACCCGGAATTATTAAATTCACACCCAAGTATTTGGTCATGCATTTACAGACGAGAATTTTTAACAAAACACAATATAAAATTTATAGAAGCAAAAGGAGCAGGCTGGACAGACAATTTGTTCCAAATACAAACATTGTATTTGGCTGACAAAATAACCTTTATAAATCGACCGCTTTACTATTGGA
The DNA here is from genome assembly GCA_963635055.1 of Bacteroidaceae bacterium. GTDB lineage: Bacteria > Cyanobacteriota > Vampirovibrionia > Gastranaerophilales > Gastranaerophilaceae > Zag111. The sequence continues at coordinate 10,365 of CAVHEM010000006.1, read as the reverse complement.
GAAAAATCAATTTCGATTCATCTAAAGATTTGAAAGATTTTACCGTTCCGATAAATAGAACACTCGAAATTCACAATTGGCTAAAAGACAACAATATCACTGATGAAAAAATGTTAGTACAATTATTTAAACGAGAATTATCCTATATTAATGTAATTAACAGAATGATAAAATTCAAAGATATTCCACGTTACTTAGAATTTTTGAAAGATTTTTGGACACTTGTAAATTCTGAAAAACTTATCACAAGAAAAGAAATTACAAAGAAAGAATTTAAGTTTTATAAAAAAATGATAAAATCACCGATTTTGGGAATTATATCAGATAAGTCAAAATTAAATTTTATAAATTTAAGATTTAGCAGTAAAAGAGAAAATTATATAATATTGTTCGGACAAATTGTTTGGACAAAAGAAAAGAGAAAGTAAAGAGGGAAAAATGAGCAGATTAAACATTGTCGTAGGTGCAGGATTTAGCGGTGCAACAATCGCAAATCTTATCGCTGATAAATTAAACGAAAGAGTTATCGTTATTGATAAAAAAGACCACATAGCAGGTAACAGTTATGATTACCGTGATGAAAACGGAATTATGATTCACAAATACGGTTCTCACATTTTCCACACAAACAACGAGAAAGTTTGGGCATTTTTGAAACAATTCACTGATTTTAACACATATATGCACTCTGTTGTCGGAATTTTAGACGGAATTGAAGCACAAATACCATTCAATTTTCATACTTTATATCAAGTTTTCCCAACTACAATGGCAAAAAGAATGGAAACAAAACTTTTAGATGCGTTTCCTTATAATACCAAAGTTCCTATTTTGGAATTTCAAAAACAAGATGATGACGATTTAAAATATCTTGCAAATTACGTTTATGAAAAAATCTTCCTAAACTACACAACCAAACAATGGGGAGTTTCACCAAAAGATGTAGATGGTGCGGTTACAGCAAGAGTGCCGGTTTATTTATCACTTGATGACAGATATTTCCAAGACAAATATCAAGGTATTCCACTAGAAGGATATTCCGCCGTTGTTGAAAAAATGCTAGCACATAAAAATATCGAAGTTATTCTAAATACTGATTTTGAATCCTTCAAAAAAGAAAATTCAAACATTGTAGAAGGCGAAAACGTAAGAATTTTTTACACCGGCTCAATTGACGAATTTTTCAACTATAAATACGGTCAATTACCTTATAGAAGTGTTCATTTCAAAATGGAAACTTATGACAGAGAATATTATCAATCTCACGCTTGCATAAACTATCCAAATAATTACGATTTCACCAGAATTCACGAATACAAACACTACTTGAATGATAAATCAGAAAAAACAGTTATTGCAAAAGAATATTCAGAATTCTTTGAACTGGGTAAAAACGAAAGATACTACCCAATTGCAAGCCCTGAAAACGCTGCATTATACGAAAAATATCTAAACGATGCAAAATCATTAAATAACGTATATTTCTTGGGCAGATTAGGTGATTACAAATACTACAATATGGATTTGGCAATCGCAAGAGCTATTGAATTATTTGAAAGTATTAAATAACATCTTTTAACTACAACAAAAAAGAAGACTTTTCTCAATTGGAGAAGCCTTCTTTTTTTATATTTTCAAAGATTTACTATGCGTTAGTATTTAAAAATTTACCGATAGTAACTTTAACTACATCTGCAGGAGTTCCGTGAGAAATTGCATAGCTTTTTTCAAGTTCTGCAATTTGTGGACGAATATCAGGAACAACTTGAGCTGCTTTTTTATAAATTTTACCAACGCCTAGATATTCATGAATTTTATCAGGATCTGCAATATTTTTAATTCCTTTTGTTAACATACCTTCTCTACCTGTAAAAGATACACCGTTCATCATTTTTATTGTCCTTTCATTTTTGTTATCTGATTACACCACCTATAATACTCGTGAAGAAATTAATTTGCCAATTACCCAACTGTCTAATTAACATTTGTTAACATTGGTAAAAAGAAGAAAATTTATCCACTCAAAAAAAAGTTGTTTATGATACTATATAAATATAGTGTATTCGTACGTTTGAGGAGATAATAATGATTACAGTAAAAGACGTTGAACATGTTGCAAAATTAGCAAGATTAGAACTTACAGAAGACGAAAAAGTTTTATATACAAAACAACTTGGCGATGTATTGAAATACGTTGACCAAATGAATGAAGTTGATACTTCAAATGTTAAACCGATGACTCAAGTTATTGATTTTGTAAATGTTACTAGAGAAGACATTCCGGTGCAAGAAATTTCAAAAGAAGCATTGATGGCAAATGCACCTGACGAAGAAAACGGTTTCTTCAAAGTACCTAAAATCAATTAGTTTTTTAATTTGGGATATTGTATCATGACAAAATATATATTTGTAACAGGCGGGGTTGTAAGTTCACTAGGAAAAGGAATTATCGCAGCGTCATTAGGTAGATTACTACGTTCAAGAGATTATTCGGTAATAATTCAAAAATTTGACCCATATATAAATGTAGACCCAGGAACAATGAGTCCGTTTCAACACGGTGAAGTTTTTGTGACTGATGATGGAGCAGAAACAGACTTAGACCTCGGACACTATGAACGATTTACTGACACCAGTTTTGGCAAAGTAAACAACGTAACCTCTGGTAAAATTTATCAAGAAGTAATCAACAAAGAACGTCGTGGCGATTATTTGGGCGCAACAGTTCAAGTTATTCCGCATATTACAAATGAAATTAAAACTAAAATTGTCGAAGCGACAAAGCAATTCAATCCTGACTTTCATATCATTGAAATTGGCGGAACAATTGGAGATATTGAAAGTTTACCGTTTATTGAAGCAATCAGACAATTCAAATCTGAAATAGGTATAGGAAATGCAATATCAGTTCATTGTACATTATTGCCGTATTTACCAACATCAGGAGAATTAAAAACAAAACCTTCTCAACACAGCGTTAATGTTTTGAGAAGTTACGGTATTCAACCGGAAGTATTGGTTTGCAGAACTTCTAAACCGATTCCAAAAACAGAAAGAGAAAAACTTGCACTATTTTGCTCTGTTCCAAAAGATGCGGTTATCGAATGTCGTGATATGAAAACTATTTATGAAGTTCCGTTGGCGCTTGAAATACAAAATATGTGCTCCGTTGTACTCAAAATGTTACAAATGGAAGACCGCACACCAAACTTAACCGCTTGGGAAAACTTAATAAAAAGAATTAAAAATCCGGAAAGAACTCTAAAAATTGCAATTGCCGGAAAATATACAAAATTATCAGATGCGTATATTTCTGTAGTAGAATCTTTAAAACACGCAGGATATGCTAATTCTTCCGCTATTGAAATCAAATGGATAAATTCAGAAGATTGTGTTGATTACGCTCAATGCAAAAAGCAATTGAATGATGTTAATGCAGTTGTTGTCCCTGGGGGCTTTGGAGTTCGTGGAATAGAAGGCAAATTAAACGTAATAAAATACGCCAGAGAAAACAATTTGCCATTCTTAGGTCTTTGCTTAGGTATGCAATGCGCAGTTATTGAATATGCAAGAAATGTTGTTGGATTAAAAGGTGCAAATTCTAAAGAATTTGACGAAAATCCGACTCACCCTGTAATCGACATTATGTTAGAACAGAAAAATGTCAAAGGTTACGGCGGAACAATGCGACTTGGCGCTTACGATTGCAAACTTAAAGAAGGCTCAGTTGCACAAAAAGCTTACAGTTCGTTGACAATTTCGGAACGTCATAGACACAGATATGAAGTTAACAACGAGTATATCGAAAAACTAAGTGATGCAGGATTGGTATTTTCAGGAATGTCACCTGATGGAATGCTTGCTGAAATCGTAGAATTGCCAAAACTTGACTGGTTTGTTGCATGTCAATTCCACCCAGAATTCAAATCAAGACCGGACAGACCACACCCGTTATTCACCGGACTGATTGAAGCGGCAATCAAGCAAAACAAACAATTTAATAAATAAAAGTAAAATCTATATAGTATGTAGAAAAGGGGTAGTTAATGAATGATGAATTTGAAATGAAAAGATTCACCACACTGAATTTTTTGAATTTTGCATTAGGATTTTTAGGATTACAGTTTGCGTGGCAAATGAGAATTGCCTTAGCAGAACCAGTAACACTAAGTCTTGGTGCATCTCCGTTATTATACAGTTTAATTTGGTTGGCAGGACCGTTTTCCGGAATGGTTGTTCAACCGATAGTCGGAGTTTTGAGTGATAATACTAAATCTCGTTTCGGACGACGCAGACCGTATTTATTAGCTGGCGCACTAATTACTGCCATTGCACTTTGGTTATTTCCTAATTCTGCCGGGATTTCAGACCTTATAGGAAAAACTTTCCATATCACAATGCCGGCATGGGGCGGTTTGCTTGTTGCTGCTATTATGATTTGGGTAATTGATGCGTGTATCAACATTGCACAAGGTCCATACCGTTCTTTAATTCCGGACGTTGTATTACCTGAACAACACGCTCAGGCAAACTCTTACATTAGCCTTGCTATCGGTTTGGGTTCTGTAATCGCAATGGCTGTAGCACCGTTTTTAAAATTTGCGTTCAATTATCAAATGTCAACACAAGCGCAATTCATTATGGCAGGTTTAGCATTCGCTCTTGCTATGACTTGGACTTGCTTGACAATAAAAGAAAAGAGTTCACTAAAATCTGATACTGAATCAGAAAAATCAGAAGGAACAAAACAATCTTTTTGGGAATCATTAAAAGATTTCTTCTTGCTATCACCTGAAGTTAAGAAAATTTGTACAATGCAATTTTTCACTTGGATTGGTATGATGTGTCTATTGATTTACTTCACTGCATTTGCAATCCACACAGTTTACGGAATTCCTGACGATACAAAGATTTTAGTTGAACAATCACTAAAAGATGCAGCACAAAATTATGCACTTATCGGACTTGCAATTTTCAACTTAGTTTGTTTCCTAATTGCGGTTCCTATCGGAACTTTAGCAAACAAATTCGGCAACAGAAAAGTTCATATAATATCATTATTATCAATGGTTGTAGCATATTTAGGACTTACAATGTTCAAAGACAATCGAACTGCAGTATTATTATTTATGGCACTATCAGGTATCGGTTGGTCAAGCGTTTGCGCATTGCCTTTTGCAATGTTATCTAAATACATCAAACCGGGAACTGAGGGTTCTGTAATGGGTATTTTCAACATATTCATCGCAGGTCCGCAAGTATTTGTTTGCACACTTGTCGGCTGGTTAATTAACGTTTCGGCAATCAACGGCGGAATTAACCACCATTATGAATATTCTTTCATTGTAGGCGCAATTTGTTTGTTACTGGCAACACTTGTTACAATGACGATAAAAGAATAAAACAAAAACTTAATAACTATTAACTTATAGCGACAGAAAATAATCTGTCGCTATTTTTGTAACAAAAAAGATACAAAATAGCAAAAGGTTCAAAAAAAAATGTTTTAAAACGAATACAAAAAATAAGAAATCAGTATAGGAAAGGATAGGTAGATTATGTTAGAAGTAAATGGTATGGATTGTAGAAAAGATTGTTTTGCACCACAACACAGAACTTCACCAGTTCCTAAAATTATTCAAGATGCTGCAGACAAAATTAAAGCACAACGAGCAATGGTAGAAATGCAAGAAATTGAAGAAATTAAACAAAAGCCAAAAGACGAGCGAACATTTAACGAACGTGTAAAACTTGCCGCTTATCAAATGGATAAAATGATGGCAGTAATCAACGAAATGCCTGATCCTAAAATTTATGTAGCATAGAAAGACTCAATAATAATGTTCTAATCAACTCTTGCGAGGGAAATTGTCAAACAAACAAAAAGGACAGCCTTTTATCAAAGACTGTCCCTTTTTATTATTCAAAATTATAAGAATTATAATTTTTCAGCAACCATCAATGTAGTTTCAGCCAATCTAGTAGAATAACCACATTCGTTATCATACCAAGAAATAACTTTAACCATATTGTCGCCCATAACTCTTGTTAACAAAGAGTCAACAGTTGAAGATTGGTGAGAACCGATGTAGTCAGTTGAAACTAATGGTTCATCTGAGTAGCACAATACGTGACCATCAGCAGCTTCTTTCAAAGCAGCGTTAACTTCTTCAACAGTAACTTTCTTTTCAGTTTCGAATACAACGTCAACCAATGAAACGTCTGGAGTAGGAACTCTCATTGCGAAACCATCAAGTTTTCCTTTCAATTCAGGAAGAACCAAAGCAACAGCTTTAGCAGCACCTGTTTTTGTAGGAACGATGTTCAAAGCGCCTGCTCTAGCACGACGAGGGTCTTTGTGACCAGCATCTAAGATTCTTTGGTCGCCAGTGTATGAGTGAACAGTTGTCATCAAACCTTTAACGATACCGAAATTTTCGTTGATTGCTTTTGCTACAGGAGCCAAGCAGTTAGTTGTACAAGATGCCATTGAAATTACATCGTGTTTTGCTGGATCATATTCTTTTTCGTTAACACCCAAAACGATAGTTTTGTCTTCGTTAGAAGCAGGTGCAGAAATGATAACTTTTTTAGCACCAGCATCGATGTGAGCGTGAGCTTTAGTTGCATCTGTGAAGAAACCAGTTGATTCAACAACAACTTCAACACCTAAATCTTTCCAAGGTAATTGAGCTGGATCTTTTTCTGCGAAGAATTTGATTTTTTTACCGTTAACGATAATACCTTCTTCATAAGCTTCAACAGTACCTTCGAATTTACCCATAACTGAATCATATTTGAAGATTCTAGCAGCATCTTCAGGTTTTAGACCTGGGTCATTGATTGCTACATAATTAATTTTGTCAAAAATACCTTCTTTGATAGCGGCTCTTAATGTGTTACGACCGATTCTACCAAATCCGTTAATTGCTACGTTTACCATAAGTTTTACTCCTTCTTATTGTGTAACATTTACTAACTATAACATGCAGATAGTAACATCAACAAAAAAACTAATCAAGTGGTTATAGTCGTGCGAATAATTAAGAAAATGTTAATATTTTACCTAAAAACCTTTGTTTACAAATATTAAAAAATCAGCAAAAAATATTATCCTTGAACTTATAAAAAATATGAGCAATGTACTTTTACCACAAGTTAAACTTCCATTTAAAACAATCAAAGGAAATATAAATACCAGACAAGATAAATCTACTCAACTTGTCAACAAATTTTATCGTGAAATAAAAGGACGATTTAAAAATGGAGAAATAAAACTCAACGAAATTCAAAAATGTATCAATGAAGTTCTACCCCAAAAAGTAAATGTTCAGGTAAAAAATCTGGTAACAGATATTGAAAATTCTGACATGGTTGGCGGTAGTGATTTAAAATATAATAAAGACTATTCTAAAATTTTATCAATAACAATAGACCTGCCAACAGTTGAAAATAAAATTCCAATTCAACAGCTTCCAACCTTGATGCATGAATTTACACACGTTGCAGACCAATTATACAACCCTAAAATAATATCAAGAAGTCAATATATGACGGATAAAGACCTATATATAAAAGAATATGATGATTTATACGATTCATTTGTCTACAATTGTGAAGAACCTGAAAGCAACAAAGAAAAAGTATTCATTCTAAAAAGACTTGAACAAGTATTCAAAGGCTTTTTGAAAAAACTTGACCCTAAAGATAAAATAAATTATCTCCAAGATAGCAGATATTGCACAATGCTGGAAATGAACGGTTACAAGTCACAACGAAAATTTGCAAAACAACTGGCTAAACAACACATAAGAGTTGATGAAGACGATTTGCTCAACGAAAACAAAAACTATATGTTTCCGGAAAAACTTGAACTATTGAATAAATTAATGAAAGATGTCATCAATAAAGAACGAGCAAAACACAAAGCAAACATTAACAGAATTGAAAGAAAAAAGTTGAACAACAAAAATAAAGCTGTTCAACCTTAGCAATTATTTATTAGTTAGAAAACATTGAGAATGTTTTTTCAATACTCTTAGAAATCAATTGTTTTACGGTTTCGTATTCAGTTGACAAGGAAGAAATTTCTGCATCTAACTGTTTTGTTTGAATATCAATTTTATCTTCTTTATATGTTAATTCTGCTTTTTTTGCAGTAAACTCTGCTTCTGCTCTGGCAACAGCATCATCATCTGTAACTTCTGTCATATAACCGGTTTCATTATATCTTGTTTGATAGTAATAACCGTCTTTACTATTTAATGAAACCATTGAATACGTACCATTTTTGATACATTGTTCCATATATTCGCTATCTTCTAACGAATCATCTTCTCTCCAACCGTGTTCAATAATGTTGTTATAAATGATATCGTAGAAATCAGCAACTTTTTCACTCATTGAGTAATTTTCTTCATCAAGTTTGCCTAAATATACATAACTTGCATCTTCTGTTACATAATCAGAAGTATCAACACTTGAACCAACAACATAATTTGAATCAACACCATTCAAACCGTTGTCGTAGTATGTCAAGAATGCAGATAACATATTACTCAAACTTACCGCATAGTTAGTTTTATCTCTGTTTGTACCAATAGCATTATTATTCTCAGCATTTACATAAGCTGCGTTATCAAGCATTGATTTTTGGTCGTGATTTCCACCAGTGTTTTCTGCACTATTTTTGAAGAATTGTTTTTGAACCATATTATAAGCAAATGATAATGCCTTAGCAGAAGTTTCATCTACGTTCAAACCAACGCCGGAAACAGTAGAGCCATCTACATAACCAAATTGTTTAACAATATTATCAAAGATTTTTTGAGTAACTTCTTTGAATTCTTTTTCAGTAAAATCACTAAAATTACCCACTAATGTCTTATAGGAACCACCAATAATTGTAATATTACCTGTCAAAATATCAGCAATATCTATATCAGTAATAGCATCACCAGTTTGGACAATACCGTTATCCAAAATAAATAAACTTTTATCAACAGACTGATTATTACCATTCGCATCTTTAGATGTAGTATCATCAGACAAATTTGTACTTGAAGTATTGATACCTATCTTTTTCTCATTAAGTGTTCCGACACTATCAATAGAAACTTTGCTATTTGAGTATTGTTCTTTATAAGTATCTTTATCAGCAGAAAGTTGTTTTGCAATAGCAGCATAAGCATTGTTTTGTTTAATTTCGCCGCCATCTAATGTTAATCGTTTACCTGATTCATCAGTAACATATCCTTCATCATCAACATTGTTAATATTTTTTGCAAGTTGAGCAACTTCCTTATATCGTGCAGCCTTAGTAGCATCGTAAGCAGGCGTAGCTTTAGTATCACCTTGCTTCTTTTCTTCAGTATTATAATCTAACTCTAATTGCCCAATAACTTCTGTTGTTATCTCATGACGATTAGCAGACTTGATTAAGTCTGAAAAAGTATCTAATTGTGCTTGGTATTCTTGATCTGTAACTTGAGTAGCACTAGCAATTGCTTGAGCCCAATCGATTTTAGTTTTACCAATATCACTCAGACACAATTGAGTCATTGTAAAATCATCAGCAGCATACTTATCTTTTGGAACACCGCCCATACCTGCCAACGGATTCCATACAATACCGCTTGTTGTACCAGACGGTTTAGAAATTTTACCTGTGAATTGCAAATTACCGTTTTCGTCTTTTTCAACTTTGTACAAATTTTGCGCAACAGAATTTGCAGTATCTTCTGTAATATTGCCGGAATAAGCCAAAGCCGAAATGAATTTATCACGAGAATCTTGAGAACCAAAACCACCGGTTTTTGAAATACCAGCCGCTTTTGCAGCCGCAGCATATTCAGATGTCAATACAATTGCGCCTGTGGTAGTTGATAACATATAAGGGTTGTAATCATTTGCTGCAGACGGACTCATTAACAATCCATAGTTAAGAGTGCTTGCAGTTGCAACAGAATCATTATCCCAAACTAATTTTGTAGAATTTAAAGCGTTTGAATACGTATTAGAAATGTCAGCCAACTGATTTGTAATCTCAAGTTTTTGTTGAGCCAAATCTGTTGATTTGTATTCACAATTCATTTTTCGTGCTGTTATACATAAAAATCTTGCTTGTGAAGCCGCCAATCCCATTTTTTCGTATCCTTTCAAAATTGCTTATCTTTATAATCGGCATACACACTCAAATTCTTTAATATTTCGACCCATTATGTAACATTTTGTAACATTACAAAAGAGGAGATGTTCATAAAATAACGTTGTTTGGGTAGGAGCACAGACATCAGAACTTAACAGAGCAATCGTCATTCTGAAAAGATTAAAAATCAAGCAATTTTAATTGCGTAGATTTTATCT
>CAVHEM010000005.1:0-18271 GCA_963635055.1 Bacteroidaceae bacterium | reverse complement strand
TTGGTTCGCTTTGTAAGAATCTGTTATCAGGGTTCGTTTTGTAACAATCTGTTTTTACCCCCCTTCGAAATCATAGATTTCGGTTCCCCCTCGGGGCACATAATGAAATGTAGGTCACGGCACTGCCTGACACTTAAATTTACGCTATTGGCATAGCATGCAACGCCAACCTACTTTTCCAATACATGATTTTTCTGGATTGCCACGACAATCTTACGATTGTCTCGCAATGACGTGAAATGTGTCAAACACTCGCCAATAACGTCATTGCGAGCGTTAGCGAAGCAATCCAGTATTTTATATTCCAACATTGAACATAAATTTCAAAGCCAAATAAATTATAAATAAAAGTAAAGCAAATAAAGTAACACCATCAACAAAAGGTTCTTTATAATATTCAGGAGAGTCTTCCAACTTTACATAAGGTTGAAGTCGTTTTAATATTTTAAAAACCTGCGATTTTGTTATTGTATTATATTTTATGCACTCACCGTCCATTTTTTTTAAACAAATTTCTGCAAAATATCTTGGATAATTATATCTTGAAAAATTGTTTCTAATGCCGTTACCTGTTCCTCACATTCATTTACTGAAACACTTGTAATATCTGAAAATTTACAAATTTTATCACCAATTTTTATATATTTATCTTTTTCATTTATTTCAAATTTTCTAAAATCAGTATTTGAAAAAGTCTTTCCAATACCTTTTATATTTATAACAATAATTACTACAAGTAAAATTATAAAAATTGCAACGAGTCCAGTCATATTTACCTTTCTAAACAAATTTATTTATTAATCATCTGCATTGCTCGGGCATAAGATGTTGAATTGTAGCCCTTTTTGATGTATTCAGGATAATTTTTTTCGATATATTTATACGATTTTTTTATTCTATTTTTACCTGACGGGTGGTCTGAAAAGAAATCAAAATAATTACCGGAAATCTTATTCAAAATTGAAATTGTTGCAAGCGGATTATATCCCGCTTTCACCATATAATCAATACTTGCCAAATCTGATTTTGTTTCCTGTCCTCGTGACAATTTTTGATTAGCTACTTCGCCAACCAATGCGCTACCGGTTAATATCGCACCCGACTTTGTCAATCTTGAAGAATCTGTAATTACACCCAAAACTGTAGCCAAGCTTCCGGCAATTCCTGCGGTTGCAAGTACCGTCTTTCTTGCTACGCTCTTTTTTACGTGACTTTTGGTGACATGTCCCATTTCGTGTCCAATAACAAACGCTAATTCATCTTCGGTTTCAACGTATTTTAACAAACCCATATTTACTGATATCACATTATTAATATTTGTCGAAGCATTTGCATCAGAATCATTATTAACTACAAATTGCATGTGTTGCTCAAGCCCGTTTGCCATCAACAACTTTGTACCAATAGTATTGATTTTATTAAAAGCATACTGAGATGACCAATTGTCGCAATACGGTACAATATCTACAGATACAGACCCCTGCAAAACATTTGAATCAATCTTTTTGCTAACTGATGTTGAATTCTTTGTCGTCGCAACATTGGACGTTCTTGCAATAGCACAAATCGGATTTAAAAAGAAAAATCCGATAAGTACTACTGTTAAATATTTTTTCAATAATTTATTTATTTTCAACCAATTCACCATTCAAATACCAAGTTTTTACACCAACAATCTTTGCAATCACAAATTCACCAGTCAAATCTTTGTCATACGGAATATGTACAATTTTGTTATTACGAGTTCTGCCTGTAATTACATTTTTTCCCTTGTGATTTTCAAAATTCTCAATCAAAACTTCCATTTCTCGACCCAAGAATTTTTGATTTGATGCCAAGCAACATTTTCTGTTTTGTTCGTTCAATCTTGCCAAACGTTCAAACTTTGTATCTTCATCAATAAATTTGTCCACCCATTTTGCAGCAACTGTTTTTTCTCGAGGTGAATAAGCCGCCGTATTTGAATAGTCAAGTCCAACTTCTTCCATTGCGGTCAAGGTATCCACAAATTGTTCTTCGGTTTCTCCTGGGAAACCTGCGATAAAGTCACTTGTAATCGTCACATCAGGAACCATTTTTCTGATTTTTTCAGCAATTTTTATATAAGTTTCTCTATCATAACGACGATTCATTTTTTTCAAAACTTCGCTATTACCTGACTGCATCGGGATATGGAAATATTCGCAAACTTTGTCCAATTCAACCGCTGTTTTGATTAAATCATCGGTTATATCCGTCGGATAAGATGTTACAAAACGAATTCTGAATTTGCCCTCAATTGCATTAACTTCTCTAAGCAAATCCGCAAGTCTGTATTCTCTATCTTTAAAATCTTTACCGTAACTATCAACATTTTGACCCAGCAAAGTAATTTCTTTAAACCCTGAATTTAGTGCATCTTTAACCTCTTTCAAAATAGTTTCCGGAAGTCTAGAACGTTCACGACCTCTGGTATAAGGTACGATGCAATATGTACAAAAATTGTTACAACCTTCTGTTATCGGAATCCAAGCATTAACAGATTTTACACGATTAATTTCAAATTTTACAGCTTCTGAATCTTCGGTAGCGTTGGTTTCTTCGCACATACAAACCTTTTCCCCTTTTGAAATTTCTTTAATTATTTCAGGAAGTGCGTAAATTTTATGAGTTCCCAAGACGAAATCTACATAATTTGCACGGCTAAAGATTTGTTCCGCTTTTTGCTGCGCAACACAACCGCAAAAACCTATTTTTAGTTCAGGACGAGATTTTTTCCATTTGCCCCAAGTTCCAATCAAACTGAATGCTTTATCCTCGCTAAGTTGTCTGATTGAACAAGTATTAACCATCAACAAATCTGCTTCTTTTGGCACTGTCGTTTCTTCGTAATCAAATTGAGCCAACATACCGAGCATTCTTTCTGTATCTGATTTATTCATTTGACAACCCATTGTTTCTATATAAACTTTTTTCATCTTTTTTCCTTCTATTCTGCTATTTATATCTTATATAAAAAAAGAGAATTGTAAAATAAACAAATTTCAAAACCTTCAAAACTTTTAATAATAAAAAGACAAGCCTAAAAATAGACTTGTCTTTCTTTTTGTATAATTAATTATTCAATTAATCTTCTTTTTTGGCAAATGAGTCGTTTGCTCTTGTTTCGATTTCTTTCTTGATAATATCAATAAATTCATCTACGCCAAAAGTTCCGACTTGTCCGATTGCTCTTGCACGAACTGCTACAGAATTTGCTTCAATTTCCTTATCGCCGATTACGCAAACATAAGGGATTTTCTTATCTTGCAAACTTTCTCTGATTTTGTAGTTCATACTTTCAGAACGGTCATCAAGATTTACTCTGATTCCTGCATCACGCATTTTTCTATAAACTTGTTCAGCAAAATCTGCGTGTTTTTCGTTAGAAATCGGAACAATATTCACTTGTGTTGGAGCAAGCCATGTTGGGAATGCACCAGCATAATGTTCAATCAAGATACCGTGGAATCTTTCCATAGAACCGAAAATAACTCTGTGCAACATCAACGGAGTTTTCAACTGACCGTCTTTATCTTGATATTTGATATCAAATCTTGCTGGCAAGTTGAAGTCTAACTGAATTGTTGCACATTGCCAAGTTCTACCAATAGCATCTTTGATTTTGAAGTCAATTTTAGGACCGTAGAAAGCACCGTCACCTTCGTTGATGTCGTATTTCATACCACGTCTGTCCATAGCTTCTTTCAAACCGGCTTCTGCTTTGTTCCAGTTTTCAATATCACCGATGTAACTTTCAGGTCTTGTTGACAATTCAACTTCAAATTTCATCTTGAAGATATCTAATGTATCTGCAACAAAGTCAATAATTCTGTTGATTTCGTCAACTAATTGTTCAGGAGTACAGAAAATGTGAGCATCATCTTGAGTAAATCCTTGAACACGAGTCAATCCTGACAACGCACCTGACTTTTCTTTACGGTAAACAGTACCAAGTTCAGCCATTCTCAACGGCAATGAACGGTATGAATATCTGTTTGCTTGATAAATCAAAATGTGGAACGGACAGTTCATTGGTTTCAAAATAAATTGTTCATCACTATCTGCATCTTTTTGAATAAAGAACATATTTTCTCTATAGTGATCAGCGTGACCGGAGATTTCCCAAAGTTTTGATTTTGCAATGTGCGGAGTGTTTACGATTACATAACCACGTTTTCTGTGTTCGCTTCTCCAGTAGTTTTCAATTTCTTCTCTAACTACTGCCAAATTTGGGTGCCACAAAACAAGTCCACCGCCTAATTCTTCTCTTGTTGAGAACAAATCAAGTTTTGTACCTAATTTTCTATGATCACGTTTTTCTGCTTCTTCCAAGAAGTGTAAATAATTTTGCAAATCTTCTTTTGACCAATATGCTGTTGCATAAATTCTTTGAAGCATTTTATTTTTTTCGTTACCTCTCCAATAAGCACCGGCAACCTTTAACAATTTGATTGCATTTGCCTTGATATATGATGTATTTGGAAGGTGAGGACCTGCACAAAGGTCATTAAACAAAGCATTTCCGTCTTTATCTTTTGTAATATAAAGAGTAGGATTGTCGTTTTTGTGTTCTTCCAAAAGTTCTGCTTTGTAGATTTCGCCTTCATCTTTGAATGCTTTAATTTGAGCGTCAACATCAGGAATTTCATATCTTTCAAATGTTAAATTTTGTTTGATGATTTCTTTCATTTTTTCTTCGATTTTTTCCAAATCTTCGTGAGTGAAAGCATGCCCGTCAGTCAAATCAAAATCATAATAAAAACCGTCAGCCGTTGCCGGTCCAATTGCTAACTTTGCAGATGGGAACAGGCTTTGAACAGCTTGAGCCATAATGTGTGATGTTGAGTGTCTAAGAATAGACAAGGTTTCGTTGTTCTTTTCCATTTTCTTCTTTCTGTCCTTTTAAAGTTCGTAAATCTTTTCGGGAATACCGTTTCAGTCAAAAACATTTGAAAGAATGATTTACCTCTTGAGGTGGACCCCTCTAACTACTAACACGAAAATTATAGTACAAACTGAAAATTTTTGGAATAAATATCACACAACTTGCCTTTTGAGCATTTTAAACATTTATTTTATTATGCCGTATTTTTTCTTCAACGTTATTATTTTATTGTATGAATCATCAATTTTATTTTGAAGTTCCTTGTCTTTTAGGGCTTTTTTATAAATTTCTTTAATAATATTGATTGTTTTATCTGTAGAATCTCGATAAATAAACAAATTCAAACCTGCTCTAATTCCCATTTCACAGGCTTCAACATCACCATACTTTGAAACACCTTTCATTATCATATCGTCAGAAATCGTGACACCTTCAAAGCCTAAAACATTGCGCAGATAATCAATAGCCGTTTTACTTAATGATGTAGGAATGACATTTTTTTCAAAACATTCACAATGCAAATGTGCAACCATAACCATATCCGCACCATTTTTTATTGCATATTTGAACGGTTTTATATGGTCTTTTTCCATCTCACTCAATGTCAATGTTATTTCTGGTAAAGTCAAATGACTATCAGTTGATGCATCGCCATGTCCTGGGAAATGTTTAATACAAGGGATTATTCCATACTTTTTATAAGTTTTTGAAACGACTTCCTCACCTAAAATAACCTCGTCCGGATTAGATGAAAACGCACGTTCGCCAATAATCGGATTGTTTGGATTTGTATTTGTATCAATACAAGGTGCAAAGTTTAAATTTATTCCATAGGTTACTAATTCTTTTGCAATTTCTTCAGTTTGACTTTGCAAGAAATCTAAACCTTTTTCAAACGCAAACTTTGCTGACAAATACTTTTTACCACGGTGAATATTTTCAGTTCGTTCAACTCTTCCGCCTTCTTGATCAATAGACAAAAACGGAGCAATCATGCCCGCATCTTTGATTGAATTAATCAAGTTTTTAAACTGTTCAACAGACAAAATATCCTTCGTAAAAAATATCAAACCGGCAAGACCTTTTTGCAAGGCTTCATTGTAGTTTTCACCATCAAGCCCAAGAATAAACATTTGATAAAGTTTTGTTTTTAAATCAATTGTATTATCCATTGAAAGCCAAATTCCAAACTTCAAACAAATCTAATAACTTACCATTTTTGACAACTTCTTGAATTTTTGAATGAATTTTGTCTAAATTTTCTTCTGTTGGAATTTCAAAACCTTCCGGAAGTTGTACGTCTGATGAAGTTTTAGTATTAACAAAACCGCAATTCAATATTAAAAACTCTTTGTATAATTCCAAAACTTTTATATATTGAGGATTGATTTCATAATCAACACCAATGTAATATTTTGCATCTTTTTTCAATTGGCCGAAAAATTCGATTGAAAAATCCGCCTCTTCAACAGTTTCATCTCTATCGTAAGTTCCGCCTAAACAAGGATTACCTTCAATTTTACTATCGCCTTCACCTTTTATATAAACAGCCCAAAGTAAACTACCTAAACAAAAACCAACATTTGCTTCTGCCATTTTTACCAATTGTGGATACATCATTTTGAACTTCATTTTTCTTTGTCCAAAATTTTTAAATTGATTTATTGAATCATAAATATATTCTGTTCCGATTGATAAAATTGTTGTATGTTGAGCAAACCCCGGATCAAATAGATACATTTCTTCTGTTTTATTCATTTATAACACCTCTGATTTCTTCTTTTTCTTTTTTAACACTTTATTTTGATATTTTTCATCATATTCAAATCTTGTTCCGTTAACAAAACTTTTAACAATTGCATTTGCAAAAGCGCCTCTTGCTGACCAATAAGAAGTATGCGCCAAGAATGCCGAACGCTTTGACCAAACACTTGAATTATCATAAATCACCCCTTTAGGATTTTCTATTGTCAAATCAAGAGCCTGCTCAAACTGCGGAATAGTTAAATTTCTGCCAGATGGGAAACCTAACGGATCTTCTCTAAAATTAACCGTTAAAAAATACAATCCGTTTTCCAAAATATATTTTATTGCATATTTATTATAAAAAGTTATTTCGTAGTTTTTATCAGAAATATCAGAATAAAATAACGGAATAGGACTTGCAAAATTTACAAAAGCTTTTACTGTGCCTTCCGGAGCGCAGTATTTTTCTGTAGCTTCATCAAGTTTCAAATAATTTGCCTTTAACTGATTTTTGTCTTGATTTAATACTAAATGTCCGGTATTTGATAATACACCGATATTACCCTTTTCATAAGTCAATGCAGATAGACAAGTTTTATTTTGCGGATTATTTTTCACAAAATTCAAAATATCCTCATCATCAGTCAAAACTTCAAAAATATTTTCAACATCAATATAAGGTAATTTATACAACATATATTGATAATTAATAAATGTACCTGCAGAATATCCGTAAAGGATAACTTTTTTATCCTCTTTTGCTAACTTTTTCACTTCATCATTCAATGAATCTAACAACGGTAACATATTATGAGTTTTTTGAACCCAAATAGCATCGTGCATGAATTGAGTTAACAAACTACGAATTTCATAAGCTAAAGTTGAACTAAATGCCTTTGAAATATTCAACCTGTCTTTTACAAAATCTAAATCTGTCTTGCTGTCATAGCCCCAGAAAAATATTTGCGGCTCATCATCAATTACAAGTTTATTGTCTTTTGCCCATTTCTTTACGGTACTATTTTTTTCAAATTTTCTTTTTATAACAGGGTGCAATTTATTAACCCCTTTGATATACCAATCTTTCATTTTGGTATCGTTATTATTTGACCCGTTTATATAAAGAAATGTCAAATTTTGCTCTTCTGCCGCAACAGGCAATACTGAAAATATTGCAAAAAATATAACTAATAAAATCTTTTTCATAATAAGATTTTATCACAATTATTATTTTTTTAGGTAAATATTTTTACAACAAGAAATTATATGTTAGCATTTAGTTATGAAAAACTTTCTTGTCGGATTATTGGATTGGATTTACAAAAAGAAGTGTTATTTTTGCGGACGCTCAATTGAGTCTGTCAAAATGTGTTCTGATTGTTACGATAAACTCGACTTTTTACCTGCAAAAACAAACCGCATAATCTTTAATTCAAGAGTTTATTGTGCCGGAGTTTACTCAAAAGAATTACAAAAAATGATTAGAGGGCTGAAATATCATCGACAAAAAGATTTGGCATACTATATGGCAAAATTCATGTGGGAATATTGGCAAAGACTTGAGATTGAAGATGATTTTCAAATCATACCGGTTCCTATTTATCCCAAAAGAAAGAAAAAACGAAAATACAATCACATGGATTTAGTAGCAATTGAATTTGCAAAATTTTCAGGCTACGAAGTCAACACAACTTGTATAAAAAGAATTAAAGACACAAAGCCTCAATATAATTTGAATAAAAATCAAAGATTAGCGAATTTACACAAAGCATTTGTTGTCGATAGTTCAAAAATTATTCCAAACAAAAAACTTCTTTTAATTGATGATATTTGTACAACAGGTTCAACTTTTGAAGAAATGATAAAAGAGTTTAACAAACACGGAATTTATGATATAACTTGTCTTACAACGGCAACCCCTTTTGAGGATTAAGATGATACTTGGAGAATTTGCAAAATATTTACAACTGCATAACGAAGAATTAATGATGAGAAAGACCACTACATTGGCTCTTCTACATGATTGGTTAAGAATTGCAATTATGAAAAACCCTAAAACACACATTGATAAAATTTTACATAGAGAAATTTTGTTTTGCGAAAACTCAAATGGAGATTATTTGTTTTTAGGAAAATCAGATAGCGGAAGAGTTTTGGTTAGCGCTCTGATAGAATTTGCAAAAAGTTATAACACATATATTAATTCAAAATGGATTGAACTAACAGAAAAATCGTTTCACAAAACTAAATCATAGAACAAATTCAGGAATTTTGATATAATAAGAAAAAAAGAGGTTTTATATATGAAGTTAAGTATTAGCTCAAAGAATGCAAAAGTATATTTATCTTGGAATAAAATTGAAGCAGATTATTTTAGAATTTTTTGCAAAATCAACGACACGTTTGTAGAATATGCAAAAGTTTATGATACAAATTTTGCAACACTTTCACTCCTTCCTTACGGAGAAAATGCATGTTTTGTTCAAGCAATAAGAAATGGAATAATTGTTGACCAAACATCTGTTAAAAATTTCATTTTAGAAAATATTGACACTGTTGCTTTTAAAAACAACGATAATACGGTACAAATCCATTACAGTGCTTATCCAAACGCAAAAGCCTACAGATTATACGCAGATAATGGCGACAAAAACTTTGGCGGGAAACTAAATTCTGAACAAACATACTTAACAACTCAATATGAAGAAAACATTTCATATAAAATAAAACCTTACGCACTGGATTCAAAACAATCAAGACTTGTACTCAATTCATCACAAATATTTGAATGTGCAAAAAATGAATTTAAAGCTTTATCTATTCATAAATCCTTCAATAACAGAATGTTTTTAACTTGGTTATTTGACGGAAATGCCGATGGATTTATGGTATACGCACAAGATGGAGAGTTCCCGATATTTGAAACAAGTGACAGTCTTAGACATTATGCATACTTAGATAAATTCAACATTGATACAAAATTCTGCGTAAAAGCGTATGTAAACTCGCCAAACGGAAAAACAATTATCGCAACATCTAATTATGTAATTTGTTCAAATATTGAATTTGGAGAACCTGAAATATCACTAATCATACCGGCTTACAATGCAAAAGATTATATTGCACGAAGCATTGATACGGCACTAGCCTCAACATTTCACGATTTTGAAATAGTTATAGTAAACGATGGAAGTACAGATTCAACTCAAGATATAATTGATTGGTTTGCAGAAAATTATGATAACATCGTTTCAATCCAAAAACTAAATGGCGGAGTCGCAGACACAAGAAATGTCGGAATAAAAGCCGCAAAAGGGAAGTATATCGCATTTATGGACAATGACGATATGATTCGTCCGAATATGTTGGAAGAATTGTACAAAACTATCACTAAAAATGATTGTGACATTGCAATTGCTCCATTATACAGATTAATTGACAGTGGCTACACAGTTCACTGCAATTTACCGTTCCAAACTGATACTGCAATTGACATTGACAAATATTTAGACATTATGTACACTCCAAATTTCTACAACTGTGCAATCTGGAACAAGTTATACCGTGCATCAATTGTAAAAGCGCACCCGCTTGGGATTTTGAAATATGAAGATGTATCGTGGACACCTTGCATATTATCTTATGCAAAAACCTTCTGTTTCTTAAACACACCGTTTTATGAATGGGATAGAAAACTTCGTCCTGAAACATTTGGTGATGTACTTGCAAAAATGCCTGAAAATGAACTTTTTGAACATAGAAAACAAGCAATGCTATTCTTTGTAGAAAAAGGTAATCAAAGCAAAATCGCATACCTAAAAGAAATCGCAAAAAGACGACTCCTTCGCTATGACGGAAATTCAAACCATAGCGGCTATAAAGAGTTAATCGAAAGAATTGAAACTGACGAATATATCGACTAAAAATTACAATGAAATTAAGTATTCAAAATATTCATTATTTTTCGGATAATTTTGAATATTTTGGAGTAATTTTTCCTTAGTCACCCAACCTTTTCTATATGCAATTTCTTCTAAACAAGCAATTTTTATGCCCTGATTTTCCTCAATTGTTTCAACATAATTACTTGCTCTCATCAAGGATTGGTGAGTTCCCGTATCAAGCCATGCAAACCCTCGTCCAAACAATTCGACATTTAATTTATTATTTTCTAAATATATTTTATTCAAATCGGTAATTTCCAATTCTCCACGAGCGGAAGGCTTTAATTGTTTTGAATATTCAACGACCTTATTATCGTAAAAATACAAACCTGTTACTGCATAATTTGATTTTGGTTCTTTTGGTTTTTCCTCAATTGAGATAACTTTTCCATCTTTGTTAAATTCAACAACCCCAAATCGTTCAGGATCTTTGACAGAATAGCCAAACACAGTTGCTTCATTATTTTTTTCTGCAACTTTTACGGCATTTTTTAACATTCCAGTAAAGCCGGGGCCATAGAATATATTATCCCCCAACACTAACGCTACAGAGTCTTTTCCAATAAAATCTTCGCCCAAGATAAATGCTTGCGCTAATCCGTCCGGACTCGGTTGAACTTTATACGAAAAATTTACCCCAAACTGTTCACCTGAGCCTAAAAGTTTTTCAAAATTAGGTAAATCAGAAGGTGTTGAAATTATTAAAATATCTCGAATTCCTGCCAACATTAATACGGATATCGGGTAATAAATCATAGGTTTGTCATATATAGGCAACAATTGTTTTGAAATCCCCAATGTACTCGGGTATAATCTCGTACCGCTTCCACCTGCCAATACTATTCCCTTCATTTTTACCTCTACTTTCTATTTTCCATATATTCGTTTAATGCTAACTGCCAATCTCTACACAAATTTTCATTATCCATAGCGGAATATTTTGGTCTTTTGGCTGGTCGTGGAAATTCATCAGTTTTGCAAGGTTTTAAATCCACATCAAGACCCGCAAGGCTAAATATTTCTTTTGCAAATCCATACCACGTAGCACAACCGCCACCACATGTATGATAAATTCCATAAGGAAATTTATTTTCTATAATTTTTACTATCGCATTAGACAAATCCACTGTCCACGTCGGACAACCTTTTTGGTCATCTACAACTTTTATTTCAGGATTGTTCGCTAAAGAAAGCATTGTTTCGACAAAATTTTTGCCATATTTTCCATACAACCAACTTGTGCGACAAATATAATATTTTTGACAATATTTTTGAACGGCTTTTTCTCCTTCCAACTTAGTCAAACCATAATTATTTATTGGATTTGGAATATCTGAAGGAAGATACTTTTCACCCTTTGTCCCATCAAACACATAGTCTGTCGAAATATAGATTAGCGGAATTTCATTTTTAGCACAAACTCTTGCCAAATTTTCACTACCGTTAGAGTTTACAATCCTAGCAGTTGCAATATCTTCTTGCGCTTTATCAACATTTGTATATGCAGCACAATTAACAACATAATCCGGATTTTCTTGACTTATAACAGATTTCACTTGTTCAATTTTGGTTATATCTAAAAGAGTTCTATCGGTTCCGATAACATTATACCCGTTCAGTTTCAAGATATTGCACAAGTCTTGCCCGAGCATACCTTTTGAACCTGTTACCAAAATTTTTGTCATTTAACTTTTTTCACTTTCTTTTCTTCTATATGCTGAATCCATTCCTGATTTTTCAAATACCAATCTATTGTCATTTTAATACCTTCTTCAAAAGTAACAGAAGGTTCCCAACCAAGTTCTTTTGTAATCCTATCGTTAGAAATTGCATAACGTCTATCGTGACCTAATCTATCCTGAACATATTCTATCGAACTTTCGTCCTTGCCCATCGCTTCAAGAATTATACGAGTAATTTCCAGATTAGTTTTTTCATTGTGACCGCCAATATTATAGACTTCACCGATTTTACCTTTATGCAAAACAACATCAATAGCTTCGCAATGGTCATATACATACAACCAATCTCGGACATTCAACCCGTCACCATAAACCGGAACTTTTTCATCTTTTAATAATTTAGAAATAAAGAACGGTATCAATTTTTCAGGATATTGATAAGGTCCGTAATTGTTTGAACATCTTGTATTCAAAATAGGAACACCATAAGTTTCATGATAGGCTCTAACCAACAAATCTGCACTTGCTTTAGTTGCTGAATACGGACTGTTTGGAGCAAGCGGAGTAGTTTCATAAAAATAACCGGTTTTGCCTAACGAACCATAAACTTCATCAGTAGAAACCTGTAAATATCTTTCAATGCCCAAATCTTTGCACGCTTGCAACAAATTCAATGTTCCTTGAATATTTGTTTTTATAAAGATTTCAGGTTTTTTAATAGAATTATCAACATGTGATTCTGCCGCAAAGTTCACAACATAATCAACTTCGGCAACCAATTCTCTAACAAGTTTTCTATCGCAAATATTTCCGTGAATAAATCCATAGTTCACATTATAATCTACATCTTCCAAATTTTCCAAATTGCCGCAATACGTTAATGCATCTAAATTTATTATCTTATAATCAGGGTGCTTTCTTAATTCATGTCTTATAAAACAACTTCCAATAAATCCGGCTCCACCTGTTACTAATATCGTTGTCACTTTATAACTCCTTCATTCTTTCTGCTAACGTTTTTTGAGCGCTATCTTTTTCTGACAATATCGGAGCAAAATCTATACCCCAATCTATATTTATATCTTTATCATTCCATAAAATTCCGCAATCTGCCTCAGGGCAATATTCTCCACTTGCTTTGTACAACAATTCAACTTCGTCGGTTAAAGCAACAAAACCATGTGCAAAACCTTCCGGAATAAACAACATTTTCTTATTTTCTTCTGACAATTCAACTTTTACATATTTACCAAATGTTGGTGAGCCTTTGCGAATATCGACCGCAACATCGTAAATTCGACCTTTTGAGCACCTTACAAGTTTTGCTTGTCCGTGCGGACTTTTTTGAAAATGCAAACCTCTCAACACACCTTTTGTTGATTTTGAATGATTATCTTGATTAAATTCTACCGTGATACCATTAGCAAAGAAATCAGATTTTTTGTAAGCTTCCATAAAAAAACCACGAACATCACCAAAAACTTTAGGCTCTACTAGTATTACATCTTCTATCGCTTGTGGTTGGAATTTGAACGGCATTTTTACACCTGCATGCTCTTACTAAAAACAAACAGATTATACATTATTTCCCTAAAAAATTCAAGCAAAGAGCGGAAATACACCTATAAGCCCAGTGAAAAATCGACATCACTACATTCTTTTATATTTCCATAGCTTTTACTAAACGAAAAGCCTTTAATTCTGGTTATATCGCCTGATGTCCAAATTTTCAAAATAGTTGGTTCTTTACAAGCACATTTATATTTTCCGTCTTTATAGAAAAAACACACCGCATTAGAATTTGCCTGTGTTGATGGTGTAAAAATTCTATCTAAATTATTAACAACATAATACCCTGATGCCAAAACGGGGCATATTGTAAAAGATAAAATTAGCAAAAATATTATTTTAATTTTTGTATTCATATTTGTGCCATTCATAAATTGACTTATAAAATATAGGCTCTCCGGAGATTTCCGAAAAAGCCTATATCTTTTATTTTATTATTCTGATTTTTTATCACTTTCATCAAGCAGACTGGCTTGTTGAACTTCCGGTTCTGCAGGTTTTTCTGCTTCTTTTTGAGGAACTTTGATTGTTACGTCATCTTCATCAGGGTTAATTATTTTATTAACCGAGCAAACAACATCATTTTCGCCCAAGTTTTGTGCTCTTACACCTGTTGCTGGACGACCTTGTTGAGAGATTGAACCTGCATTCAAACGTGTTACAACTCCGTTTGCAGTGACTAGCATAATATCATCAGAATCTCTCACAATAGTCAAAGCAACAAGTCTTGATGCACTTGTTTTGAATTTAGTTGCGATAAGACCGATACCACCTCTGTTTTGAGTTCTGAATTCAGACAATTTTGTACGTTTACCAAAACCGTCAGAAGTTACAACTAACAAATCGGCATCATAATCTTGCGGAACAATATCGCAACCTACGATTTCATCACCGGAACGTAATTTCATAGAAATTACACCTCTTGCACTTCTTCCCAACGGTCTTAAATCTTGAATTGGGAATCTGATAGCCATACCACAAGATGTACCGATAATAATTTCATCTTTTGCAGTTGCAAGTTTTACCCAACACAAACTGTCACCTTCGTCCAAACCAATCGCAATAATACCGTTACGTCTGATACTTGTGAAGTTATCCAATTCAATACGTTTGATGTTACCTTTTTTCGTCAACATTATCAAATTCAAATCATTTGAGAATGAACTTACAGGAACAACTGCCGTAATTTTTTCATCTTGGTCAATCGGTAGAACGTTTACAATAGGCAAACCTTTTGATTGACGACCACCTTCAGGGAAGTCATAAACATTCAAACTGTAAACAGTACCTTTTGAAGAGAAGAACAACACTTTGTCGTGCATCATTGCAGTAAAGAAATGTTGAATGTCATCATCTTCTTTTGTCTTAATACCTGATTTGCCACGAGTAGCACGGTTTTGACGTTCAAACGTATCCAAAGAAATACGTTTCAAATACCCTTGGTGAGTAATAAATACTGCCATTGGAGTATTTGGAGTCAAATCTTCAATAGTAACTTCGCCTTGGTCAGGTAAAATTTGAGTTTTTCTATCATCACCATATTTTTCTTTATCTTCAAGTAATTCATTTTTGATGATGTCCAAAATCTTTTGACGACTTGCCAAAATAGATTCATATTCTGCAATCTTTTTCAACAATTCGTCATATTCAGCCTTAACTTTGTCTTGTTCCAAACCTGTCAAACGTCTTAATTGCATTTCCAAAATTGCGTTTGCTTGGTCTGCATCAAGTCCAAATCTGCTCATCAAACCTTCTCTTGCAACGTCTGTTGTTTTTGATGATTTAATAAGTTCAATAACTTCATCAATAGAACCCAAAGCGATAATCAAACCTGCTAAAATATGCGCTCTGATTTTTGCTTTTTTCAAGAAGAAAATAGTTCTTCGTGTTACAATTTCAATTCTGTGTTCAACAAATTCATTCAATACTTCGTACAAATTCATCAAACGGGGTTGTTTGCCACAAAGTGCAACCATGTTAACACCAAATGTTGTAGCGAGTTGAGTATATTTGTACAAATTGTTACGAACGACATCAGGTTTTGCATCTCTTTTTAATTCGATTACAATTCTCATACCTTCACGGTCGGATTCATCACGAATATCAGAAATACCTGTAATTCTTTGGTCTTTAACAAGTTCTGCAATTTTTTCAATAAGTTGCGCTTTATTAACCTGATAAGGGATTTCTGTAACAACAATCGCAGTTCTTGTTTGACGTCCGCCACCACCTGCAATTTCTTCAAATCCTGAAACGGCAGACATCTTGATTGAACCTCTACCGGTTTCATAAGCTTGCTTAATTTCGTTCAAACCGATAATCGTAGCAGCAGTAGGGAAATCAGGGCCTTTAATATATTCCATAAGTTCAGGAACCGTAATTTTCGGATTATCAATCAAAGCGATTGTACCGTCTACAACTTCTCTAAGGTTGTGCGGCGGAATATTTGTAGCCATACCAACCGCAATCCCAGAAACACCGTTTAGTAACAACATTGGAAGTCTAACCGGCAACACTGATGGCTCTTGCAACGAACCATCAAAGTTTGGTTCAAACTCAACAGTTTCACAATCAATATCTGCCAACATTGATTGAGTAATTTTGTGCATACGAGCCTCTGTGTAACGCATTGCAGCAGCCCCGTCACCATCAACAGAACCAAAGTTACCATGCCCATCTACCATAAGATATCTTGTCGAGAAGTCCTGAGCCATACGAACTAACGCTTCATAAACAGAACTGTCGCCGTGCGGGTGATATTTACCAAGAACTTCACCAACGATACGAGCACATTTCTTAAACGGCTTGTCCGGATACATACCCAATTCGTTCATTGCGTATAAAATACGTCTGTGAACAGGTTTCAAACCATCTCTAACATCTGGCAACGCACGACCTACAATTACACTCATCGCATAATCGATATACGAACGTTTCATTTCTTCTCTTATATTAACAGGAACGATTTTCCCGTGATCAAACATGTTTTGCTGAGTCAACCCTCTATCCTCCAGTGCCTATACTCCTTGTGTTAATTATAGCACAAACATAACTTTTGGAAAATAATCTTTACATTGGGTTAAGTTGAAGATAAATTTTAAAAACACTAAAAAAATAAAATTAGTCAAAATCAATAAGATCTTTTAATGAAATCTCAAGAGAATCTGCGATTTGAAACAATTTTCGCAAACTGATATATTCTCGTCCTGTTTCAATACAAGCAAGATGTTCTCTTGAAAAATTTACGATTTCTGCAAGTTCGTTTTGCGACAAACCTTTTTGCTTTCTGTATCGCTTAATGTTCTGTCCTAATTTCAAAAGTCTTGACATAAACACATTTTGCAACAATAATAGTTATAAATATGTAAGATGATACATTACAAAAGGAGATTGTATGAAGAGAGGTTTTACACTTGCAGAAGTCTTAATAACACTTGGTATTATTGGAATTGTTGCAGCAATGTCATTACCGTCTTTGATAAATTCATATAAAGTTAAAGTGTTGGAAACTCAATTCAAAACCGTCGATTCAATGCTAAATCAGGCAATATTAAAAACCTCTGAAGAAGTCGGTATGGACTTGAAAGATACTGTAGTTACAGGCGCTGCAGCAGATGGCGGTAGAGGACAAGCGTTCAAAGATTTAAAAGCAC
This sequence comes from Bacteroidaceae bacterium, assembly GCA_963635055.1. GTDB lineage: Bacteria > Cyanobacteriota > Vampirovibrionia > Gastranaerophilales > Gastranaerophilaceae > Zag111. The sequence continues at coordinate 771 of CAVHEM010000005.1, read as the reverse complement.
AAATTCCTGCAACAAACGAAGCGTGGGTTAAACAATTTAAAGGTGCGACAGTAATCACCGGTAATGAGATTTATCACAGAGTATGGGCTGGCGGTATCGGTTGCCATGGTATGATGGGAGAATCTTTACCGAGTTGTCCGGTTTCAGAAGGGTATATATTGCCTAACGGAACTATGATTACAAGATGGAGTGCAAATATAAATGGTGGCACTTTTCCTGCCTACATAGCATTCTCTTTTGACACTAACGGACCGTTCAAAGGACCAAACCGTTGGGGTTATGACGTATTTACATACAATTCTGCAGACGACGGATATAATTCATTATGCAACCCAACACTTAAACATTCTCAAAGCAACAAAGGTTGTTATAGATTTGCACACAAAAACAAAAATCCTATCAAAGAGTCAAAACCATATTGGGATATGTTATACAAGCCGTTGAGCTATTGGCAAAGCAAATAATCTTGAATATAATTGTCGATGCAAAATGCAAGTCGTAATTGCCACTCCGACAAGTAAATTAACACCGTCGGCGTGGCAACGCCAACCTACTTTTCCAATTTTTGCAAATTGGTAACTAAACAGATTCCGGATCTTTCGCACTCGCATTAAACGTGTCTTCACTTCGTTACGCACACTGCTCGTGCTTGTCCGGAATGACTATTGGGTGGATTTAGCAAGGTTCTCGTCATTTACAGGAATGACCGTTTGGCATGGCATTGAACAAAGAATACGTCATTCTGAAAGACTTAAAAAATCCTTTGAGCCT
>CAVHEM010000004.1:0-27590 GCA_963635055.1 Bacteroidaceae bacterium | reverse complement strand
GCTGAGGAGTGTGCAATTCTGATTTGTTCAAGCTTTGTTTCCAGTTCTTTTTTCTCTTTTTCTGCATTTGCACGTTTTTCTTGCAATTTGTTTAATTTTTCTTTTGCAGATTCGATTTCTTTGTCATCGTTTTGATTAAAACCAAAGCCTGATTTTTTTACATAACCGCCTGTGATTGCTGCTGATTTTTCGTATAGTTTACCATCAAGTGTTACCATACGATATTTACCAATCAAAGATTCTGCAACTTCTGCATCTTCAACAATCAAAGTATCTGCAACAGCGTAGAAAAATGCATCTAAATATATACCATCAAAATCTACCAAATTTATTGCAAAATCTATTACTCCGCTATTTTTCGGAAGTTGCAATCTTGTAGGTGCCTTTTTGAGTTTGTTTAATGGTAAGAATGTTGCTCTGCCTGCTCTTGATGATTTTAACAGTTCCATTGCAACATTTGCAGTATGTGTATCATCTACAACAATGTTTGCCAAACGCCCGCCAAAGGCTATATCAAGCGCTGTTGAATATTCTTCATCAACTGAACCTAACTGCATCAAAGGCGCATGAACTCCATCAAGTTTAGCGTTCATAACCGTATTTATAGGTATTGTTGCTGCAGAGCCGGCATTTGCACGTTTCATTGCTTCCATATCTGTTAATTTTCGGAAAGCAACTCTTTCATCGTGTTCATAATCTTCAATAGCGGTTTTTGTATCATCAAGACGTTGCATAGTTTTAGTTTGCAAGTCTTTGAGTTCTTCCATTTCCTTTTTCAAATCACTTACTTGAAGTTGTTTTAACGATTTATCGTCATCAAATGTCGCTTTTGCTTTTTGAGCATTTTCTATAAATTCTTTAGCGCTTGCAATTTCTTCTTTTAATGATTTTAATTCATGTTCTTTTGGTAAAGATTGTTTTAAAAGTTCATTGTCTTTATCTTTGAAACTGTCTAAATCACGAGAAGCATTATTTCTTTCTTGCAAATATTTGTCTGCACTACTACTAAGTCCGGAAATTTCTTGAATTTTTTTGTTTAATTCTTCTTTTTTCTCTTTAATTTGTCCTTCAATGATAGTAATTTTATCATTAGAAAGTTTAATATTGAGTTTTTCATTTTCAATATTTTTTTGATAAGTTTTTATACCGTTGTTTGCATTTTCAATAGATTGCAAACCTTGTTGTATTTGTTTTTCTGAATAATCTATCGCATTTTTTTTGATTTGTATTCTTGCAGACAAGTCACTTTGAGCATCTTTTAATTTGTTTCGCTCATCTTCACCTTGTTCTTTCAATATACCTTCGAGTTCTTTATATTTTTCAGTGACAAGTTTGATTTTTTCTTCTAAATCTTTTTTCTTAAATTCTTCTTCTTTTAACTGTTTGTTTGCTTGCAATATATTATTATGCGCAATTTCAAGGTTACGTTTTAAGTCGAAAAATTTAACTTTGCTGACCTGAGCTTCAAGACCGTTTTTCTCATCTTGCAACGCTTTATATTTTAATGCAACTTCTCGTTCTTCTTTGAGTTGTTCAAGTGTTTTTTCAACTTCGCTCAAAATAAGTGCTGCAGATTGAACTCTTTGTTCAACTGTTTTTAATTCATTTGTTGCTTGGTCTATACGTCTGTCAAAATCCGCAACACCTGCGATTTCATCAATAATTCCACGACGGACTTTTGGCGAACTCATTACAATACTTGATACGTCACCTTGCATCATAACATTGTAACTGTTTGGAGTTACGTTGTATTTTTCTAATATTGAACGAATATTTGTTAATGTATCGGTTTTATCATTCAGGTAATATGTACTTGCAAAACCTTGTTTAGTTTTTCTGATACTTCTGGCTACAGATAGTTCGTTATCACCGTCAACACCACCAAATGTAACTTTTACGGTTGCTTCATTTCGATTGTTAAATGTCGTAATAAAATCGGACAAATTTTCAATACGCAAAGCGCTGCCGGTTCTCAAACCAAGTGCAAACATAATACTGTCAATGATATTACTTTTTCCGGAACCGTTTGGACCTGAAACTGTCGTAAAACCTTCCAATAGCGGTATTGCAGCCTTGTTCGCAAAAGATTTAAAATTATCTATTTCCAACTGTTTTATGTACATAAATTTCCCTAAGTATAATGTATTGTATTATTATCGCAGATAGGGTTATGTCATGTCAAAAGTATTTAGCAAATTTTACATTTCGGTATTAATTTGAGTGAGAATCCTGAAATTCTTTTGCAAAACTTGGGTTTACTGCAAGCCATTTGAACGCTTGTGTTTCTATTTCCGGAATATCAATTACAAATGTTCCGCCGTAACGACCTCTGGAAAATACAAGGTAGCCTTCTTTTGCAAGATGTTGGAAGGCTGTTCTGATTGTGTTAGGACTTAAATCTAAATCTTTAGCCAAGGTTAAAATAGATGGCAATTTCTCACCGATTTCATAGTTTTGCGCAATTAATCGTTTTAAATAATTTTGAGTTTTTTCATAATGATAAAATGCCGCATCTTTTGCCGGTGCAAAAATTTTATCTTCGATTTTTTGTGATTTAATGGCTTCCCCCGGAATTTTAATTATTGTTGTTCCGTAAGTTCCACGTCTTGCTAAAAGATAACCTTTTTTGATTAGTATTTGCAGCGCATCGTGTGTCGTTTTTAAACTTACTTTTAATCTATTAGAAAGTTCTTGATGAGGTGGTAATTTGTCCCCAACTTTCATTTCTTTTGCAATTAGTTTTTCCAATTCTTTTGCGGTCATTTCAACAAGAGTTTCTGAGTGTTGTTTTGTATTGTTTTCATCAGGTGCAAAGTCAAGAGTCAATACAACCCAACCGTTGTCACGAGCATTTTTAAATCTTCGTTTTATTATATTTTCAGCAACGAGTGCATCAATAGCAAGTCTTGTTGTATTGCTTGAAAATCCGATAATCGTTGCAATTGTTCTTGAGGAAGGTAAAAATGAACCAACTTTAAATCCATCATTTAAAATATAATTTTTTATTGCATTTATCGCTAAATCTCTTTTTGAAGTCAACTTTTTTATAGAAACAGGTTTGGAGTAGTCTTTTATCATTGTTCCTATGCATTGTTTTGATTCGACAAAACCTAAGTCTTCCAAATGTCTGATTGCATGTTGAATTGTTCCGACACTTACTCCAAGAGTGTATGCAAATTCTGATTTTGTCGGTAATACGTTTGAGTATTTTGCTTTACCTGTTTTTAGTGCGTGTTTTATCCAACTCGCAAGCCAATTTGCGATAATTATTGATTTTGAGTCATCGCAGTTTTTTAAATCAGGCAATGAATTTTTAAATTCATTTATACTAATTTTAGTAAGTTCAGATTTTTTAGGTAATGTAAAATTTTCTTTTTCGTTCATTTTTCACCTTTTTTATTTTAATGATACACTATGTATAAAAAAACATCAAGATAATTTTTGCTAGTGTATTACGTTTTTTTAATTGACTATTTTGAGTTTTGGTTTGATACTGTAATTATGGTATTGCAAAGATTTATAGCGCTTGTGGATTGTGATTCGTTTTTTGTTTCTTGTGAACAAAAACGTAATCCCGAATTGAAAAATACTCCCGTATGTGTGCTTTCCAATACGGAAGGGTGTGTTGTTTCACGTTCTAAAGAGGCTAAAAAATATGGTATAAAAATGGGTGAGCCTTATTTTATGGCAAAAAAAGATCACCCAAATTGTACTTATATAACAGCAGACCATGAATACTACTCTCAAGTTTCGAATCAGGTAATGAATGTTTTAAAAAACTTTAGTCCTTATGTTCAAATATATTCTATAGATGAGGCTTTTGTTGATTTTACCGGATTGACAAAGTTGTATAAGAAAAATTATCGCAGTCTTGCAATATACCTAAGAGAAAAAATTTTGCAAGAGGTTGATATTCCTGTTTCTATTGGTGTAAGTTCTACAAAAACTTTGTCTAAATTGGCATCTGATAAGGCAAAATTTATGCAAGACGGTGTTTTTCTTGTTGGAAAAAGGAAAATTCATAAATTATTGAAAGATACCAAAATTGAAGAGATTTGGGGAATTGGAAGACGTTTAACAGTTAATTTGAAACGATACGGTATTTTGACGGCAGAAGAATTGGTTAATCATTCTGATAGTTGGTTGGATTCAAAAATTGGTATTCATGGAATTGAAATGAGGCATGAACTACTTGGTGAAATGGTTTCGCAGATATCTAATAAAGAAAAAATTCCAAAATCTATTCAAAATACTCGTGCTTTTGGGATTTTTACCTCGGATTTGAACTTTATTAAAAATGAGTTAAATAGGCATATCCACACATCTTGTCGCAAGCTTCGTTCTTATGATACAAAGTGTTTGCAAATTGGTGTAATGCTTAGGGCAAAAGATTTTCGAGTTTATTACAATAAAAAAGACTTGTTAGTTCCTGTTGATTTTGAGTTGGAAATCTCAAATATTGCAATAAAACTTCTTGAAGAAATTTATAATCCTGAAATTTTATACCGCAGTACCGGAGTGTTTTTGAATAAAATAGGTGAGCAAAGTGTTGAACAGTTGAGTTTGTATTCTCAAGTTGATGCAACGTGTAAAAAAGATAAATTGGCAAAATGTTTTGACAAACTTGAAGCAAAATTTGGTAAAAATATTGTGCAAACAGGATTTTATAAAAATAGTAGCAAAAAATAATTTGTTTGTTTTTTATATAAACAGAGGATTTAATTTATGAAAATAATGAGTATTCAACCATACAATAATTTTACATCACAAGGAAATTCAAAATTATATTTGGATAATTTTTCTACAAAAGTTAAAAATTCCGCAGATTTGAATGATACAATAACAGTTCCAAGAACGATATTTAAAGGTTACTTGGGTGTAATGAGCGGCATGACTTTGTTGACTCTTGGTGGACTAACAAGTAAATTCCAAAAAGTTTCAAAACCTTTGAATATTTTGGGTACACTTGTTTCTATGTACGGAACTTGGGCTTTTGTAAGACCTTATATCGTTAATAAACAAACTAAAAACTAGGCTTTTGTTGCTTTTTCCTTGTGAAGTCCTGCTTTATACAAATCGAATTTATAATTTCCGTTTGTAGAGTATAGTCTTTCGTCTTTAGAAATTTTAACTTCTTGCTTATATAATTTTTGCAAAGATTTATTATTTGCCCCTATTGCTTGAATACCGTCTTCTTCTTTTGCTTGCGCAACTTTACCCATTGAACGTTCAAACAATTCAAAATAATCAAGGCATAGCGGGAATTTTTTGTCCTTAATAATTGCCGCTTTGGCACTTGGCATCATTTCCGCTTCTACAAATTTTGATTGTTCTTTATTCAATGCAGCATTGATAAATGTCGATTCTTTGACATAAAGATTATTAACTATTGATTCAACTAACGGTTTCATAGATGAGTCATTGTCAAAATTAAATGAGTTTAGAATAGTTGATATTTTCATTTGTTCTTTTGATGGTAAGGTCAAATATTCGTCAAATTTAATTAATGCTTCAATTGCTTTTTCACCATTAAACCTATTGTGGATAGTGTCAATAATGTCACTGTGTTTTGTGTCATAGTTTCCGTAAAGTTCTTGATAATTTTCTGTTGTTATCTTTTCGCTATCAATATAATGACCGGTTCTAATTTCATCAACACTTCCATCTGCTTTTTTTGCAAATTCTATTGCTTTTGCAAGTATAGGGTTTTTAGTGTCATATAATTTCTTATCAAGATAATCATTAAAATATTTCAAATCCTTTTCAAGGTTTTGTGTATTTTCCAGTTTGCCATCTTTGTTTCTATATTTTTCGACAATTTTTAATAACTTGTCTGAAATTTCTCTTGTTTCATCAATATTTTTAGGTCTATAAGTAGAACAAATTGAGCCGGCATCAGGAAGGTTTGAATGGTACAACTCTTCAACCACATTGTCATAATTTTGGCAATACTTTTTGTATTCAGCGGTTCTCTTTTGTTCTAGTTTTAATTCGTTCAACAATTGTTCTTTTTCCGCTTTGTCCAGGTTTATTGTACCGTGCGGAGAAAGATTTTCGGCTTTGATTTGTTTTGCACCGTCTTCTGCGGTTATTTTCTTATCATTGATATCATCAAGTATTCTCACGAATTTGATTAATGGTGCTCTATCTTCTTTTGTGAATTGTGAAGAATCGAATTCTATTAATCTATCTAAAATCTCTTCATTCTGTGCAATTTCAGAATTTCCGTAATGTTTTAGTCTTGCTTGTAATTGTTCTGTATTAAATCTTTCATAATTTCTTTCTGATTCTCTGATTTTTTGTGCTTTTTTCAGATATCCTTTAATGGTTTCGTCCGGTTTTTCAAACTTGTATGAAGTATCTCGAAAATCTTTAGGGCTTATGATTTTGTCACCTTCTTGATATGTAATATCAGCAAGTTTTTTACCTTCAATGTACATTTGTCTTAATACACTTATAACATATTTGTCATAATCTATTTGCATCATTTGTAAATCTTCGGGAGTGATTTTAGCAGGTAGTGGAATTGTTGGAATTTTGCTAAGTGAGTCTATGCTGTAAGCATTAATGATTTGAGCATTAACATAAGATGTAATATTTTCTAAAACTTTCTCATTTACAATTTTAGGGTCTTTTATTCCACTATGATTTACAACTTTTTTATACATAGCAACACTTGTTTCTGTCAATTTATCAACGTAACTTTCAGCACCTTTAGTTTCGTAATATTCTAACAGTTCTTCTGCAGTTTCTCTATCAAGTGTTGATGCAATTTTCTTTGCTAAAACTTCGTGCGGAGTTGGCGGAAGTTTCATTTTGGGATAAAGTCTTTTTACTTGTGAAAGTTTATTTGCGACACCTAAATGAGAATAGTATTCATTGTAAACGCTGAATAAATCTGTATCATCATTCATTATTGCGGTATGAAGTTTACGTAATAACGGGTAATCGTTTTTATCATTAGCCATTTTATATGCTCTGATATCTTCAACTCTGTCATTAATGTCGATAAGAGTATCTTTCCAAGTACGAATTTGACGTTCTACAACTTCTTCTTGAATTCTTTCAACATCGTTCAAAATTTCATTTTTTGAATAATTCTCAAGAATATATTTTTTCATGTCAGCTTTCATTTGTTTTCTGACTTTATTTAACTCATCATTAACAATTCTGGATATTGAATAGTTTTTAACTTCGTCAATTTTACTTTGAATTATGCCTGCAAGTTTGAATTTTTCAGCAAGAAAATCAACTTTAGGTGCTTTAACTCCAGGCATTGCACCAAATGGAATTTCATATCCGGATAATTTTCCGTAACTGTTTGTTTCTATGTTAGTTGTTTGCTGCGGTTGTTGTTGCTTTTTTATTTGCAAGTCTTTAATTGATTGTGCATATTGAACTTGAGGCAATGTGATTTTCATTTTTCCTAATCCTTAATTTTTTGTATTTAAAACGTACAATGCTGGGGTTTTGCTAAAATATAACAAAAGATTTACATATTTATAATTGTTTTCTACTCTTTCCATTGTATAAAATCCAAAAATTATTGCAACAGTCCTTAATATATGATACAATTAGCAGGTAATTTATTAAAATAGTGAGGCTAATTTTTATGAAAAAGGGTTTACCTTGGTTATGTATGACTTCATTAATTCTAATTTCTGCATTACCTGCGTTTGCATACCATTGGTCACTTGCAGGGCAAGGCAATTATGTTGATGCAGACAGTATTCGTCCTACAAAAACGTCAAATTTTTATACAGGTGAAGGTAGTGGGAATGTTTATACAATGTGGACAAAATTCGTTGCTGATGAAGAACCTATAGAAAGAATGTATGGAAAAGATATTTGGAGTTCACGTGCTAAAGTCGCAATTGATTGCGGAAATAGAACTGTGACACGTCTTTCTTATTATGCTTATGATGCTGAAGGTTTTGCCGTTGCAGAGTATCCTAAAGTTAATGAAAAATTGTTAAATATTACAGAAGATATGGAAACTCCTGCTGCAGAAATTTTTAATTTTGTATGTTCCGGAGAATATAAAAAGCATGTTCAACATCGCCATAATACGTGGAAGTTTGGTGACTAGTCACTAAATTTATTTAATTTGAAAGAAAAGTATCTCAACAATGAGATACTTTTTTAGTTTAAATATTTTTCGTGTAAATCTGTTCCGCCGGTTTTGATAAGTCCGTATTTATCAGCAATTCCTTCTAATATGTCCGGATTTGAAAATTTTATGTATTTTCTCCATCTCGGATAAGGATAATAAACTTCCAAGCCGTCTAAACCGATATCTACCAAATCTTTTATAAATTTTTCCATATTTAGCGCCCAACAGCATGCTGGGTGAGCAAGTACAGCAATTCCGCCAGCATTATGAATTTCTGAGATAAGTTTTTTTATATCTCTTTTGGCAAAAAATCTGAGAATATCCATTTCTGTTCCACGCTTGTCTTTTGCATAAAATTCTTGCATTCCATCTGCTTCGATGTCAATTCCATAGGCTAAAAGGTGCAAAAAAATGTATTTGTACCAAACGTCAAATTCAACACCCGTAATAACATTTTCATCAGGAAAATCGAGATGCCCTTGAATAGTATTATGGTCGGTAATTGCGATTACGTTGTAATTTTTATCTTTTGCTTGTTTGACAATATCAGAAAAAGTTGCTGAACCGTCTGAGTACGTCGTGTGAATATGCAAATTTGCTTTTTTCTGCTCAAAATCTTCTTTTTTTAAATTTTTTATAATTTCTATATTCTTAATCATATTCTTATCTTCGTGTTTTTGTATTAAAATTATATAACAAAAAGGAGTGAAAATGTCCAAAGATAAAGTTAATAATAGTATATTTTATGTTTTGTTTGAAGGTTTGAAGATATATTTTTCAAATATAGATAAATTTTTATTGTATATGCTATTCCCAGTATTTGGACAAGTTATAGGGCTTGTTTTGTCGCTGGTAATTCCTTTTGCGCTTGTGCAAACAATTACAGATAAGGTCGAAAATCCTGCAATGGCTTTGGTCTATCTGATTTTGCTTGCTGTTCCGGGGCTGCTAATTTTTACAAAGGCCTTTTGGAATTATCTGGTTGCTTATGTTGCATTAAATTCAATGACGGAAGGCGCATTAACTTCCGGCAAGGTTTATGATTTCCAATCTCACAATGAAGTTGCCACAAGACGCTCATTTTCATTTATCCTTTTGTTGTTTGTTGTTGGTGCATTATCATCAGTTGGCAGCACAATATTTTTTATAATTCCTGGGTTTGTTATTTGGATTTACTTAATTTTAGTGTTCCAAGTATTTACATTTGAACCTGAATTGAATATTACAGAGATTTTTAAACGTAGTTTTTGTCTTATCAAGGGGAACTGGTTCAGAACATTTTTAATAATGGCATTTTTAGCATTTTTCTCTATTTATATAATTTCACAAGGTTTTGCCGTAGTTTTGGATTTCTTGAACCTTACAACATTAATTTGTAACAAATTAGATGAGTATACTTCGTTAATTCCTCTTGATTACGTAAATGAATTTTTGACATACTTCAATTTGCAAAACATAACACCAACTATGATTTCAAAAGTCATTTTATCATCTTCTTTAACCTTTTTGGTTATGGGTTTGACTTTGCCGATTCGTAGTGTATGTTGGACGTTATGGTATGTGAATTTGAGCCAAATGAAGTTGTCTGATAATAAAAAAGATAAAACTAAGGTTTCAAAATCGTCAAGAAGAAAAAACATTGATAGAGAAGAATAATTTATGTTTATTTGTAAGAATTGTAAATCAATAGATAAATTTGAATTGATGTTTTCACCTGATTACAACGGTAGCAGGAAATTCTCTCAAGCTTATAATTCAAAAGATGAATTAGAAATATCAGTTGACGGGTACGTTTTTGTTCCGGATTTACAATTTATGAATGAGCATGCTGTTTGCAGATATTGCGGACAGATTTATATGTGGGATTACGATATGCGAAAAAATGATAATATTTAAGAATTGGAGGCTAATATGAGATTGGAAAATCGTGAAAATGACCAAACCAGAGAAATAAAATTCACACGAAATTATACGAAACATGCATTGGGTTCTGTTTTGGTAGAGTTCGGAGATACAAAAGTTTTGACTACTGCTTCTGTAGAAGTTAGTAAACCCAAATGGATGTCAAAAGACGACCCTAGAGGTTGGTTGACCGCTGAATATTCACTTTTACCATCATCTACATCTACAAGATGTCAACGAGAAAGAACAAAAATTTCCGGTAGAACTCAAGAAATTCAACGTTTAATCGGTAGAAGCCTTAGAGCATGTGTTGATTTGACAAAAATGTCAGATTTAACAATTACGATTGATGCCGATGTAATTCAGGCTGATGGTGGAACAAGAACCGCAAGTATTTGTGGTGGTTTTGTTGCCTTAACCGATGCAATCGAAAAGTTGATTGCTGACGGAACATTAAAGGAATCTCCAATAATCGAACCGATTGCTGCGATTTCTGCGGGCATTGTAGATGGTGAAGTTCGTTTGGATTTGAATTATGAGGAAGATTCACATGCTCAAGTTGATTCAAATGTTGTTTTGACGAAAAGCGGTAAAATTATAGAATTCCAAACAACTGCAGAGGGAGAACCTTACGAGTTTGAAATGATGATTGAAATATTTAATCTTGCGAAAAAAGGTATCTCGGAAATTATTGAAAAATACTAAATTTTAAGATATTATCAAAGTATGTTAAAAGGTATTTTATCTTTGATATTGTTTGTGGTTATTGTATTTGGAAACCGTTTTGCTCTCTCGCAAACTACGTCTGTTTCTACAGGTGTTTCTAAAGATGTAACGACATCACAAGATGTTGACCCGACGGCAATGTCAACAAAAGTTAAAGCTTTTTTCAATAAAAATGAACAAAAAAAGAAAGTCATGCGTTCTAAAGATATAGTGAGGTATAAACAAAAAATTCGTGAACAGGAAATGTTGCGAATACAAAAAGAACGTGAGATAAAATATCTCGAACGAAGATTAAATGAAAAACAAAAAACATTAGACAGGTTAGAAAGAACGAAAGGAGAATGATGATGAAAAAATTATTAGTATCTTTATTAGCTGTTGCTGTAGTAGGTTTTGGTGCAGCTGCACAAGCAGGAACATTGTCTAACGCATTGAATAATGCTGCAAATAATGTAAGTAAAAAAGAAGCTGCCGTAACTAAGGCAAAATCTGATGCTCAAGCAAAACAAGCAAAGGCAAAGGCTGATGCAAAAGCAAAACAAGACAAAGCTAAAGCTCAAGCGCAAGCACAACAAAACAAAGTAAAATCAGACATTCAAAAAGCAAAGGCTGACGCTCAAGCAAAACAAGCTAAGGCTAAAGCAGATGCACAAGCAAGACAAAAAGCAAATCAACAAACTTTGCAAAAGAAAAAAGATGCTTTGAATACTTTATTCGGTACTAAATAATTTTAGTTATAAATGTTCAAATAAGGCGGAATTTTATTCACATAAAGTTCCGTCTTTTAATTGCTTAAAATTTTTATCTATGATAAACTAAAAGAAGTCAGATAGGGGATTTAGATGTTAATTGATAGTGACATAAAGTCTAAGAAAGGTTCAAAAATAATATTTGATACACTCAAAAATTTGGGTGTTGATACAATTTTTGGCTACCCTGGGGGCATTGTATTAGATTTATATAATGAAATTTATGAAGGTTCTGGTATAAAACATATTTTGACTCGTCATGAACAGGCTGCTGTACATGCTGCAGAAGGTTACGCAAAAGAAACGGGTAAATGTGGTGTTGTTTTAGTAACATCAGGTCCTGGGGCAACTAATACTGTGTCAGGTATCGTTAATGCCTATCTTGACGGTTGTCCTGTTGTTGTTATAACAGGTCAGGTTTACTCAAATTTATTAGGCAAAAATGCTTTTCAAGAAGCAAATATTTGTGATATTGCAAAATCTTGTACGAAAAAAGTCTATCAGTTAAAATCTGCAACAGACATTCAAAAAACGTTATATGAGGCGTTTAAAATCGCAAATTCAGGCAAAAAAGGTCCTGTAGTTATAGATATACCAAAAGATGTTTTTGAGCAAATGTACGACGTTGATATGTCCTTAGAATTAGAAAATAATCTGCAGTTGGCTGAGCATTCAAATATAAATATTGATAAATTTATTTCAAGATTGAATTCTGTTACAAAGCCTGTAATTGTAGCAGGTGGCGGTGTAAATCAAGCAAATGCAGAAAAAGAATTGCGCAAATTTGCAGATAAGTTTTCTATTCCGGTTGTTAACACAATGATGGGACTTGGTTCTTTTCCGCAAAATTCTGACAATTATTTCGGAATGGTTGGAATATTTGGTGATAATTCAGCAAATGAAATTGTCAAAAATTCTGATTTAGTCATTTCTTTGGGGGCAAGGTTCAATGATAGAATTTTGTGTAAATTTAAAGATATTGATTTGGCATCTAAATTTGTGCAAATAGATATAAATGAAGCAGAAATTTCAAATTTTGTAAAATCTTCTGATTATTTCGTTGCGGACATTAAAGACTTTTTAAATGAAATACTAGCACAACCTGATAAAATTACGGCTAAGTTTTCTGAATGGAGCAAAACTGCTCAAATTTTTAAAACTAAAAATGTAAAAAGAGCCTGCAAGACCAATTTGTTACATTCTTTTGAAGTTTTGCGAGAAATTGAAAATTTCACAAAATCTAAAAATGTGACATTTACATCAGAAGTTGGACAACACCAGTTGTGGGCAGTTCAAAATTTGAAATTCAATGAAAATCGTAAAATATTCGTATCAGGTGGTGCAGGTACTATGGGCTTTGGTTTGCCGGCTGCAATTGGTGCTGCTGTTGCCAGTCCTGATAAAGATATTGTTTGTATTGCAGGTGATGGGTCTTTTCAAATGAATCTTCCAGAACTTGCTACTTGCAAAGACTATGACTTGAATGTTAAAATAATGGTACTAGATAACGGATATCTGGGTATGGTTCGTCAATTACAAGAAAAGAACTTTGAAGGCAGATATTCTGAAACTAAGATTTCTAACCCTGATTTTGTAACTTTGGCCAAAAGTTATAATATTCCGGCGGTAAGAGTTACCAATGTTGAAGGTGTAAAACCTGCACTAGCGAAGGCATTTAGTACAAAAGGTTCTTTCTTGATTGATTTTGCGGTAGAACCTATGGAGACACTATAAAAATTAAATAATAATTTACCTGATTAAATTATTACCCTATATAATACACTAAGAGGCTTGAACAATAATGAATGAAGCAATAATTAAAGAGATTAAAACAATTTACTCCGGCAGAGTGACTCCGGAAAATTCACCTGTCACTACTCCTGAAGTTAAGAAAAATTCAAATAAAAAAGTTTATAAATCCAAAACATTTTTTAATGGTGTTATGGAAAAATTAGATATTTTAGTTAATAACAAATCTAATTAGTGCATTTGCCACAATTGCCACAACTTCCGCTGCATGTTGAACCGCCCGAATGGCAGCCACTTTTAAATAAATCTCCAAAATCAAACACTCTATCAGAACTTACTGCATCAATAACAACGGGATAAAGTTTTTTGCTTATTGTCTTTATTTCCTCTTCCAAATCGCAATAACTTGTTGTTAACCCAATCAATACCGGATATTGTGCTAAAATTTTTTCTCTTTCATTTTGCCTTTCAATAATTGTCACTCCTGTAACTTTTACGTTTTTATAGGCTTCTGCTATTGCGTTATTAGTGTCAAACGCCGGAAGTAACGATGGGTGAATTCTTAGAATTTTAGCATTTGTGTTGAGAGTAGTTTCAATTTTGTCAAAGGTTGTGTAAATTATTAAGCTATCAGAGTCATAATTTTCTAAACTCGTTGTATCTGTTGCTAGCACAAATTCTAAACCTTTGCTTGAAAGATATTTTTTTATTTCTTCTGTCAGTTCATTATTTTCGGAATTTACTAATATTATTTTTTGCATAAAATAGTCCTTTTCTTTTATTATAGCAAAATTTAGGTAATAAAAAAACGATTTCCAAAATAAATTGGAAACCGTTTTTTATATTTATTGTCAACTTATTAGTGGCAAAGAGCAAGAAGTACACCGGCTGCAACTGCTGAACCGATAACACCTGCTACGTTAGGTCCCATAGCGTGCATTAACAAGAAGTTTTGAGGGTTGTCCTCTAAACCAACTTTGTTTGCTACACGTGCTGCCATTGGAACCGCTGAAACCCCAGCCGCACCGATAAGTGGGTTGATTTTTGTTTTTGAAAATAAGTTCATTATTTTTGCCATCAATACACCTGCTGCTGTTGCAACTGAGAATGCGATGATACCTAATAACAAGATTTTCAAAGTTTCCAAAGTTAAGAAGTGGTCATATTGTAATTTCAAACCAACTGCCAAACCTAAGAAAATAGTAATAATATTGATTAAAGCGTTTTGCATTGTATCTGATAGTCTTTCAACAACGCCACATTCTTTACATAAGTTACCGAAAGTCAACATACCAACCAAAGGACAAGCATCAGGTAAGAAAATTGCACAAAGTACAAGAACTACAAGAGGGAATACAATTTTTTCTCTCTTTGAAACTTCTCTTAACTGTGTCATTTGAATTTGTCTTTCTTCTTTAGTTGTCAACAACTTCATAATAGGCGGTTGAATCAATGGAACCAATGCCATGTAAGAATATGCAGCAACTGCAATTGCACCCAATAAATCCGGTGCCAATCTTGAAGTTACGAAGATTGAAGTAGGACCATCTGCACCACCGATGATACCGATAGAACCGGCTTCAGGAAGAGTAAATCCTAAGAATAATGCTAGGAATAATGCTCCGAAAATACCGAATTGAGCAGCACCACCTAACAATGCAGTTTTAGGGTTTGCAATCAACGGACCGAAGTCTGTCATTGCACCAACACCCATGAAGATAATTAACGGGAAAATACCGATTGCAGGGTCAATACCTACTTTATAAACGAATTGTTGAAATCCGTGATCGCAAGGAAAATTTGCAATCAAACCACCGAATGCGATAGGTACAAGCAATAACGGTTCAAATTGTTTTTTGATACCTAACCAAAGTAGGAATAAACAAATAAATACCATTATTATTTGTCCGTACATGTGCAAGAATTGTTCTACACAATTTGAAATTGACGGATCAGCAGGAAGAACGAAGTTCACGATACCTGTTGAGTGCCAAAGGTTTACTAAACCATTTTGAATACTAATAGTCATCTCTAACTTCCTTTCCTAACTTAACCAATCACTACCAATGTTTGACCTGTAACGATTTTGTCGCCTTGTGCAACTTCAATTGCATTAACAGTACCTGCTTTTGGAGATTTGATTTCAGTTTCCATTTTCATTGCTTCAACGACTACCAATACATCGCCTTCAGCAACTTCGTCACCTTCTTCAACTTCAATTCTCAAAATGTTACCAGGAAGAGCAGTCTTAACTTCTTCACCTGCAGCAGAACCTGAAGAAGCTTTGTGTTCAATACCTGCTTTTACATTGATATCATAAGATTTGCCGTTAACTGTTGCAGTATCACCTTCAAGTTTAACAGCGTAATTTTTACCGTTAACTTTAACTGTGTATTCACCGCTTGATGATGCTTGAGCAGCAGGTGCAGCATCTTTATTTGCCGTTTTGTTTACAGAAACTTTACCTTTACCTAACAAGAATTCGATACCTTTATCTACGTTGCCATCTTTACAAGCGGCAGAAATAAAGATGTTTTCATCAGTTGTAGGAAGTCCTGCAGCTTCAAGTCTTTTCTTAGCAGCTTCAATACCCTTTTCTGGATCTTTTTCGTTGATATCAACAACTTTTTCTGTTGTTGGTTGCATACCGATTTTTTCTTCAGCCCATTTAACCAATTCAGGATCCGGTTCACAAGGAGTTTTTCCGAAGTAACCCAAAAGCATTTTTGCATAACCTGGGTTTGCTTTTTCCCAAGGGTGTTCAGTAATAGCATTCAAGAATGATTGTTGAGCATAGAATTGAGAAACAGGAGTTACAGATGTTGCAAAACCGCCTCTTTCAACAACTTCTTTCATATTAGCAATAAGTTTAGGGAATTTATCTAACATACCCATATCTTTCAATTGGTTAACAGTTGTAGCTGTTGCACCACCAGGAAGTGGAGCTTGAATTAGAATTGGGTTAACTGCTAATGAAATTGGAGAAATAGGATAATCTTTCATGCATTCCTTGAAGATTTCTTCTGTTTCCATAATTTTCTTAATATCAATACCAAGGTCATATTCAGTACCTTTCAATGCGTGCCACATAGAAATGATATCAGGTTGACCGGTACCACCTGATACAGGTTTCATAGCCAAGTCGATACCATCAGCGCCACCTTCAAGAGCAGCCAAGTAAGCAGCCAAGCCAGTACCTGCTGTTTCGTGAGAGTGGAATCTGATATGAGCATCTGGTCCTAACAATTCACGAGCCATTTTAACTGTTGCGTAAACTTTTCTAGGGTTAGAAGTACCTGAAGCATCTTTGAATGCCAAAGAATCAAATGGCAAGCCTGAATCTAAGATGTTTCTTAAAACTTTTTCGTAGAAAGCAACATCATGAGCGCCTTCACAACCGTAAGGAAGTTCCATCATTGTTATTGTAACTTCGTGTTGCATTCCGTATTTTTTAATTGAATTAGCAGAATCAACCAAGTTGTTAACATCGTTCAATGCATCAAAGTTTCTAACTACGTTAACACCGTGTTTTGCAAACATTTTTGCGTGTAAGTCGATAATATCACGAGGTTGAGAGTTCAAACCTACAACGTTAACACCACGTGCTAGTGATTGAAGTTTAACGTCTGGGCCAACTGCTTCTCTGATTTTATCCATTGTTTCAAAACCGTTTTCATTACAGAAAAATATCGGTGCCTGAAATCTTGCACCACCGGCTGTTTCAAAGTGTTTCAATCCAGCGCCTACTGCTGATTGCAAAGCAGGAATAAAGTCTTCGACAAGAACCTTTGCCCCGTAAATTGATTGGAAACCATCACGGAATGATGTATCCATAACCTTAATTAATTTTGTCATTTTTATACCCTTTCTTACTTTTACAAAATCCTATTTTTTAAACATTGCTGCAACAATTGCGGCTGCGATTTCCGAATCATCACCTTTTGCAGCTTTTTTCTTAGCACTGCCTGCTACTTGCGGTATCGGTTCAGGCCAAATAGTATTTATTTTTGCAACAATTTTTGCCATGCAATTCATTACAAAAATCATAATGTACAAAAAGATAAATACTGTGCCCATGCCGATTAACATAACGGCAAGACCTTCATTGAAAATTTCTAATAAATTCATAATATATCTCCTATCATAAGTACAAACTCTTTATTTTCTTTATCTAAAAGGACTAACTCCCCGCTATCATTTACGCATTGAGCCAGTCCTTCTTTTATTTTATTGAACACTTGAATTTTTATTTCTTTATTTAAGAAACAATTTTTTTCAATATAATAATCTTTGATTGAAATAAAACCTTCTGCTAAAAATTTATTATAATTTGCGAAAAATTCATCTAACAAATTTTGCATAAATTTTTGCATATCAACTTTTCTGTTTAATTCTAAATTTAATGATGTTACAACTCTGTCAGGTATTGCCTCTGCATCTTGTTGATTTGCATTCAAATTCACTCCGATACCAAGAACTATGCCTTTAAATTTGCTACCTTGAATTACTGTTTCAGATAAAATTCCGGCAATTTTTTTGCCATTAATCAAAACATCATTAGGCCATTTTATTTGTGGATTAAGACCGTATTTTTCTAAAACTTTACACAAACATACTGATAAATATTGGGTTAAATTAGGATAAATTTCATTAAAAACATCAGACGGTTTCAAGACAATTGTCATAAACAAATTATCATCACCCAAGTCTACCCATGAACGATTTAATCTCCCTCGCCCTTGAGTTTGATGTAGAGCATGTATCACAGTTTTGTCTTGAAGTGTGTCTATATTTAATTTTGCGTAACTGTTTGTTGAATTTACAGTATCTAATTGTATAATTTCCATATTTTCCCAACCACGCATACGAGATTATTATATACCAAACAAAAATATTATTTAAGTTTTAGCTAATCTTGCATTCTTGATTTTTGAATTGCATTTCATATAAATGTTTGTAGTTTCCGTCTTGAATTTTCATTAATTCGTCATGCGTTCCAAGTTCAACAAGTCTGCCTTCATTGATTACGGCAATTCTGTCAGCATTATTGATTGTTGAAAGTCTGTGAGCGATGACGAAAACTGTTTTATTTTGAATTAGATTGTCTAACGCTTTTTGAACAATTGCTTCTGATTCGTTATCAAGAGCTGATGTTGCTTCATCTAAAATTACAATCGGAGCATTTTTAATCATTGCTCTGGCGATTGCAACACGTTGTCTTTGACCGCCGGATAGTGCCGTTCCTCTTTCTCCAACTTGAGTGTTTATTCCGTTTTCAGCAGAAGCTACAAATTCATCAAGATGTGCCATTTTTATTACTTGATTTAATTCTTCATCAGTTGCATTTTTATTCCCCATTAAAATATTTTCTTTAATTGAGCCTGTAAATAAGAAATTGTCCTGAAAAACGAATGAAATATTGTTTCTCAAAGAGTGAATATCAATATTTCTAATATCAACTCCGTCAAATTTTATTGAACCTTTGCAAATATCGTAAAATCTAGGTAACAGATTAACTGCGGTACTTTTCCCGCCACCGGAATTTCCGACTAATGCAATAGTTTCGCCTTTATTTATGTGTAAAGTGAAATCTTTGAGAACAGGTGTATCTTTTTCGTATTCAAATTCTACATTTTCGTAATCAATTGAATTTTCTAAACCTTTCATTATGATTGGATTTTCGCAATTTTTAATATTTGGAATTAAGTCGAACAATTCAAATACCCTGCCTAAAGCAACAAATGTTGTTTGAATGTCTGTAAGTGTTCTGCCAAGGTCTTTAACCGGTTTGTAAAGTAATAGCAAAGAAGTTACAAATGAGGCAAAACTTCCTGCTGTCATTTCACCTGTGATGATTAAATGATTGCCGTAAAACATAACCAAAGCAATACCGATAGAGCAGATAAAATACATTATCGGTGACATCCAGCCAACACGTTTTGTCAACGAAATTGTCAAATCGAATTGTTCTTTTATTTGTTTTTCAAATTTGTTATTTTGAAGTTCTTGTAAATTATATGCAGTCATTATTTTATTGCCGGCAAAAGTTTCATTGAAGTTTGTTGTCATGTTTCCGCCAACAACCATGTTTGCATTAGATACTTTTTTAATTCTTTTTCTAATAAGAGTAACTGGTGTAATTGCAATAGCCATAATGCCAACGCCGATTATTGCAAGTTTCCACGAGTTATATAATAGAACTGTCACAAGTCCGACAATTCCAAAACTTGTCATAATAAAAGTTTTTAGTGTGTTAATAATATTTTTTGATGCCGTTTCGGGATCAGTGAAAAATCTTGTCAAAACCAATCCTGAAGAATTTATATCAAAAAACATAGGGTCTAAAGAAGTCAATTTCTTGAATAATTCAACTTTTAGTGAATTAGAAATTTTGTTACCTGTCCAATCAGTCAGGTAGTTGTTTGTATATTTTAATAAACCTTGAACTATTGCAAATGTCACAATACCAAAAGGAATAGCGGAAGCAAGCACATTTTGCTCAATATTAAATCCTAAAATATGCCATGTCTGACCGTTTATGACACAATCCATATAAGGCTTTAGCGCAAATGCTACAACCCCATCTAACAAGCCGAGTGGTATTGCCAAAATTAGGTTTAGTATAATTCTCGGTAGATGTGGTTTGATAAATGGCGCAATCTTTTTCGTCAAATAACCGTATCTGAACGCATCTTTTGATACAGTTTCTTTTAGTTTATAATCCATATCCCTTGCTCTCCCATATAAATGCTATTGTTTAATTATAACATAAAAGTTTGTCTTTTATAATTTATCTACAATTTTTTTTATTTCTGCAATTTTCTCGTTGTCCATTTTGTGTCCACCGGTCTTAATTTTAGTGAACTTTTTCAAATTCATAATATATGGCGCTATTTCATTAACCTTGCAGGTTCTTACGTATTTGTCGTTATATGATTGAACTATATATGTATTGGTAGGATTGTTTTTTAGATGTTTGCGAATATCAAAAACTTTATGATATTGTTTGCTAAATCCTTTTATATATTTGTTTAGTCCATATTCAAATTTGTATTTTTTAGGGTGCTTTATGACATTTTTCAGCCAGAATTCTAAAGAAACCATTGGCGAAACCATCACTAAAAAATCAGGCTTAATTTCTTTTGCAACTTTTGCACTTATATAAGCGCCGAAACTGTGTCCTATTATTCCCTTACATTGTTTACCGTTTTCTTTCAAATAATTTAGCGACGCTTGAATATCTTGCATAATGTTATTTTCTCGATAATTCTTAGTCAATTTGTTTTTGCCATATCCTCCATATTCAGGTGCCAATACTCCGAATCTGGATTTTGAAATTTCTTTGTATAATGGTTGGTTGTCATTTATATTTTGAGAAAATCCATGCAAGAATAAAACATACTCTTTTGAATTATTTCTATTTATATCAAGTGCTCCAATTTCTTCTTTATTAGGCAATCTTATTTTTATCTCTTTTGTAAATGGTTTTAAATCTTCAGAAAGTGACAAGTATGGTCGTTTTGAGCCAAATATAGAGTTTTTGTAACTCTTGTTTTCGAGATATCTTTGCATTATTTTTTCAAAGATATTCGCCCTTCCAGTGAAGGTTACTCCCTGCGGTTGAACTCTTTTAACAAATTTATCAGAATTATTGTATGGCAAACACCCATATTGGATTTTTGCATTTCGGTTAGTTTTTATTGTGCGATTTAGCGGGGTATTTCCCTGAATCCTTGTAATGTACATATCCTGTAATCCTTGTCACATTATTATATCACGAACTAAAATATATTGTTAAAAGCTTTTTCTTGACAAAATTTTTTGATTGGTGTAGTCTATACTTACCGACGATTTGGGCGTGTGGTGGAATGGTAGACACGCTAGTCTTAGGAACTAGTGCGAAAGCATGGGAGTTCGAGTCTCTTCACGCCCAATTCTAAAAATAAGAACCTCGTAAGGGGTTCTTTTTTGTTCTAACTTCCCAACAAGTTTGAGAAAAATTTCCAAGGTATTTTGAGAAAAGTTTTATAACTTTATTTAAAATTCGTTAGCCATTCTATTATTGGTTTCTTTTCTACGAATTTGAAATGAAATATTTTTTCAAAATCCGAATCAGTTAAAAATTGGTAATCTGTATGAAATGCTAGTGGTTCTTCTTTTACTCCCAGTTTTTGATATTTTTCGGCTGAAACATTTGTGTCATTATCTTCCATTACATTAGAATAATTATAACCCTCAAAGCAACAAAACGGAAAAAAGACTGCCAAGTTTTTATTTGGCAGTCTTTTGATGTTCATTAATCAATTAAAATAGTGTTTAAATAATTTCTCTTTTGTTCTTCATAAGGAGGGTTGAAAATTCGTTGTTCTTTGTTTAATTTTCTAATCTCCTGCATTTCTTTTCTGCTTAATGAAAAATCAAATACATTGATATTTTCTTTTATGTAATCAGGATTACTTGCTCCAGGGATAACAATAAATCCTTCTTGAATGTGCCAACGAATAATAATTTGAGCAGGAGATTTGCCATGGGCTTTTGCAATTTTGTTAATTACAGGATCTCTTAATAGCAAACCGTTACTTTGTCTGCCTCCTAATGGGTACCAATCTTCTTGTTGAATATTATTTTTCTTTAATTTCTTTTGCCAATGTTTTCTTTGAGCGTAAGGGTGGCATTCAAGTTGCATAACTTCCCTCTTGGTTTAAGGTTTGTGCCATTTCATTTAATGCGGTATAAGTACAGCCGTTTTTGTTTGGAGAACCGTTTATTAATAATACTTTCATTAGTTGGGACGCAATTTCTCGGTATATTTATGCAGGACTACAAGGCGGTTCTATAATGAAAGGTTGGATGAAAGATGAAAACACAATGATAACCTGTTGTTTAGATGGTACACGTCCTGTAATTTTTAAGATTGAAAGAATTGATTATTAACTTACATTTTGCACAACTTTCAGATAACACAATTAAAGATATGATAATTAACACAGGTACAAATGATAAGGTGGGAAAAGTGCAAGTGGTTCCCACCTTTATGCTAATTAAAATTTTAATTCTCCTTTATAAGCACATGGAATATTCATTTCTTTTAAATATTCAAGTCCCCATTTATTTAATTCAATAATTGAAGGAATTAATTTTTTGCCACGCTCTGTTAAAGAATATTCTGTTTTGGGCGGTACAACAGGATATAATTTTCTTTGAATAATTCCATCTGCTTCCAATTCTTTTAGCTGTTGAATAAGCATTTTAGGAGTTGCGTGAGAAATCAATTTTTGCAATTCATTATATCTCAAGGTTTTATTAATTAGATGTCCGATGATTACTCCTTTGTATTTTCCTCCGATTATTTCCATTGTAGCTTCAAGAGGGCATTTGTATTCATTTTGTTTTTGTTTGCTCATTAAAATTTCCTTACTTACTTTTTAGTTACTATTATACTTTTATGTATATATTATACAAAATAGTGCATTCTTGAAAAAAAGTAAATATCAATTTAATATTTTGAGAAAAGGGAGGTATTTATATGAAAATTACTCAAATTAGAAATGCGACATTAATTATAGAATACAACAATACCAAATTCTTAATAGATCCTTGGCTTGGTCCAAAAGACTATATGGAAGGCTTTGATACAGCTGTTAATTCTGAAATTCGTCAACCAAGAGTAGAATTACCTCTTGCTATTGAAAAAATAGTAGATGTTGATGCTGTTATTATTACCCATATTCACCCGGATCACTGGGATGAATACGCAGAACAAGCTTTGGATAAAAATATTAAAGTTTTTGTTCAAGCAGAAACTGATAAAGAGATTATTTTATCTAAAGGGTTTAGTGATGTAGAAATCCTAACTGATGGTGGAATAAATTACAAAAATATAACTTTATACAAAACTCCAACACAGCATGGCAAACGAGAAATACTAAAACCTCTGTGTGAAAAAATCGGTATGCCATACGATGCAATGGGTGTGGTTTTTAAAGCAAAAGATGAAAAAACGCTATTTTTAGCTGGCGATACAATTTGGTGTGAAGAAGTAAGTCATGCATTAGAAAAATTTTCGCCAAATGTAATTGTTGTGAATGCTTGTGCTGCAACCGTATTAAACGGCGAAAGATTAATTATGAATATTGATGATGTGAAAAAAGTTTTAAAGAATGCCGAAAATGCAACGATAATTGCAAGCCACATGGATACAGTGAGTCATTTAACGGTTACGAGAAAAGATTTAAATGATTTTAAGAACAATAATAATATTGATAATTTATTGATACCTGAAGATGGTGAAGTTATAGAATTTTTAAGAGCAGATGAAGTTTTAGAAAATAAAAATATAGCAAGAAAATTCTATAAATATATTGCCAATAAAGAATATGCAAAAGCTGCAGAATTATGTTCTGAAGATTTTATTTATTATCCACAAGTAAACATTTGTTTGAATGGTGTTGATAAATTTGTTGAAATGGAAAGAGCAAATATGGATCCGTTTGGAGATTTCAAAATGACAACAAAATTTATTGTTGCCGATAATGATAGGGTTGCTGTATACCTAACATTTGAAGGAAATTTGCTTGGAGACGAATGGCATAATGTAAAAGTTTCTAATAAACATTGTTATATGGATTTTATGACAATGTTAAAATTTCGTGATGGTAAAATTATTGAAAAAAGAGCAAAATATGATAGAGTTTTTATTTATCAACAACTTGGAGTCGAAATTTTAAATTTAAATAATTGATATAAATCTAATATTTATAATAATTCTTCTATATATTAATAAGAAATGTAGGGTGCAAATTTTTGCACCAATAACTAATAGCAAAAATAAAACTCTTGACATTGTTAGATATCTAACTATAATAATTGTATGAGTGCTATTTTATCTTTAATATCTAAAATTCATGAAAAAGGTAACCGTTTTATTATTGAAGAATTAAAAAATAACGGCGCAGAAGGACTTGTTCCAAGCCATGGCGATATTCTTGTTTGTCTTTATAAAAACGGCAAAATGACAATGAAAGATATTGCCGATTGCATTCATAGAACTAAGCCAACAGTTACGGTTTTGGTGGATAAACTTGAAAAACTCGGGTATTTAAAAAGAGAAGTTTCAGAAAAAGATAGTCGCTATACAAATATAGTTTTAACGCAAAAAGGTGAAGATTTTAAACCAACTTTTGAAAAAATCTCAAAAGATTTAAATGAAATGTTGCTTAAAAACTTATCTGAAAAGGAAGCTCTACTTTTAGAAGAACTTTTGCGAAAAGTGTAAGCAAAATTTTTTTGCAGTAATAGTTAGATGTCTAACGAAAGGAGAAAACATTATGACAAACTTTAAAAAAGACGAAATCGGAAAAATTAGTGAAGTAGGCACAAAATATGAAAACGGCAAAGCATTTTTGCATGATTTACTTGGATTAACAAGTTGTGAAATTTCAGTTAGCGTAATGCCTGCTGGAGTAAAGTTGCCATTCAATCACAAACACAAACAAAACGAAGAAGTCTATATATTCCTAAAAGGTGAAGGCTCAATGACATTGGATAATGAAGTCGTTGAAGTTAAAGAAGGAACTTGTATAAAAGTTTTACCAAATGCAGTTAGAACAATAGAAGCAAAAACAGATTTAGAATATATTTGTGTTCAAGCAAAATTCAACAGTTTGGAACAATTTGGACTTGGTGATGCTGAATTGTGCTAAAATTGAAAGGGGCAATTTTGCCCCTTTTTAATCAGGAATAAGAATATAAAATGATAATCAACACAGGTTCAAGGACAGATACAGTTCAATATTATTCAGATTGGCTTTTGAAAAGGTTTGAAGAGGGTTTTGTTTATTCAAGAAACCCCAGATTTCCTCAAATAGTTACAAGATTTGAACTAAACCCAAAAGTCCTTGATTGTGTTGTATTTTGTTCCAAAAATTATGAACCGATTTTAGATAGATTAACAGAAATCACAGATAGATTTAACACATATTTTCACTATACAATTACGGCTTATGGCAAGGATGTTGAACCAAACGTTCCAAGTATTGATGAAAGTATCGAAACGCTTATTAAATTATCTAAAATTGTGGGCAAACAAAGA
The DNA here is from genome assembly GCA_963635055.1 of Bacteroidaceae bacterium. Lineage (GTDB taxonomy): Bacteria > Cyanobacteriota > Vampirovibrionia > Gastranaerophilales > Gastranaerophilaceae > Zag111. Next base: position 2,260 of record CAVHEM010000004.1, on the reverse strand, counting down.
ATTGCTTGGCGATATGACCCAATTCTTTTGACTGAAAAATACACGAAACAAGTTCACTATGAAACTTTTGGCTATATGGCAGAAAGACTTTCGCCATATATTGATAGATGTATTTTTAGTTTTGTTGATATGTACAAAAAACTAAAAACAAATATGCCTGAAATTATTTTGTTATCAGATGTTGATAAAAATGAAATCGCAAAAAATATCGGAGCGATAGCACAAAAACACAATATGATAATTCAAACTTGTGCAACAGGTGAAAATCTTGAGCAATATGGAATTTTGCAATCCGGTTGTATGACATCTGATATTTTAGGCAAGGCAAATGGTATTACCTTCAAAAAAGTTCGACATAGTGGGAACAGACAAGGCTGCCGTTGTATGGAGAATAGAAATATCGGAGATTATGACACCTGTCCAAATGGGTGTAAATATTGCTATGCAAATCAAAATCCACAAATAGCACAAGAAAATTACAAAAAACATAATCCAAATGATTTGATGATTTTAGGGAATCTTAAACCTACAGATGAAATCCAACAAAGTATCCAAAAATCTTTTTTAGAAACTAATGTGCAACAGAAATTGTTTTAACTAGTTACATTATAATTATACATAACTCATATTTATGTAGCCAAGAAGAAATAAAACTCCGTTTTTAGGAGTTTTAAAACAGTTTTCTGTAATTCAGTCCAAGTTCAAGAGCCAAAAATATTTCAAATTTACTGCTATATCTTTCGCCATTGATTAGCCTTGTAACATAAGATTTTGAAATTTCTAAATATTTTGCAATTTTCTTTTTATTGCCTTGTTCCAACGATAAATTATACCAATAGATACATTTCCTAAAAAAAAGAGACTTTTGTAGTACTTTTTGTCAATTCTAAAAATAAGCCTCTATTTCAAACACAAAGCCAATCTCTACCCCATTTCCCTCTTTATCATTCTTATATTAATATACATTTGTTGGCAAGATTGGGCAGAAGATACTCGAAAGTAATTTGATTTAGCTGAAATCAAATTACCTCGTCAGCACCAAGGTGCATACCGCACCTGTAAGGTTCGAGCAACCAACTCTCACCAACAGTTGCGGCATCTTCACTCACAAAAGCCAGTGAGGCTATTTTGGCTTATTACACATCTTTGAAAAAGATATTTGTATATTCCTCTGAACGTTTGTAGCCATTTTTCAAATAGAAGGTTTTTGCCTTTTCTACAGAATCTGCTTCAATTCTCTTGCCTTTATTGATGTCTTCAACGAATTTTAGCATTGCAGTTCCAATTCGTTTGAATGCAGGTTGAGGTTTATTTAAAAATTTAGGGTTTGTTTGCAAGTAATCCAATGACTTAATTGTTCCAAATTCAATGCTCGTTTCTGCTAATCCTAAAACTTTTTCAGGTTCTAACTTTTCAAAGTTATCTTTTTGTGTTGTTATTGCGTACACGGTTGGTTGATATTCTTTATAAAATTCATTAGGAGATGAGGCTTCGTCAAGAATATTACTTGCATAGGTATCATCACCCCAATCTGCATTTATCTTTTCTAAGGCTCTTAAATCGTTCTTATCCATTGATGATAATTTAACTGCACTAACCGCTGTTTCCACATATTTTCCATTATTGGTAAGTCTTTTGACAGTGGCTGGAGAAATAAATTTTGCGGTAAATGATATATTATTATTCATACTGTATCACCAGAAATTATAAAGCGCTAAATATAATTTTTTGCTAGTTCTCTTTTAATTTTGTATAAAATCTTAATGAAAAATACGATTAAATATAAATAAAAACAGGTAATACAAATACGTGTTACCTGCTTTTATTAAGTGTATGGTTTACAACTCGAGTTTTGTTAAATTTTGCAACACAAACTAATCGCTTGATTATTAAGCGTTCTTTTTACACTATTAAGAAACCACACTCTCCTTACACCGCAAATGTTGCCGAAAACGTCGAAAAAGGTCTAGCTTTCTGTAGTTAGCTCTTCCCAGATGCTCGGAATAACAATTAATGCTGTGTAAACGATGAAACCGAATAAAATTAGATTAATTGCCATGATAACCTCCTTTGGTTACATGTATATTAATCCCATTTTTTGCGCTAAAATAACAATTAATACTACAAATAGTTGATAAGTTTACAAAAGTTAATATAAAATATTGAGCTGAATTCAAGAAGCAAGTGGAACATTTTGTAAAAAGTACTCAGCAGGAGTAGAAAAGCCAAGAACTTTCATAGGTCTGGAGTTAATCCAATC
>CAVHEM010000003.1:0-12466 GCA_963635055.1 Bacteroidaceae bacterium | reverse complement strand
CATTCTGAAAGGCTTAAAAAATCCTTTGAGCATGCGAAAAGTGATTTTTAGCCTGTTCAGAATCTGTTTAATACAACACACAACAGGTTCGTTGTTTTGCTTTGTAACAATCTGTTCAAATAAATAACAAGCTTGTACAATCTTTGAAAACAGATTCCGGATCTTTCGCACTCGCATTAAACATGCCTTCACTTCGTTACGCACACTGCTCGTGCTTTTCCGGAATGACTGGTTGATGAGCACCGCATGTGGGGAACATTATTTTACAAACATCTTATGCAGAAAAAACAGGAATTGTAATTTCAAAAGTCGTTTTGTTTTTCACAGAACGAACTAAACTCAAGGTTCCGTTTTGTTTTTCCAAATACTCACGACAAATCGCAAGCCCCAATCCGCAACCGTTTTGCTTTGTCGTATAATCCTTTTCAAAAATTTTTTCTTGTTTATTTTTTGGTATAGACTTTCCGTCATTTGAAATTTTTATCACACCAACACCAACTTTGACCTCTGCCAAGATTTCAACTTGCCCTTTGATTTCAATAGCCTCAATACCGTTTTTTATAATATTAACAATGACTGCCAAAAATCGTTCAACATCAACCTTTATTTCAGCCGTATTTTTTGCAAAACAAGATATGTCAATTTCTTTATCAACGACATAAGCCTTTGATAATTCGACACCTCTTTCCACTACAGATTTAAAATCTACAACTTTTTCAGAATTTTGGTTTAATGATTTCAAATCAAGAAGATTTGATTCAATAATTTGAATAGATTGCTTGATACAATCCAAAGCGTTATCAATAGATGGATTCTCTACCCCTATTTTCTCCAGATTTTTTTTCACAATCTGAGAATACATATCACAAATTGAAAGATGGTTTCTTATTTCGTGTGAAACACATCTGATTTTTTGTTGTAAATTCGTTAATTCTGTATCTGACATATCGCCTCATCATTAGTAAAATAAAGGGTTCTGCGCCATAAAAGATTCAGAACCCTAATATTATTTCAAAATTTTATAACTAAACTGACATCATAACTGATTTTGTGCCAACTGTCGCATTTGAAGGTTTAAACCCGTGAGTCAATGCGTACAATACAGCATTTGTTCTATCATTTACCTGTAATTTTTGGAAAATATTATTTACGTGGGTCTTAACTGTAGTTTCGGAGATAATTAGTTTTCCTGCAATACTCTTGTAGTTAATACCTTCGGTTAATAATTCCAAGACTTCGGTTTCTCTTGAGGTTAGACTGTTTAACAAGTTTTCGCTTTCTGCCAATTTTTCTTCTTCCTTCGCAGTGGTTTGGAAGTATTCGAAAAATCTTGTTGACAAAACTGTCGGCAAGTAAATTTTACCCATTGCAACTTCTTCAATTGCATTGATAAGTTTAACAGATGCCATAGTTTTCAAGACATAACCTCTTGCGCCCAATTTCATTGCTTGATATATCAAATCTGAATCATCATAACCACTTAATACCACAATTTTAGTTGAGAGATTTAATTTATTAATTGCTTGAATAGCTTGCAAACCGTCTTTTTCCGGCATATTGATATCCATCAATACTACGTCAGGGTGATGTTTTTTAACTAAATTGATGCCAAGATTTGCACTTGTTGTTGTACCAACGACTTCATAACTGCTTTCCAAATTGATAAGTTCTTTGATACCTCTCAAATGATTTGCATTGTCATCTATAAGTACAACTCTCAATTTTCTATTAAAATCTCTCATTTTTATTCCCCCGAATTATTTTGCTCTCTACACTTTATATACTAATATTTTTAGTGGGTTTTTAAATCCATGCACCGATTGATTAATTGTTTTAGCGAGGTTGAAGGAAATATCTAAATCTAAAGATTTAGAAAATCTCTCAACCATGCTCTACACCATGCTTTCGCCGCATGGTTGATATTTTGATTAAGATATTAATGACTAATATGAATGAACTACACCTTTTATTTGAAATTAAAACTTTGCACCATTAAAATGTACGACATCAAAAAAGAGGTTTGAAATGATTTCTAAACCTCTTTTTACATCTGTTTTTATCTTTAGTTTTAAATTATGCTAACAATGCTTCGATAATTTTAGCATTTGATTCTGCTCTTTTCAAACTTAAAAGATATTTTTCAACTTTCAATTCAATTGCTTTATCGTTCAATGATACAACGTTTTTATCTTCCAATGAATCAATATATGAATTTAAAGTTACCATTTTGTATGCCATAATCTTATCCCCCTTGAGTTGTCTTTTTCATTTCCCTTACATATATATAAAGTATTTTTCGATTGAAAAATTGCATAAAACATATTCATTTTGTATATATTTTTATAAAATTTCACCTAAAAAAAACTGCAAACACCCGTGATTTAAGCATTTGCAGATTTTGAGTTTTTGTAACATTTCTTAATGATTATTGTTCGGACATTACTTCAACCATACAATCTTTAGCAACATCTGTTACAAAATCCATATCGTCAGGTTGAATAATCAACGGCGGATTGAAGTAAATAATATCGCCAAGAGGTCTTAGCAAAACTCCTTTTTTCAACGCTTTTTTATAAATCTGATAACCAAGTCTTAATTTGCCATCATAAGGAGTTTTTGTTTTCTTATCCTTAACGATTTCTATCGCATTGACAAGTCCGATATGACGAACTTCTCCAACGTAAGGTAAATCAGCAAATTTTTCATTAATAATTTTATTAAAATATTTTGCATTTTCAACCGCATGCGGAATAATTTGTTCATCTTTCAAAATATTCAAAACTTCAATCGCTGCAGAACACGCTAACGGATTACCTGCATAAGTATGGCTATGCATAAAGGCTTTACCTTTGCCATAATCATCATAAAATGCGTCGTAAATTTCCTGAGTCGTAACGCAGATTGACATTGGCATATAACCACCGGTCAAACCTTTTGAAAGACACATAATATCAGGAGATACTCCTGCGTAGTCAAACGCAAACATTTTACCTGTTCTGCCGTATCCTGTTGCGATTTCATCGGCTATCAAGTGCACGTTATACTTATCACACAATGCTCTTAATTTAGTCAAATAAAGTGGCGGATAAATTTTCATACCGGCAGAACCTTGCAACAACGGTTCAACAAGCATTGCACAAGTTTCGTCACCATATTTTTCAAAAGCTTTTTCAGCCTGTTCAAAACATTCACATTGACAATTGTCACGACATTTACCGTAAGGACATCTAAAGCAATCAGGACCGTTCACCCTTACAACGTCCATCAAAATAGGCTTATAAATTTCTGAATATAAATCACACGCACCAACAGATAACGCACCTATAGTTTCACCGTGATAAGCATCTGTCAAAGCCATAAAACGTTTCTTTTGCGGATTTCCTGTTTGTTGATGGTACTGAAAACTCATTTTCATTGACATTTCAATCGCTGCAGAACCGTTATCTGCAAAATTAAACTTACACAATCCCTTTGGAATAACGTCCATCAATCTTTGGCATAAGGTAATTGCAGTTTTGTGAGTAAAATTGGCAAAAATAACGTGTTCCAAGGTGTCAAGTTGCTTTTTCATAGCTGCATTAATTCTCGGATTACAGTGTCCCAGCAAATTACACCACCAAGATGAAACAATATCTTTATAACAATTACCGTCAATATCGTACAAGTTTATACCTTTTGCGTGGTCGATTACAATCGGCGGCAAAGTTTCGTAGTCCTTCATCTGCGAACACGGGTGCCAAATATATTTTAAATCTTCTTCCTGCCAATTCATAAATTTTCCTCTTTCTTTTATATAAAATTATTCAAAAAACTTCAACAAATCCTCTTGTGAAATATTTAAGTCTTTATCACCTTTTTTAACAGTGGCAATAACTTTTACTCCTGTCAAACATTCCACTTGAGTTTTGTTATCCTCGTACATAAAATCGTTTTCTATATAATTATTCAAAATTATTCCACGAATATTCAAACCTTGAGCCTTTGCATACTCAACAGTCAACAAAACCGAATTTATTGTGCCAAGTCCGCCATCAGCAACAATTATTATATCTAAACCTAAATTTTTGATAATTTGCGGTAATAGAACGACTTTATCTTTAGTAATCACAAACGGGCAAGTAATTCCGCCTGCACCTTCAACCACCAAATATTCGTACTTTTCGGTATTTTTTAGGAATTCTGATTTGATTTTATCAGGACAAATTTCTACGCCAAGACGATTTGCCGCAAGATGTGGAGAAACCGCTTCTTCAAAACAGTAAGTAACACAATCTGATGGATTAACGTTTAATCCAGATGTTTTAACAACAAAATCACAATCCCCAGGGAGTAAACTTCCATCTGCTTGTTTAATCGCTCCGCTCAATGCCGGTTTATAATACCCGCAATTGAAATTCAAATCTCTCATCTTTTTTACAAGCAACCCTGAAACGTAAGTTTTACCAATATCAGTACCGGTTGCCGTAACAAAAACCGCTTTTCTATTCATACTTCAGCCTCCAAAAAATAAAAGCGATGACATTCATCACCGCTTTTATTATATATCAAAATAAATGAATTATTACAATGTATTTGAAGCACCGTCAAGAAGATAGTCGTAGTGACGAATATCATCATAGTTGTTATCCAACGGTGGCAACGGTTCAACTTGTGGTTGTGGCTGAGGTTGTGGCTGCGGAGCAGGTTGTGGAGCCGGTTCCGGAGCAACTGGTTTGTTACGTTTGCTCAACAAGTTACCCAAATCAGGTTCTAAGGTCAATTCAAAGTGGAATCTACCCATGTGTCTGTGTTGTTCATAAGCATTGTTGATTAACGGATAGCCCCAATATAAACGAGCACTCAAGTCACCAGGTAATTGGATACGTAAACCCATACCAACTGATGCTAGGAAGTAACTTCCGTTATAATAATCTTCACCAACATAAGGGAAAATACCTGCGGTATCAGCAAAGATTGCACCTTTTAAATAGTTACCAATGAATTTATGATTTACACCGTCTTTTGTAGCGATATAACGAGGTCCTAGAGGGAACATCAATTCACCGCTGAAGAAGTAACCACTCTTACCGATTGTTACACCTTCAGAGTAACCTCTAACAGTTGCCAAACCACCTGTTTGGAATTGATCCAAATAAGGAATGTGTTTGCTGTTCGGAATAACTTGGTAACTACCACGCAATTGACCGATTATACCGTGTGAGAAATCGTGTAATCTCAAAATACCGCCGGCTAATTTGAAGTAACTTGAATCACTATCAAAGATAGGGAATGCCATCTCAGCATTTTGGCTCAAGTACCAAATACCGTATTTCGTATCTTTTCTCAAGTTTACACCAACATCAAAACTTGTGATTTGGTCAGTGTCTTTGATAGGGTCATCAATATGATAACCGTAAGCTTGCGAGAACAAGTTTCCTAAGTTAGACCAGCTTCTTGATCTTTTGTAGTTCAAAGATGCGAAAGTCTTAAATTCAAAACCTCTTTTTCTTACGATAGGTTGATCATAGTACAAACTGTACAAATATGAATTACTTTTCAAGCCCATCCAGTCATATTGACCGTTTTTAACTTTAGCAAAAGTTGATGAGTAAGAAAAACCGATTCTACCGTCTTTTTTGTTTATCGGATAACTGTAATCAAAGAACGGGCTTGTTGCACCTTTAGAGAAGTATGCACCGGCTGTCATTTGATCACGGTGGTGGAACAAACTATCTGCAACGATTGCAGGACCACCTCTTAATTGACCGGTACTTCTACGACCTGCGTTATCCATCATACCGATAATGTGGAATGGAAATGTTTCTTGTGCTGTTAATTCAATATCAGTAGTTCCCGGAACAGTACCGGCTTTCAAGTTAGCAGCCAAGTTAACGCCATCATGGTATCTGTTAAAGTCCAAAACGTCTTGTTCTAAACTTACGATATCGAACAAATCACCTTCTTTTTCCGGCATACGTTTCAAAATGTATTTTCCGGAAGTATATTTGTTATTTACAACTGTGATATTACCGATTTTACTTTCGATAAGTTCAATTTTCAAATTTCCGTCAGAAACAGTTTGTTCTGGCAAATACGCTCTGGCAGTAACAAAACCTTTTTCTGCATACAAGTTGTTAATAGCATTAATTGCAGATTGAATATCAGGAATTGAAACTTGCTTTCCCACGTAAGCACCAATAACACTATTGATTTCATCTCTTGTTAAAATTTGCGAGGGAGACACCTCAATTGAATTTACATAAATACTTGCAGCATTTGCGCTATCATTTACAGCACCTTGTAATCTATCTTGTGGTGCACTGTTTAGCATATTATTGTTGTCGTACTGTTGTTGTTGATTGTAATAATCATCAGAACCTCTAACAGCAGACCCTGGGGTATAAAATCTTTGTTGTTCATATTGGTAATAATCAGATTCGCTTTGTCTTCTATTCTTGTCATAACGCATAATATCGCTATCGTGAATAGTTGAACCACCAACTTCATTACCGATTTCATTGTAAGCGTGAACCGGAATACCATCTGTTGAATAACCGTATCCTGAGAAATTACCTGCCGCAGCACCTGTTTGCAAACTTAGAGATTCAGCAGAAGCAACAGCTCCGAATCCTAACATCGACATTGCACCAACTGCAGATAGTGCTAAAACCGCTGTTATTACTCGATTATCTTTCTTAATCATTTTCTTTCCACCTTTAAGCATTATATCTAGTTTTATATCTTATAGTATATCTTATAAGTATATTGTGCTACGACGATTGTCATTAATAAACCGTTTGTTAAATTTTGTTACAAAAAATAGTAAAAAATTTACACTTATTCTAACTATACTTACGGATTTATTATACAAAATTTTTTGATATCTGTAAAGTTGTTAAGAAAAAATAATATAAACAGATGATATTTACAAAATTTTATGTTACACTATGCTCTGTAAATAAGGAGATTAATTATGAAAAGAAAATTAGGTTTATTATCTTTAGTTGCTGCAATGGCACTTACATTTAATTCAGTTTCTGCAGCAGATTTTAACGTTGCTATTGTTGACGTTCCTCAACTTGTAAGCTCTTCTGCTCAAGTTCAAGCATTGAAAAAAGAACAACAAACTAAAGCCGAAGAAATGATAAAATTCATCGAAACTGCAAGAAAAGAAGTTGCAAATATCTCTGATGCCGCTAAGAAAAAAGCCGCAGAAGACAAATACAATAAAGAATTCCAAGCTAAAAAAGAAAAAATGGACAAGGATTACGCTAACAAACTAAAAGCGATTGATGATTCTATTTCAAAACAAATCACAGAACAAGCAAAGCTTAAAGGTTACGACCTAGTTTTGAGCAAAAATATGGTACTTTACGGCGGTAAAGATATCACTGCGGAATTAGTTAAAACTTTGAAATAATTTCAATTTAAAAATTTTCAACAAACTAAAAAAACAGAGAACCGAAATTTTCGATTCTCTGTTTTAATTTTTATTCTGATTTGTTCTTTAAATAAATATACGAAACGAATAACAAAACCATACCCAACAGTAAGAAGGCTATAATTTTATAAATCGCCTCAACGCCCGACAAATCAACAATAAATACTCTCAACACAGACAAAATAAGTATTCCGATACCTGCATTCGTCAAGTAATTTTTACGTTTCAAAATACCGAACAAAGTCACAACGCCTGAATACAACAACCAGCAAACCGTTGTTACATATCCGATATTACAAAATTCGTCAACACTTCTGCCTTCTTTCCAAAAATAGAAGAAGCCGAAAAATACCGCCAAATACTTAAAGAAATCGTATTTGTAAACCTTTGCCATATTATAAGCCCAATAAATCCCCGCTCCGTAAGCAATCAATCTCAAATTAAGAAACGGAACAAGTGAAACTCCGCTAAGTATTTGAGTTAAAAACAGCATCATAACCGCAGAAATTCCGAAAATATCGCCAACAACCGTCAAAAGTACTGAATTTACTTTCTTTGCAACACTTTTGAAAATTAGCGAATATCCAAAAGTTGCGGCAGTAACAACCGACCAAGTGTAATTTTCAATCATTTCAGTAGCTTGACCGTTCATCAACAAGCGGAACGCTCCGACAATTTCCGTCATCAACCAACTGTACAAAAGTGTAAGAGTTAAAAATCTCAAAATATCACAAATCTGAGTTTCTTTCTCTTTCAAACGGCGAATAGCCAAGATAAAGGACAATATAGGAATAAAGGTCAAAAAGGTTCTATAATTTACGATAGGAGAATAATCGAGTTTATACAAATAATACCCCGAGCCGTTTTTAGCCAACAAGACTCCCAACATTGCAGAAAAAGCATAGAAGGAAATATAATGCTTAACGGCACTCAATTTATCTTTTTTAACCGCATAACTCAATATCAAAGCAATCAATACCCACGCAATCACACTATAAGTATCATTCAAGGTAAACAAAATTGAGAACCAAACGTTTAACAAAACATAATGCTCATACTGCTTATACAACTGATTTCCGAAATGTTTATTACAATAAGCCAATACCGCATAAATCAATCCTGTCAAACCGTACATAACGCCGACTTGAGTTGTGGAAGCCTTAAATAACGTCAATGTTACAAACGCCAAGAAAATATAATTTAATATACTGGTGGCATTATCAGCCTGAGAATTTCTATCCCTAATCAAATCATAAAGAACATAAATTCCCCATAAGGCTACGGGATACCAAACGCTTAACCCGCTGACAAAGACACTTCCAAGCAAAAATACCGACATTGTCAGGGTAATATTGCAAGGATTTACCCATTTTGTATTAGGATTTTTCAAGGTATATATTAATGCCACAATATTCAAAAAGGTAAGATAAACAAACACCACACTGTTTGGTGAACGTGACATAAACGGGGTTAAATAACCGCCAATCAAACCGATTACAAGGAGTGACACAGTTTTCATACTATGAGAGAAGCCCAAAACCGTAAGCAAAATAAATCCGCCGACAATCAAGGCAACACTTGAATTAAAAACGTTTAAATAATTTGCACAAAAGGTCGTAATGAACCAAGCGGCAAACCCAACGCCCGTAAGCACTTCCGCATAGGCTTTAACTTTTTCGGATTTGTGCAATTTCAAACCGCCGCAAAGCAATCCGACACCAAGAAGATATCCAAGTATAATTTTTACGGTATCAGTGATAATTATATAAGGTGATACAAGTTTTATAAATATAATCAAAGCGATAATTATTGCCAAAGCACCGATTTTATTAAAAATATTACCGAGAAATATTCCCGCAAAATCCGATTTCTTTTTCTCTGAACTCATTTCTTTTACAACCGCTTTCGTAAGTGAAACTTCTTTTTCTGCAACAAAATTAGGTTGCGGAGTTGACGTTTCCATAATTTCAGGTTCAATCGCCTGAACAGGTTTTTCTGTGTCTTTCACAGGTTCTAAAATTTCTTTTACACTAATCGGTCTGTCTTTGCGTTCGACAAATCCGTCATTTGTTAAACGTTTCACTTTATTTTCAAGAGCCGAAACGCTGTTAGACAGGATACTGACCCAAATTCCCAGCCCGATAAGAACAAAGAACAACAGAAAACTTATTAATAACGATAATATCTCCATAAATCCCCCTTTTTATAGAGCAATTTTATCACCGTTTTTTCCAAAAATCAATTACTTTGCACTTGCGCAGTATTGAGAAATCGGACAGATTTCGCATTTCGGGTTAATCGGCTTGCAAACATTTTGCCCGTGGGTTACAAGCAAAGTATTTATCGGAATCCAATGTTTTTGTGGCAATTTTTCTCTTAGTGCAAATTCTGTTTCCTCAGGAGTTTTTGTTTTGACATAGCCTAAACGATTAAAAATCCTGTGAACATGCACATCAACACAAATTGCAGGAACTCCAAACCCTAAAGTCATCACAAGATTTGCGGTCTTTCTCCCAACCCCACGGAATTTGCACAATTCCTCAATCGAGTTTGGAACTTGTCCTGCATATTGTTCAACAATTTTGCGGGAAAGTTCAATAATTTGCCCCGCCTTGTTTTTATAAAACCCGACAGGATAAATCGCATTTGCCAAATCTTCTTCATCTACCTTCATCATTTGTTCAGGAGTTTTGGCAAGTTCAAGCATTCGCAAAGTCGCAGGGTAAGTCGTTCTATCGTTTGTTCTAAGACTCAAAATGCACGCAATAAGTACCAAATACGGATTTTTAAAATTATCCATAAGTTTTACAAACTCGCTTTGCGGTTGCTTTGCGTCTTGTAAAAGTTTTACAACTTCATCAATATTTTCATTGTTTGTCAAATTCATACCATTAATAATATACGTAAAAATATATTTTACAAATAGCAAAAAATATTTTTGAGAAGTGTTACAATAACACGTATGAAAAGCAGCTACTATTTAATCTCAAAAACAATAACCCCATTTACACAATACACGGGAAAAGCGATTAAACTTTCAAACAAAACTCCTCAAACAATAGAAGAAGTTCTAATCGGCAAAAAAGGAAAGCTTAGAAAAATTATCACAACATTTCGTGATAAAGACGGAAAAATTATTGAAAGGTGTTTTGACGATAAAACCAAACCGCTAAGAAACAGAATTTACTCCTACACAAAAGGACAAATTTCAGAAAATGAATTTGTTAATACAACAACAATAAAAGAATATACTCTCAAACGACAATTTATAGATGTGTATCACAAATTCAAAAAGAATCTTCAAAAACACAACATAACAACAACTCTTTGGAACCACGAACAAACTCAAACAAATTACTTTGCAGAAGATGCCTTGACAAAAACTAAAACTTTGACAATAACAAGAAATACAAATCTTAAAAAGGCAAATGGACAATTTCTGCACAGCATAACCCAATATCATCAACTGTTTGAGAATGTAATTAATAAATTCACACCAATAAAACACCTTGAATACGTTGTGACACCTTATTTAAAAGTTGTAAAAAATTCACTATTTGGACAAGGTGTTAAACTTCCGAAAAATGACACCTTTTTAGGCTTTAGAATATTACCGCTTGATGATATCCGCATACCTTTAACCCAAAGATTTTTGAAAGAACGAAAAATTGATAACTTAGGCTATAAAATTTTCCCAGACTACGAATCCCCTACAAATGAGGAAATAACTTGGAAAGGATTGTTTGTTGACGGCAAAATTAAATTCAGCAAAAAATGGAAAGCGAAAACTAAAGCTGATTTTGTTTCTACCTCTCGCCACGAAGTCGAACACGGTTGGCAATATTTTCTTGATGCAAGAAATGGCGGTAAAAGAGGCGAAGAAATGCAAGAAATAGGGGAAAAATTTGGAAAAATCACAGACCCAAAATTAAAAGCTGAAGCAGATTTATACACAGAAGCCCTGAATAATTACGTTCCGGCAAAGGTAGATTACGAAAAATACAAAAATAATTATATAGAAGTCCGTGCCTATGATGAAGGTGCAAAAGCCAAAGACGAATACAACAAACAAGGTGAAATTATCAGAAAAGACTTCAAACACATTCCACCAGAAGAGTTGTAATGAGGGAATATGTCCTGAATGACCGGTTGATGAGCATAGCAAGACTCTCGTCATTCTGAAAAAATTAAAATTTGAGCAATAAATCAATAATTCATTTTGCCTTCTTCTAATATTCTACCTGCGCAGCCAAAACCTATAGGTTCTGTCTGACTTTCAGGAGCGCACCACCACCAATTATAAGACTTTGAATTCCACATTGAGTTGAGATTTCCAACTCTAAACACCGAGTAATCTCGTCCGCCTTCAGGATATAAAACACCATCATCACTCAACTGAAACTCAAAATAATCTCTCCCCACTGATTTGGTCCGGCAGTTCCATTTACATCAATATCGACATAAGCGGCACTCGTCATCAAATTGGTATTATATTTATTAACGGCTGCTTCATGTGATGTTTTATTCAAATTTTCATATATTCCAATATAAACAATAGCACCATTATTCATAGTAAAAGTCCAAGGACCTCTTGTTTGAGAACCTTTTCCAGATAAATATTTATATGTAATAATACCGGTATTTCGCAAAGTAACACCAGTAAAAATAGACTGTATTTGCTTTACCCAATTTTGACAAGCAGCAGAAGTTCCAAAATTTGAAGGATCACAGGCTGCATTTTCTGACCATGCATCAGTTTGTGAAATATACGCTCCACCATTTCTTGCCAAATATAATTTAAACCCCTGATTTAATGTTGAATATGTATGCAACAATCGTGTTGTATTAACACGCTTTTGATATTTTGTAATCAATGTCGGCAAGGTCATTACTGCAACAATTCCAATAACACCAAGTGTTATCAAAACTTCTGCAAGCGTAAACGCTTTTTTCATGTTTAATACTCCTTTCTATTTATAATATCTATAAACAGATTCTGAATAAGATAAAATCTACGCAATAAAAATTGCTTGATTTTTAATCTTT
>CAVHEM010000002.1:0-4362 GCA_963635055.1 Bacteroidaceae bacterium | reverse complement strand
TATTATACGGATATTATACCACATTTTCTCCGAACATTGCAAGTTTAATTAAAAATATTATATAAATTGCATTTACTCCACGTCCATTTCGGACGTGGCATAAATAAATATTAATACTTAGCTAATTCTGCTGAATGTTCAAACCCATTAAAAACTGCCCAAGATGTTGGTGCTGGGTGTCTATCAAGATTTTGAATCTCTTTAATTACCTCTTCTTTTACTTTGATTTTATACTTATTAAAATCTTCTAGTAATTTTTCTACGGCTTCAACTTGAGCTTTGTATTCCTTTTCTTTACCATAGCCCCAAGCGACAACAATATCCGAACCTCTGTGATTACCTAAAAAGGCTTTAATGAAATTATTGTTTAGCATATTAGTTTTTGAACATTTTTATATTAAAATCGTTATACTTATAGAAGTAACAATAAATGAAAAAATTATTATCACTATTAGTATCATTCTTTTTATTGACAGGCTATTGTTTTGCAGCTACAACCAATTCCTACGATAAATACGGTTCGAAAACTGGTTCTTATAGAACAAATGGAAGCACCGTTACTCAGTATGATAAATATGGATCCAAAACAGGCTCTTACAGACAAACCTCGAGTGGATATAACTCTTATGATAGAAATGGCCAACATTTAATTTGAGAAATTTTCCCATAAAAAACGACAAAATTAAAATTTTTCATTTTATGTGTCAGGCATTCTCAATTTAGGAGTCTAGTTATATTAGGGTTTTACAATTTTTTTCAACAAAATTAATGAAATAAAATTCTTATTTCATTATCATTCCCAAAATAAATTTTAATTTATGAAAACTTCCAATCTGCACCTTGAAAATTTGAAAAAGAGAATTTTGAAAAATTTTTGAGAAAAAAGAGTAAAAACTTGGCAATAAAAATTCTCTAAAGAAAATCACATGCTAAAAACCGCCCAATTGAGGCGGTTTTTGTAAATTCTATCTTCACTTATTCTCTAAGTATCGACTAAAAAACGGAAAAGCAGGGATTTGAACCCTGGGTGCAGATAACTCCACACAACACCTTAGCAGGGTGCCGCCTTAAGCCACTCGGCCACTTTTCCATTTTCAAGTATTTCGCACAGTTTTGTCATGCGCTTATTTGTATAATATCATAAATATCTTTTTTCGTAAATACCTTTTAGTATATATTCAAAAATTTTCTCATTTCTATCTCCATTTACCCATCAAAAAAATATTAAAATCTCCACCATGCCCCGTATTGACCGTTTATTTTTACTGAACTACAATATCATTAAGCACATTAGAGAGGTTTACACAATGATTGAAATGAAAGTTATGGGTATTGCACTCGATACAAGAACAGGCTCTCCTATCGTCGTTCTTCACGACAAGGAAAACCGTCGTGCGCTACCTATTTGGATTGGCTCAGCAGAAGCAAGTTCCATAATTAGAAAAATTGAAAATTTGTCTGTCGCTCGTCCTATGACACATGATTTAATAATTAGCATAATTGAAAAAACAGGTTACAAAATTGACCGTGTCGAAATCAACGACGTTGAAAAAGAAACATACTACGCAACAATTTTCTTGACAGACAACGAGGGAAAAACTATTGAAATTGATTCCCGTCCGTCTGATGCAATCGCTGTTGCCATAAGGGTTGACACCCCAATTTTTGTCACGGCAAATGTTCTTTCTAACGGTTCTGTATCAACAGATAGCGCAAAAGATGCCGAAGAAGCCGAAGAATTTAAAAATTTTGTACAAAGCATTAAACCTTCTGATTTTGCAAAACTAATGAAAGATAACGAACATCACGAAAGTGATCAATAAATAGTGTTCAGAAAAGGTTCTTGTATGGCGGCACGAGTTGTAAACTCGTGCCGCCTCTTATGAATAAAACTCACAGCACTCACGTAAAATCTGTCTGAATTAAACAAGGTTATTAGTCCTTCTTGTATTAACTTTTGTAACAAAACAACTTTATATATGCAATTATCTAACTTTTATATACTTTATATATATAAAAGCACAAAAAGAGGAACGAACGATGTTTAATTACGGTTCAAGAACACAAAGAGTAACAACCGTCGTTATGATGGGCGGAATGGCTCCATCACATTGTCACTGCGAAAAAAAAGCGGCTGATTTTGGCCTGCTAGCTAGCGGGTTAGCAAGTCTATTTAGTCGTAAACAACAACCAGTTGTTCAATATCCTCCAACTGGCGGATACAGCGGTGGCGGCGGCTATATGCAACAACCTCAAACATTAAGCACTACCCAACAATGTACAAACCTAAACACCTTATATGGTGCCAAAGGTTATAAAATCGTAGACAACGGTGATGGAACCTTCACTGCAACTGACAAAGACGGGAATAATGTCGGACGTGGTTCTTACGATGAAATGCAAAAAACTTTAGGCGGAAATAACGATAAAGCAATCAGCACAACAGATGACACAACGACAAATAAACCAACTACCGGAACAACTGATGGCAAAACTACAGGTTCAACCACCGGCACAACAACACCTAAAGGTACAACAACAACTCAAACTACTGATGGCAAAGGTAATGTAAAACCTGTCGAAGACGACGAAGACGAAAATGCGAAAAAAGACGGAGTAAAAGACTCAGACAAAAATAAAACAACTACAGACAACACTAACAATAATAAAAAAGCAGCGGCTACTACTGACACAAAAGACGGTACAGTAGACGACACTAACAATGATGATGGAAATAAAAACGGAACAACAGCAAATGGTTCTTCTAATACCAAAGGCGCCGGTTCTACCGGAAAAACAAGAGGCACAGGTTCAGCAAGCGGTGCGAAAAAATCAGGAAACACTCAACCTACAAAATACAAAAGTTCAGCAGGACGTACAGCCCAAAAAGGTGCTGACGGTAAATGGCACTACTATGCAAAAGATGGTACTGAACTAAAAGAAGATTTTATCAGCAAAAACGACCCTGAATTATGGGCAAAAGCAAACCCTAAATACGCAAGTAGAAAGAACTCAGTTTACACAACAAGAAATGGCTCCTATGCTACTAAAGACGGCTATGGAAGACTTCACTACTTCGACCCAAACGGTAAACCAATAACAGAAAAGCAATTCAAAGGTGCTCACAACACAGTTAATACTACAAACATAAAACAAGGAAGTTATAGTTCTCAACAAGGTCACAGAAAAGCAAGCGGCACAGGCAGATGGGCTGAACAAGGACAAGATAACAAATGGCACTACTACGCAAAAGACGGTACCGAACTAAATGAAACCTATATACGTCAAAAAGACCCTGAACTATATAGAAAAACTCATGCTGCACCTACAACACCAAAACAACATACCGAACAGGCTGACAGCACAAGAGTGGCAAGACGACCTTAGTAAAATTTCAAATCATAAAAATTATTTTTAAACCAAACAAATGATAAATTAAAGTCTATAAAAATTCTTTCCGAAACATATTTTGGAAAGGATTTTTATTTATGGCAAAGATTATTGAAAACCAAAGAAGAATGATTCGTTTGAGCGTTGATGATGTACTTAACATTGTGCGAGAATACCAAAGATTAACAGCCAACAAGACTTGTTGTTACGAACACACTCGAGAAATTTTAGGCAAAAATCCCCTATTTTTGCCGGAAGAAATTGAGTAGTTCACAAAACTTAACAATCAAAAGAAATTAGGCAATTTTTATTTTGAGTAAACTTTCTATCATTGGTGGTAGATATGAATATAACAAAAATTAAAAATTATGTAGAAAGTGGCGACATCGCTCGAATTAACGCTTCAATCAGTTTGTTTTGTGCGCAAGCCGACGAATTGATGGCTAAAAAAGGCGCCCTAAAGTTTACAGTAGTTCCAACAAAAAAATCAGCACCTAGCAAAAATACCGAACTAATTACTTTACTCTTGAAAAATGCCTAAAACCTCGATTCATTTTGGTTGTTGAAATTTGTAAAGTTTCGATATTACAATCTGTTTAATATCGTAACAGATTCTGGCTCTTTCGCACTCGCATTAATCGTGCCTTCACTCCGTTTTTGGAACTTGCGCTCGTGCTGTTCGGAATGACTGGTTGGTAAGCATAGCAAGGGATACGTCATTCTGAAAAGATTAAAAATCTAGCAATTTTAATTGCGTTGATTTTATCTTATTCAGAATCTGTTTATAATTCGTTCATTACCAACATAGAAACAGACTCTGAATCACCGAGTAGGAACAGAAAATAACGTTTCGATTTCATCTCAACTCATTTTCTAGTCAGTTCAGAGTGACTATTTGGTGGTATTTACCAAAGGTTTCGTCATTCTGAAAACTTAGAAAATTTTTGCGAATGCAATGAGCATTTAATTTTC
>CAVHEM010000001.1:0-43203 GCA_963635055.1 Bacteroidaceae bacterium | reverse complement strand
AAAAGAAAACATAAATCTGAAGCTGCTCGTAAGAGAAAAGTGTAAGGTTTTGAAAAATAACCTAAAAGAGGAAAGCGTTATGCCTTCCTCTTTTTTAATTAATTATTTTTACCCAAAATACTAAATCCGACTATCGAACTTGTACAAATATTGAACCATTTATACTCAACAAACGATTCTAAATTGCATTCACAATCATCAATTCCGCAGTGGCACAAATCTTCAATTCTTGCGATTTTTACATTTTTTAGCGAAATCAGCCAGTTGTGACATTCTTCGCATTTGTCGTGGTAATCGTGAATCGTTCCTAAAATATGCAAACGTTCTGTTAATATCAAAACTCGATTAGTTGCATTTTCTTCCATAATATTATTGATTACTTCACCTAAATTTTTGACCATAAAACCTCCTTTATAACAAAAGAAGTTTAGTCAAATTTCAAAACAAAATAATCCGCCAAATGGAAATAACTTAGGTTAATTTCTGAAAATATTTCTATCTTTTAATTTGTCTTTTGAAACCATATAGCCGCAATATTTGCACGCAAACATTGTATTTGTGCTATCTATCGGCAAAAATACGTGTTCACAATTTTCTGTTTCATCAGTAATATATTTTGTACTATTTTGCTCGTCAGAATATTCAAATCTGCGGTACTTTTTAGATTTGAACGCATTTGCAATCAATTCAAAAATGTACATTACAATGAAAAACTCGACGGTAACAATTGAGCCAATGTATAGATTTTTAAGGCGCCTTCAACCTCTAAAATTATATCAACATCGGCATCGTTGTCGCAAAATTCGTGAATAACCTGTCTGCAAGCACCGCAAGGCATACAGTCATCTTGGTTTGGTGAATAAATTGCAATCGCTTTAATTTTTCTTTCACCGTTGGCAATTGCAGTCCCGATAGCGTTACGCTCAGCACAAATTGTCATTCCGTAACTTGAGTTTTCAAAATTACAACCTTGATAAGCATTGCCACTGTCCATCAGAACACACGCACCAACTGCAAACTTTGAGTATGGCGAGTATGAATTAGCCGAAACTTCTTTTGCCTTTTTCATCAAATCTTCGTAGTTCATCATAATAAAATCCTCTTTATTCTATTATAGCGATATTTTTAATTTTGATATACTTTATTAAGTTTTGTTAAATGATTTTTACCTTTCGAAACATTATTAAAGTTTTTCCAAAACCCAACCGACAATATAAAAAACAAGGACTTACTATGGACGTTGCAAGAATTAGCATGATAACGCCAAGACAAATTGATTGGCGAAAATTAACGGCAAAAGATATTATAAAATATGATGCTCAAGGAATGGAAATCCCGTCCCAATATTTACAGTGGGCACGCTCATTTCATGTTGATTTAGAAAAAAATGATACTGATGAAACAACTTATGAAATGGCTGTTTCAAAACCTGCAACAAGAACGAAAAACGGTTTAGCGAAAAATCACCCGTCTGCAAATGAAACAGAAAACGTTGATGAATCTGCGCCAAAAGATGCAGAGGTAAATTCTCAAAAAACGACAGAATCAGAGCAAAATAAAGAAGTCGACAAAACAAGTACAGAGGTTAAAAATACAGACCAAGACAAAACCACCGACAAAGTAACAAAAGACGACGAAACACAACAAACTGGCGAAAACGAAGAGAATAACACAACGGAAAATCCACTTGATAATCAAAATTTAACTCCGCACCAAAAGCGTAAAATAATGGAAGAGCAAGGAGCAAGTCTTGCTCAAATTGGTGAAACTTTCAAGACCGACAGTGACACTAGCAGTGAATTATCTGATTCAACAAACAAAAATATCGAGAATTTGGGCAACTCCTCTGACAACGCAATAGAAAGCCTTGACAGTTACATGAGCCAATTATTGTCAGAAGTCAATGATGCACAATCAAAAATTGAAAATTATTCAAAAAAAGAAATAACGTCAACAAATATCGGAAAAATAAAAGAACTGAAAGAACAAATTATTTCACTTGGTACTGACGGACAAACAACCGCAATGGGTTACGATTCGGATTTAAACGAATATCAACCGCAAATTGAAACAGGATTACCTATTGGTCAATCAGGAGAGGCAATCGGAGTTGAAACCATTGATATTGGAAAAGAAATTCTATCCAGATATATGTATTGGCGAAGTGCATTAGGCTTGAAAGACATTGCCGCAGGTGTAATAGCCGTAAATGCAGGTTCAAAAGTTCAAGACACCTCAACAGCAACTTCAGAAAAGAACACAACAAATCTCAATGCAGTAAAAGACCATGAACAAACAATTCAAGACGTAACGGGTGTAAGTACGGCTGATATTCCGCAAGAAAAACAAGATAATAAAGACAAAAACAATATGCAAGAAATTACCGCTCAAAATACTACGGATAATCAAGCACAAAAAACGGCAACGACCGAAACTCAAGATAAAAAAGCCGAAAAAGAGCTTGCTCAAAAAGAAAAAGATGAGCAAAATATTTCAGATGATAAGAAAACCGATGTTGAGAAAAAAGAAGAAAAAATCGCAAGCGGTAATCTTGATGAACTATTAAAACGTAAACTTCGCCGAGGTGAAGTCGAGGTTAATGCTTAGTTTTTCAAAGAGTCTATAGCGGCTTTTATATCATCAGCGCCATAAATGTAACTTCCTGCAACAAGTGAAGTTGCACCTTTTTGTGTGCAGATTTTGCCTGTTTGTGCGTTTATTCCGCCGTCAACCTGTATGATTAAATCATTTTTTGCGGATTTTTTTATATATTCGATTTTATCAGCGCAATCAGACATAAATTTTTGTCCGCCAAACCCCGGTTCAACCGTCATAACCAATACTAAATCTACCAATTGTATAATTTTATCTAAAACTTGTGGTTCAGTTTTGGGTTTTATCGAAATTCCAACTTTAACACCAAGAGATTTGATTTTATTTATCAATGGAATTATATTGTCTTGTTTTACCGCTTCATAGTGAAATGTCAAAATGTCTGCACCCGCTTTTGCAAATTGTTCCACATATTTTTCAGGATTTTCTATCATCAAATGAACATCTAGCGGTAACTTCGTAACAGGTTTAAGCGCCTTGACTACAGGTATTCCGATAGTAATATTCGGTACAAAATGCCCGTCCATAACATCTACGTGAATCCAATCAGCACCGCAAGCTTCAACTTTTTTGATATCTCTTTCTAAATTTGCAAAATCAGCCGACAAAATTGACGGTGAAACAATAATTCTACTCATAACTAAACAATTCCTAATTTTTTACATGCAGAATAAGCACATTTTTGCTCTGCTTCTTTTTTACTAAAGCCTTTTTCTATAGCCAAAACTTCGTCATTATAACTAACTTGAACTTCAAAAATCTTTCTGTGTTCCGGTCCTGATTCTGATAATACGATGTATTTAGGTGTCGTTTTATCAAGATTTTGGGTATACTCTTGTAAAATTGCTTTCGCATTATAATTTGCAAAATTTTCTTCCACATCTTTTATGTATGGCATAAAAGTTTTGCGAATATATTCTTCAAGTTCGTTATATTTTCCATCTAAATAATAAGCACCTAAAATGGCTTCAAATGCGCAGGCACAAATAGAATTAAGATTTCTGCAACCTTGTTTTTCTTCGTGCTTTGCCAAAATTATTAATTTTTGTAGCCCGTTTGCCTTCGCAATTTGTGCTAACGTGTTGTCAGAAACAATTATACTTCTGATTTTTGACAACTCGCCTTCTGTTGCTTCTGGGTGGGATTTGAATAAAACGTCTGAAATTGTCAGTTTCAAAACTGCATCACCCAAAAACTCAAGTCTTTCATAACACATTGTATGTGGTTGATTTTGTTCTTTAGTATATGAAGAATGCGTTAATGCGTACTTATAATTCTCTTGAGTCAGTGTTTCTATTCCAAAAATTTCAGCAACCGTTTTAGCCATTAAAACAAGCCTTTCACGAAATTAGCAACAGTGCCAATCCATTCTGTATGGAATACGAAACATTTGCAGAAGTAATACATCATAGGAATTGTGAATATAAAACTGTCTGTTCTGTCCAAAAATCCACCATGCCCCGGTAGGCTTGTGCCTGAATCTTTAACACCGGCATCACGTTTGATTAAAGATTCACACAAATCACCGATTTGAGCAAATATTGTAGAAATTAAACCTGCTGCAACAGCAATGTACCAATGAATATCAATTCCTAACAAAAATGCCATATAAGCCCATATCAATAATGAACCTAAAACTGCGAAAAATGCTCCGCCGATTGAACCTTCAATAGTTTTATTCGGACTGATTACGGGTGCTAATTTATGTTTTCCGAATTTACTTCCGACATAGTAGCAACCTACATCAGTCATCAGAATTGCTGTAAACATTAAAACGACAAATCCTAAACCTGAATCATATTTTGCACAAGACAAATCTCTTAAAAATATCAAATGTAGTGGGAACCAACCGCAATAAACCATTCCTAATAGGGTCGTTGCAACGTTTGCGATATAAGGTTGGCGCCCCTTGAATAATACCCACATGAATGAACACATTGCGCAAATTGTCAAAGTTATTGCAACCAAATCAAAGCGTTTGAAAAATACAACCGCTGTAAGTATTGTCTGTGTAAAATATATAACTTTTAGGCTTGGATAAAAACCTTTATGATTAAGGATTTTTACATATTCTTTAGAACCCATTACAATCATAAAAATCAGCATTAAAAGTATTGCCACACCACCATAAATAATGGAGAGCATAACCAAAGTTCCCATAATGAACCCTGTCAACATTCTTACGGCGTTTTTATTCAAGCCCAAGTTAATATTCATTATACAGTCATAACCTCTTTTTCTTTTACTGCTACGGCAGAATCAATATTTGCAGTGTATTTATCTGTCAATTTTTGAATTTTATCTTGATTATCTTTTACCATATCTTCCGGTAAGTTTTCACTTTTTTCAAGTTTTTTCAAGTTGTCAGTCATATCACGACGAATATTTCTGATAGCAACTTTTGCATCTTCACCCAATTTTTTAACATCTTTAGAAATTTCACGACGTCTGTCTTCAGTCAACGGTGGGAAAGTCAATCTGATGCAAATACCGTCACTGTTTGGAGTGATACCGATTTCAGCCTTGATAATTGCTTTTTCAATTTCTTTCATAATTGATTTATCGTAAGGTGTAATTACAAGAGTTGTACCGTCTTGTACTGAAACTTGTGACATTTGTCTTAGTGGAGTAGGTGCTCCGTAGTATTCAACGATAACTTTGTCCAAAATTCCAGGATTAGCACGTCCTGAACGGATTGTTCCGAATTCTTTTTGAAGTTGGGCAATGGCTTTTTCCATTTTTTCTTCGCCGAATAAAAATAATTCTTCTAAAGATTCTGTCATTTTTTACCTCTTTCTTATAGTAATTAACTTATGTATGTCCCGATTTCTTTGCCTTCAAGAATCTCTTTTATGCCGTCTTCTTTTTTGAAGTCAAAAACGACAATAGGAATTTTGTTTTGCTTGCACAATGCGCATGCCGAAGTGTCCATAACCTTTAAACCGTTTTTGATAATATCGTCATAAGTAATATTATCTAATTTTTTAGCATCTTTGTTTACTGCAGGGTCATCAGTGTAAACACCATCAACCCCATTTTTAGCCATCAACATTGCTTCTGCGTTAATTTCAGATGCTCTCAAAGCGGCTGCTGTATCAGTTGTAAAGAATGGGTTTCCTGTTCCTGCCGCAAATATAACAACACGACCTTTTTCAAGGTGTCTGATTGCTCTGTGTCTGATGTATGGTTCTGCAATTTGATTCATTGTGATTGCTGATTGAACTCTGCAAGGTACACCGATTTGATTTAGCGCACTTTGAACTGCAATTGCGTTCATTACAGTTGCCAACATTCCTACATAATCACCTGATGCTTGATCCATACCCAGTTTGGCACTGTTTTTCATTCCTCGGAAAATGTTTCCGCCACCAACAACAACTGCAACTTCTGCACCAAGTTCGGTAACTTTTTTAATCTCGTTTGCAATCATTTTTACAGGTTCTTGGTCTATGCCAAATTGTTGGCTCCCTAACAATGCTTCACCACTGATTTTTAATAAAATTCTATTATATTTCAAAATACTTCTCCCTTAACTTTTGGCTTAATATTACTCCAAATACACCCGTATGTAAAGAATTTATTAAGGTTTATTATAACTCTAATGTTTCTTGAACAGAAACAGATTCTACTCCTTCTTTATTTACAAACATTTTATATAAATCTTTGATTGATTTTCTGTTCAAAACTTCGGCAATACAAGTGATTTTTGAGGTATTACCTTCTGCATTATATTGTTTTTTTGTTAAGCCTGAAATCTCTTGAAATTTGTCTATGATAAAGTCTTGCATCTTTTCTATATGTTCATTATCGCAAACAACTGAAATTTTCACTCTTTTAGTTCGTTTTGTACTGTTTGGTAAACATTTTTTCTCCAAAACTCTAATCATAACAAGAGTAATAATAGCAAGCAATGTTCCAGCGAAAGCAATTTCGAACATGCCCGCTCCGCATGCCATACCGATACTTGCAGCAATCCACAAAGTTGCGGCTGTCGTAAGACCCAAAACGATAGGTCCGTTTCTCAACACTGTTCCTGCACCGATAAAACCGATACCTGTAACGATTTGTGCTGCAACACGAGATGTGTCACGAATACCGGTTGCTTGGGTTAAATCAACGTTATCCCCCGGAGCAAATGTCGGAAAACCGTATATAGAAAGGAGTGTAAATACACAAGCGCCCAAACATACCAATATGTGAGTTCTTAGACCTGCATATTTGTTTGTCAATTCTCTTTCTAAACCTATGCAAAAACCGAATACAACGGCGATTGTAACTCTTATTATATAATCAACGTTTATAATATTTATTAAATGTTGTAAAGTTGAATCCATTTTCTTTTCCTTATGTTCTATTCTTATTTCTCAATTTCTCTATCTTACTTTACTTTGCGGATCGAGTATATCCCTAATAGTATCACCGATAAGATTAAAAGCCAACACCGATACAAAAATCAATATCCCCGGAGTTAATAACCAAGGTCGATAAATTATATTGGTAAATTCTTGCGCTTCTTTCAACATATTACCCCAACTTGCATCAGGTTGTTGAATACCTAGTCCTAAGAAACTCAATCCTGATTCGGATAAAATATATGAAGGTACTGATAATGTCATAGCTACAATTACAAAACTGGTTGTTTGAGGCAAAATATGTTTTGTAATAATTCTAAAGTTTGAAGCCCCTATAGAACGTGCAGCCAATACGTATTCTTGATTTTTTACGGATAAAACCATTCCTCGAACGACTCTGGCAAATCCTGCCCAACCAATCAATGCTAATATTACGACGATTAGCATAAAACGTTGTGTACTGGTCATTCCTGACGGCAAAATTGATGCTAAAATTATCAATAAATAAAAACTCGGAATTGACATAACTGCTTCTGCAAATCTCATCATTATCATATCGACTTTTCCGCCGAAATAACCGGAAATTCCGCCATAAAGTAATCCGATAGGAAACAGGACAAATAGTGCCAAAAATCCTATTGTCATTGAAATTCTACCGCCAAATAGCAGTCTTGAAAATACATCTCGTCCGTTGATATCGGTTCCGAGTAAATATATTCTGCCGGAATTATCAGTAGTAAACAAATGAAGTTTTGCAGGTATCAGCCCTAAAAATTTATAAGGTTCGCCGTTTGAAAAGAATTTTATATAATGTTTTTTACTTCTATCCAAACGATATTTTATTTCAAGTGAATTGTTATCAAACTCACGGGTATAATTGTATGTGTAAGGTTTTGATAATTTTCCGTTCTCATCAATTGTGAAAACTGTTGAGGGCGGAACATAAGCCATTGTTCTATCCGAGAAATCTTTTGAATACGGAGCAATAAAATCTGCAAAAAACAGCATTACATATATTGCACAAAGGACGATTAGCGCCAATCGAGCAAATTTGTCTTTCCATAATTGTTTTAAAACTTCTTTTATCATGATTTCACCCTAATTCTCGGATCTGTCATAATTAGCAGAATATCCGCAATTAAATTTCCCACAATCAACATAATTGCACCCATCATAAGTGATGCCATTACAAGGTTAATATCTGATTTCATAACGGCTTCCAATATCAAGGTGCCAAGCCCAGGGTAGTTAAATACGTATTCTGTTAAAGCGGCACCACTGAGAAGTCCTGCAAATTCAAAACCTAACAATGTAATCATCGGATTTATCGCATTGCGCAAAGCGTGTTTATATACAACGGTAAATTCAGATAAACCCTTAGCCCTTGCAAATTTTACATAATCGCTATCTAAAACATCGAGCATATTTGCTCTCATTTGACGTTGCAAGCCAGCTAATGAAATTGTGAACAAAACGAGTACAGGCAAGACTAAATGTGATGAAATATCTGCAAATTTGCTAAAGAAATTCATATCTGCAAAATTAGGTGAAGTTAATCCGCCGATAGGAAACCAACCTGTTTTTACCGCAAACATAAGCAATAACACGGCAAAGAAGAATGACGGAATTGCCATACCGATACTTGTTAATACGGTCAGCAATCTGTCAAACGGTGTTTTCCAATTTACTGCTGCCAAAATTCCCAACGGAACTCCGACAAGCCACGTTAATAATATTACTATTGTTGTCAATAATAGTGTATTTGGGATTCTTTCTTTTAACTTTTGGCTAACTTTTTCTCCGTTTGACGTTACTCCTAAATCGCCTTTAACAAAAGAAATTGCCCATTTGCCATACTGAATAATTACGGGTTTATCTAATCCCAAACGAACACGTTCTTTTTGTACAGTTTCCGGTGATATTGAAGGGTTAAGCTTTAGTTCTGCAAGCGGATCAACCGGAGACAATCTGATTATGAAAAAACTGATAAATGATACGATTATCAGTAACGGTATTGTTTGAAGTATTCGCTTTATTATATATTTTAATGTTTCCATAATTATTTCCCAATATAAATTTCTTCGATATTATATGTAACTCCGCTCAATGGTGACGGATAGATGTTTTTAAATTTATTTCTTATTGCCGTGATGATTATTGGTGAATAAATGTATATCATTGGTTTTTCACGGTAAACAATTTCTTGATATCTGTCGTAATATTTTTTACGCTCAGAAAAAGTTGTTGCTAATGCGCCTTTTATATACATTTCATCAAGTTCTTTTTCCCAAGGCAAAATATTAGCCTTACCTTCTTGCGGTGTTCGCATATTGAACATGTGAAGTCGTCCGTCAGATATCCAAACATTTTTTCCACCATTTGGCTCTAGCGGAGAGCCGGTAAGCCCCATTATTACCATATCCCAGTCAAATGTGCTAACCAGTTTGTTGACCAAAGAATTAAATTCAATAGGTTTGAAATTAACTTTCATTCCCAAATCCTCTAAATCCTGTTTAACCATTACACCGATTGCTTCTCGCTCGGTATTGCCGGCATTGGTATATAGGTCGAATTCGACACGATGACCGTCTTTATCGTACAATGCTCCTTTTTTATCGGTGTAAAATCCAGATTTTTTCAAATACGCTTTTGCTTTGTTTAAATCTCTGTCGTAAGGTTTCAATTTTTTATTCAGAAATATTGAATTCAAACTCTCAGGAGTGAACAATGGCGCACCAATTCCGTTTGCAATGTTAAATACCATGTTTTTGCGGTCTATTGCATAATCAACAGCGGTTCTAAAATTCAAATCTTGAAACCATTTTTGCTTTATCGGATTAACATAATATTTTTTATTTTCGCCTTTACGGTTGTTCAAATTCATTGAAAGATACATTGTACCCGTGGTAGGACCTAGATTGTACAAGGTAAAATCTGAATGAGGTTCTAAGGCTTTATATCTTGCTACTTTTGAACCTTGAAGAGTGATTACGTCAATTTCTTTTGCTTCAAATTTCAAAACTTCATTGTTTAAATCTCCGACTATCAAATAAACAAGTTTGTCCAAATACGGAAGTTTTTGATTTTTTGTGTTTATCTCGTAATAATTCGGATTACGTTCAAAAACTACTCGTTGTGCGGGAATATATTCTTTTAGTTTGAATGCTCCGGAAACTACAAAATCTTTAGGTTTTGTAGTCGTTGATAAAAATGAATCAAAATAAGTTCCCCCTTTTTTTACCGCATTAGCAAAGACATGTTTTGGCGCAATTGAGGCGGAAAGCAGTCTTACAAAAGGTGCAAATGGTTTTGGGGTTACGAATTCTACTGTGTAATTGTCTATTTTTTTTACGGTTGGTAATTTGTCATCTATTACCATTGAATCTCTGGTTGAGGTATCCCCAAGACCTGCCAAAATAATATCATTCCAAGTGAATACTACATCATCTGCTGTTATTGGCTTGCCGTCAGACCATTTAATGCCGTGACGAAGTTTTACTATATATGTTTTTCCGTCCGGTAATATTTCAAAAGATTTTGCGAGTTTTGGTGTTGGTTGACCTGAAATAGGGTCGGTTGTGAGTAGTCCGTCATACATAACTCCTGCCATAGTTTGAGAGATATTATCTTTGCAATTAAATGGATTGAAGGTTTTTGGACCTTGTCCGATTGTAGATGCGATAAATTCTCCGCCAAAATTCCCGACAGGCGCAGTTGATTGCAGATAGTCAATACCGTCAATTGTTTTATTTATTGGTTCAGGGTAAGTAAAAGTTAATGGATTGTTTTGAGTAACATTAACTTTTTCATCAACACTGGGAACATCTTTCACTATGCAAGACTTCCCCAAAAGTGCAACTATTGCAATAATAAATATAACCCTAAAGACTCTCTGATACATAAGTTAAGAATATCATAAAAACAAAGAATTAAAACTAACCTGTAAGATAATTTTTGATTATTAAAGAGATTCTGAATCTCGCACTCGCATTATAATCGTCACTCTGTTGTGCACACTGCTTGTGCTGTTCAGAATGACCATTTGGTGGGCTTACCAAGTGGTCATTCTGAACAGATTAAAAATCGAGCAATTTTTAATTGCATAGATTTTATCTTATTCAGAATCTGTTTTTATTTTCCTCCCCATCGAAATCAAAGATTTCGGTTCCCCTGCCAGCGGGGAACATTATTTTACAAAGTTTTTATGGACTTAACTTAATCCTTTTTATTATTAATACTTTCCAATTCTGCATTTAGAGTTTTTATTTGGACTTCTAGTTTTGTGCGTTCGTCAATTACTGTATTGAAGGCTTTTTCAAGAGTTTTAATTTTTGCTTCCAAAACATCAACTTTTGATGCGTTGTTTTGACCTGTGATTGATGTTTTTTCAAGTTCTCTTTCATAGGCTTTGACTTTCGCTTTTGTTGCAGACAAGAACATATAAATTATTCCAGCGCCCGTAAACAATCCGGCAAGCATTACAATGATTGTATAAGTAGACAATCGCATAACTACACTCATCTCTGTCGGAGTTGAGCCAATAGTCTGATGTGCATATATTATTTGTTGGTAATTGCCCCAGTTCATAATTACAAAATACAATGTTCCAAGTAGTAATATTATGCTTATTATAAAAAATAAATTCTTCATTTTATACGCTCCCGCTTCTGAAATAATTCAAAACTTTTGCCAATTTTTCATCAGGTTCAATCTCTAATTCGATTATATCAGAGGAAAAAGGTTTTGTAAATTTTAAATAAAAAGATTGGAGAACTTGTTCATCAGTTTTGACTTTTCCAACACCTGCTCCGTACAATGTATCATTGTAAACAGGGTGATGTTTAAAACTCGTATGAACCCTGATTTGATGAGTTCTGCCGGTAATCAAGTTCAATTCAACATAAGTTGCATCTTTAAATCTTTCGAGTACTTTTAATTCCGTAATGCTAGGCTTTCCGTCTGGTGTAACTGTCATTTTGTGCGGTTTAGTTTTATGTCTTCCTATTGGTTCATTGATAATATCTTTATCTAGCGGATAAACACCCTTCAACACTGCGTGATATTTTTTTGTCATATTGTGGTCTTTTATCATTTGTGCAAGATATTCGTGAGTTTTATTATTTTTCGCAATCATCAAAAGCCCAGAAGTGTTTCTGTCTAATCTGTGAACTATTCCACGTCTGAATTCTCCGTTCAAATCTGACAAATTATTTCCATATTTGAACAACAATGCATTTACCAATGTTCCCGAGGTTTCCAGCGGGGTCGGGTGAGTAAGCATGCCAGATGGTTTGTTTACAACAAGCATATTTTCATCTTCCCAAACAATCTCGAGCGGAATATTTTCAGGTAAAATTTCTAAGGATTTTTCTTCTATCAGGTTTTCAAATTCAATGTTGTCGTTTTCTTTCAATATATAAGACGGCTTTTTAATCTCTTGATTAACTTTTACCAAACTTTTTTTTATTGAATTTTGAATTTTTGAACGAGAAATTCCGTCATACAATTCTGACAAAAACAAATCCAATCTGATATTTTCGTTGTTTTCATCAATTCTTATAAGCATGACTATTTACCCTTTGAACAAAGCAAAATTCCAATCAAAGCAATTACGCCGATTGTTATAAAAATATCTGCAACGTTAAATATCGGAAAGTGCAAGAAATTCAATTGAATGTAATCTCTAACGTATCCTAACACAATTCTTTCGTGGCAATTGCTCATAATTCCTGCTGATAACAGTCCGATAAATGATACAGAGATTAAGTGTATTGCTTTAATATGATTGTGTACGTAAAGAAATAAAAATGTTGTAGCTACAATCGCAACTATAATTAAAAATTCTCTTGCATTTTGTAACAGGCTAAATGCAGCACCTGAATTCTTCAAATAGTGTAGAGTAAATACCGCATTTGAATAGTGATGTCCGGAAGTTAGATTGTCTACAATCAGTTTTGACGAAAATAATGCCAAAAATAACCAAAATATAAAACAAGCTATCAAAAATAAATATTTACCGATTGATGTATTCATTTATTTGTCTTCCTCTATCTTAATAAAATTGTTTTTCGGGATTACATTGACCCTTTTCATTACACAAGCAAGTCCTGCCATATATATTCTGTATCTTTCAGCAACGGAACCGTTTTCTATTTTTGAAATTGCTAAAGATGCTACCGCATATTCATTGATATTGTCTGAATTCGCTTTCAAAACTCTTTCCAGTGAATGTTCAGGATTGAGCGCTCTCAATTCGCTTTTCGGTGCCGTTGTCGGATAAGTAACAGGGTCACGGTCAATTGAACCTACGATAAAAGTATTTTTGTCCGCATCTACTTTTACTGTTGCAGTGTATTCATTCCCTGAAAAAACTTGTGATGGTGCTTGAATTTCAATGTCCATAAATCTTGCATCACCATATAAAAGTGAAGATTCATCAGTTACGGCAGTTTCTGCTGAGATATACCATTTTGAATTTATATTTGTTAAATGATAAATCCCTTGTGATTTTGAGTGAATTTCGCCCGCTATTGAAACTCCTTCAATTTTTTCATAAACAGTACCGGTTGCGGTTTCTTCAACATTAACACTTGCGTAATCTCCGTTAACGTCTACGGAAACAATTTTTGTAGTGTAAGATAAATCAGCACAATCTTTCCAGGTTGACTCAATGCTTTTGAAATACGCATCTTTATTGAAACCGTCACTATTTATATAATTATCTGCATAGAAAGTTCTAAGACCTTCCAAATTGTGAGCGTTCGCATACTCAGTATGTTTAGCAAATAATTCTTTAATGTCTTTGATATTTTGTTTATTGATTTGTTTTTGCTCTGCTCTATAACTTCTGTCAGATATTAATGAAGCATTTGTAGGCATGGTTATGCAAGTCACGCTGACTGCTACCAAAAATAACGATAATAATATTTTTCTCATAAGTGTATTATAATTTAAAATTACAAAAAATCTAATAGTTTAATTAATGTAAACATTTATTTTTGTTAATAAATCTTAAAATAATGTCATTAATACACTAAATAAGGGTATATGAAAGGTATAAGGTGTTTATTATTTTGGTGAGGATATAAGATTTATGGAAGCAATATTAAGACAACAAAGAACCTTTGATATAGCGTCAAAAGTGAAAGAAATCAGTGAAATGTGCAGTATTTCAAAGATTGAAAAATTGCTGTCTGAGTCATTTGAATCAATGTCGAATTCAAATCCTGTAAATTACATTGGTGAACTTAACAAAAATGATATAATGCACTAATTCTTTGTAAATAAATATTTAAAAATGTCGTAATTGAATTTTTCGTGCTATCATAGTACTGTTATAGTAAAGGAAAAAGATATG
The DNA here is from genome assembly GCA_963635055.1 of Bacteroidaceae bacterium. Lineage (GTDB taxonomy): Bacteria > Cyanobacteriota > Vampirovibrionia > Gastranaerophilales > Gastranaerophilaceae > Zag111. The sequence continues at coordinate 28,881 of CAVHEM010000001.1, read as the reverse complement.
AGTTTAACAGTATATTTAGGGATAGACGTAGGTTCAGTAACCACAAAGCTTGCTTTGGTAGATGAAACAGGCAAGTATGTTGACAGTGTAATGTTGAAAACTGCCGGTAAACCTGTTATGGCAGTTCAAACAGGTTTGAGCAAGTTGTATGAAAAAAGATTAACCGATTATGAGGTTATGGGTGTCGGAACAACCGGTTCCGGTAGAACTTTGGCAGGTGCTTTGGTTGGCGCTGATATTGTTAAAAATGAAATTACAGCGCATGCCGTAGCCGCTAGTACAAATGTTCCAGGGGTTCAGACAATCTTGGAAATCGGTGGTCAGGATAGTAAAATTATTATCTTGAGAGATGGTATTGTTACTGATTTTGCGATGAATACAGTTTGTGCGGCAGGTACAGGAAGTTTCTTGGATCACCAAGCACAACGTTTGAATGTTCCGATTGAAAAATTTGGTGAAACTGCACTTCGTTCATCAAATCCTGCAAGAATTGCCGGCAGATGCGGTGTATTTGCAGAAAGTGACCTTATTCACAAACAACAATTGGGATATCCGGTAGAAGATTTGTTATATGGACTTTGTCAAGCATTAGTTCGTAACTACTTGAGTAACTTGGCTTTAGGTAAAGAACTTTTACCGACTGTTTCATTCCAAGGTGGTGTTGCAACAAATACAGGCATGGTTAAAGCATTTGAAGAAGCACTTAATACAAAAATCGTAGTTCCGGAAAATCACCAAACGATGGGTGCGATTGGTGCCGCTCTTCTTGCTATGGAAAATCACCAATACACAGAAGTTGCAACCAAATTCAAAGGCTGGAATGTTGCTGATATGCACTTTTCTTCTATTACTTGCGGTTGTACAGGTTGTTCTAACAACTGTGAAGTTATTACTATCGTAGAAGGTGTAAACGAAGTTCAACATGTAGAAAAAATTAAAGATGTGAAAGGCAATATCATCGCTCGTTGGGGCGGAACTTGCGGTCGTTGGGATATTAGCTAATCATTAGGATATTTGCGTATGCAAAATTTTGGACGTAGTATACAACCACAGAGGACTTCTATTTTAAAGGAGTTATCAAACGGCAATGCTGAATTGGGGCAGGCTGTTGGGTTGTTGCTTAATGATATGGTTACACAAAGCGGTATTACAAATCCAAAAGCTGAAGCGTTTGAAGTTTTGCCGAATTCTTGGCGCCGTTTAGCGGATAAACCTGACAAAACTCCAGAGGATATGAAAAAACTTGATGATACTTTGAAAGAAGAAATTCAAAGTATTGCAGAGTCCTATCTTTTGTTTATCGCAAGAGAAACCGGTAATTTAACCGGAAAGTTGGATTATGCTCAATATGAGGCCTATCAATTTCGATATAGGTTTGGGCATTACGATTTGATGAATCGTCCGGATTATTTTGCAAAAATAAAAGTTCAGATAAGAAACGGATTTAATAAATTATCTGCACATGGCGAAGCGTCAGGTGATAATCTTATTGACAAAGGTGATATGGCTGCGTATATTTACGCAATGGCAACGAAAGCCAGAAGAGGTCCTAAAAATCAATTTTTAGGATTTCAGATTAATGGAATTATTACACCGGAAGAGTATGCTGTAAACGAAGCAAATTTGTTTGCACCAGAAGATAATTTATTTTCGCTAAAAATGCGAATTGCATACAAAATTTTACACAATACATTATAGGAGAATTTTATGAAAAAGATTTTTACAGTAATTTTCGCATTATTTTTTATATTGAATGCAAACAGTGCGTTTTCTGTTGAAAACATTGTCAGCCTTGATGAAGTTGAACAAAATTCTCAAGAACAAGTTATAGAAAATAATGAAAATATGACGACTCCATTGGAAGTTGAAGTGGTTTTTGATTGGCTTGATTTGTCACAGGCAAAAAGAGATGAAAATATTAAATATTTCAAAGAACAACTTTTTGACAATAATTCAAGCCGAATATATTTTACAAAAGACGAATTCAAAAAAACTTTTGCATTGTATTTGAAAGATAAAGATTTCAAACATCATTATATGTTGACAAACAATGGAGTTACAGAAGATGAAAATGCAAAATATTGCGCATTTTTCTACAAGAAAAATACACTTGTAATGTATGCAATTCAATACAAGAATAATCCAAAACATGCGTATTATTATACTGCGTGGGGAAAAATGTATTATACCGATGTAATGTCTGATGAATACCCGAATTTCCCTTATACATCAATGCAATATGACAGAAACGGGAAACTAAAAAGTGCAATATATTTTGTGACAAAAGATATGCAATATATGTTTGGACCGGACAAAGAATTTCAAGGCATTTGGTACAAAGACAAAATGTATGATAAAAATGGGCGCCAAGTGCTTACTCGTACAAACTGGTAAGTCTGATTGTATATGATTTTTCTTTGTGGTAACCTGTATTTGTAGTATTTATGAGAGTTGGTATATGAATATAGATAAAGATAAATTGATATCTTCAATAAAAAAGATAACAGAACCAAAAGTTTTGGTTATTGGAGATTTGGCGCTAGATGAAATGATTTACGGCGATGCTGAAAGAATTTCAAGAGAAGCACCTGTTTTAATTTTGCAACATACAAAGACTAAATTAATATTGGGTGGTGCATCAAACGCTGCTCATAACGTTGCAACATTAAACAACGGAAAAGTTGGTGTAATTGGTGTTTCCGGTGATGATTATTATTCTGAACTTTTGTTTGACACTTTTGACAAAGCCAATATAGATTGTTCACAAATTGTTAAAGATAAGACAAGAAAAACTATTGTAAAAACAAGAATTTCCGGTTCTATAACGACCTCAATTACTCAACAAATTGTGAGAATTGACCGTCAATCAAAGGGACAAATTAGCGAAGAAACAGAAAATAAAATCATCAAAAATATTGAAAAAGTTTTGCCTGATTATGATGTTGTAATTTTGTCAAACTACCACATTGGAACATTGACTGATAAAATTATAAAATTTACTATTGATTATGCAAATAAATTGGGCAAAGCGTGTGTTGTTGATGCACAGAGAGATTTAGGAACTTACGCTAACGTAACTTCTATGACTCCAAATTTGCCGGATACAGAAAAATCTGTTGGTTTCAAAATTGACTCAGAAGATGATTTGAAAAAAGCCGGTGAAAAATTGTTATCTCAAACAAATGCAAAATCAGTTTTGATAACTTGTGGTGCTGATGGTATGTTTGTTGCAATGCCAAATCAAAATTATACAAAAATTCCGGTATTTAATAAGTCAGAAGTGTTTGATGTTACAGGTGCCGGTGATACCGTTACTGCAGTTTACTCTTTGGCACTAGGAGCGGGTATTGACCCTGTATATTCTGCTCTTATCGGTAACGTTGCGGCAAGTATTGTTGTTCGCCAATTCGGTTGTGCTACAACTACAGTTGATGATTTGTTGAAAGCAATAAACGGTTTAAAGATTTAGATTAAGAAGGAGACTTTTTTAATGGATAAGTTGAAAGAACTTTTGAAAAAAATCAGATTAGTAGATGCGATAATTGTTTTATGTGTAATTATTGCACTTGGAGTTGGATTTGTTACTTATAAAGGTTACAGACAAACTGCGAGCAAACAAATTGAAGCAACTTCAAACATTGTTTTTAAAGTTTATATGAGAGGTGTAACTTTCTCCGGTGATGACATTCCAATCAAAAAAGGTGACAAAACCTTTATCAGTATCAGAAATGTGCCTTATTCTGATTTGGAAATTCTTGATGTAAAAGCAGACAGACGTAAAATTGTTTTGCCGACCTTAAGTTCTAAAACTTTGGTTATTGTTGTAGAAGACGAATCTCAACCTGATTTGTACGATGTTGTTGTAACCTTGACTGATAAGGCAAAAATCACAAAAGATGGTGCCGTTGTTGGTGGAAACAAAGTTAAGTTAGGTTTGCCGATTACTTTGGAAGGTCCTGATTACAAATTTACAGGTTCCGTTTCAGATATAAACATTGTTGATACAGTTAATGAAAAATTAGGTAAAGATATAAATACTACAGATGATGTTCAATAAAATTTTTAGTTTTAGCCAAAACAAATTAAGTTGGTTGTACGAAAACAGTTTATTTTTACAAGAAATCGATTGGTTTATTTTACTATTTATCGCATTAACATTCATTACTTCTACGGTGATGAGTTCAGATGCGATAGGATTTTTTGCACTTATTGTTATGTTTTTAACTTTTGTTAAATTATTAACAAAACCAAATGAAAACTTATCATTTAAAAGTTTTGAAATTTGGCTGATTGCATATTTTATGATAGTTATCATAAGTTTGTTTGGTTCAACCTTATTTTCGTTGAGTTTAAAAGGTTTTTTCAAAACTTTTGTATATTTGGGATTTTATTTTTCTGTTGCTCAATATCTAAAGACTAATAAAAAACATTCTCTTTGGATTTTGGCAATAATTGGATTGTGTACTGCAGGTGAAACAATTGTTGGTTTTATGCAAAGCTTTTTGCATCTTGATGCAATTTCAACTTGGCAAGACACTTCAAGAATAAATCCGGAAGACGTTATTTCAAGAGTTTACGGAACTTTGCAACCTTTAAATCCAAATCTATTTGGTGGATATTTAATTGCGGGTTATCCGATATTTCTTGGTAGTACCTTGTATTTTGGGTTAAAAAAGAACATTCAAGGTGTTGCAATCTCATTGATTTTTGCCTTGCTTGGTGTTTATACAATATTTCAGACAGGTTGTAGAGGTGCATATTTAGCCTTGATGTTGATTTTTGCTTGCGCATTTTTGATTTCAGCAAAATTCTTTTGGCATAAATACAAAAAACTTTATACATCATTCATTTCAGCAATAATTGTATTATTTTTCTGTGCGATTACTTGTGTAAGTTCACTTCGACATCGTTTCATGTCAATTTTTGCGATGAGAAATGATTCTTCAAATTCATTCAGATTTAACGTTTATAATTCTGCGGTTCAAATGTTCAAAGATAACTGGCTTTTGGGAATTGGCGTTGGTAATAAGAATTTTAGAGAAATTTACGGACTTTATATGAAAACCGGATTTGATGCATTAAGTGCTTATAATATTTATTTGGAAATAGCAGTAGAAAGCGGTATTTTTGCATTGATTGCCTTTTTAGGATTTTTATTCACTTTGATTAAACGTGCAATTTCTTTTATTTTTAGCGCAGAAAATGTAGAACAAATAATTTTTGTATCAACTGCAATTATTTCAATTCTTGCGGTATGTTTCCACGGGTTTGTTGATACGATATTTTTCAGACCTCAATTGCAATTTGTATTTTGGGCATTTGTAGCAATTATTACGGCAAATATTGAAAACCCAAAAGCCGTTAAGGCTTAAATCTAAAATTAAAATAAACAAGAAAAAACTCGCAAAGTCTGCGAGTTTTTTTGTGAAAAATTTTTAGCATGTCCAGCAACAACCGCCATACATTGGCATGCACGGTGACATATAAGGCATACAGCCGAAAAACATCGGCGGAGAACAAGCCATTAAACCCATTGTGCCGACAAAGTTAGAATACGGATTTCCATAACCTGCCATTGAATTTATCATAAATCCACTCGGATTACCGTGTTTGTACATATCAGCTGCCCACATATTGCGTCCTATGCCATTTGCCATGTTTCCTGCCAAATCTACAAGAGCATTTGAGGTCGGAACACCGTTATTTTTTGCATTGATAAATGACACCGCAGAAGCTAAGCCACAGTTAATGCTGCCCCACAAACTCATTGTGTCGGCAAATTTTGAATTGGAGTGGCAAGGACCACACGACATATATGGCATTGATACCAAAAACATAGCTTTCCTCGTTGTTATTTCTTATATATATAAAGTATAAATTTTTGAAATAATTGCCAAAATATTTTTTATTATTACTAAATATTAAGGAAATAATATAAGTAATTTTGCTAATAATTTTTTATACATTTTGGTGATTATTTCATTTGATTGAGTTGTTAAAATTCATATATATAGATTTAGGGAGTAAGTTATATGTTTTTTACTAATGGGTGCAATGACTGTAACAGATATGCCAGATTGGAAATGAAAAATATAGACCAAGAACTTTTACCATGGTTAGAAGATATAATCGATGAAAATTATGCACGATTAGAAAGAAAAGAATGGAAAAGTAAGTATAACAGTTACGTAGTTTATGATTACGAACCATTTTGTACGGACGGGTTTGAAATCAATTTGGTAATATCATCAAATGACAGTTCATTTTTAAATTTTATAAAGTATTTGTATGATGAAAAAGTCAGTACAATTGAATATTTAAACAGTTGTTATACAATTTAGTCCAAATACAACAAAATTCATAGATTTCTCTATGAATTTTGTCAAACTGAATATAAAATATATCAATTATTCTTCCGGTTTTTGGAAGCAATCTTTACAAAATACTTCTCTACCTGCGACTGGTTTGAATGGAACTTGAGTTTGTGCTCCGCATTTTGAGCAAACTGCATCATACATTTTTCTCTTTTTTCTGTTGTTTTTTCTACGAGCGAGTCTGCATTCCGGACATCTTTTCGGTTTGTTTACGAGACCTTTTTCTGCATAGAATTCCTGTTCTCCTGCAGTGAAGACAAATTCTTTACCGCAATCTTCACATACCAATTTTTCATCTTCGAACATGTTTTTTTCTCCTGATTGTGTACTGTTAGGCTTTTGACCTATGCTTATTAAATCATTGTACACTATTTTCAATTTTTTGCAAGTATTTTAATTTTACTTATGGAAACGAGATGAAAATTTGTGGACTTTTCTGTTTTCCAGATGATGACCGGCTTTGTCAAAATATTGTTCTTTGTGGCTATTTGCAGCATTTGTTGAACGACTTTGGCTATTCTTTTTAGAGCCTGCTGTTGCAAGGTAATTGTCAAGTTCAGCTTTTATTTTTGGAATTCTGTCCTCAAAACCTTTCAAATCAGGACGAACAATTTTTGAGCGTAGAAGCATTTCATCTCTTAAAACAATGATATAATCAGATAATTTTGCTGCTCTTTCAATTTTTCCTGAGCGTTCCCATTTATCAACAGTTTTTATCAGTGCATCAAAATGGTTTTGAATATTTTCAGGGATGTTATATTTTGATTTTTTGATAAAATCATCTAGCGGAATATCGCCTTTTTGTTCGTTTATTCTTTTTGAAGTCAAAATGGTAACTTTAAACGTACTCAAATCCGTGACTGGATTTTTGTCATTTTCTCTTGCAACTTGCTCTGCACGATACGCTGCTTGCGGGTGAATATGGTCAACCGTTCCTATTGATGGTTCTAACAACTTCTCACCGATTTCAGCGGAATCCCTTGTAATCCGCACGGTTTTTCCAGTTTTTTCGTTATACCTCAATTTATACGGCTGGGAGTACTTAACAATAAACGCATTTATAGAGTTTGTCGATTGTGGCAAATTTTCGGCAATTTTAATAATTTTTTCACGAACTTTTGGTTTGATATCAAGTCCTTCAAGATCTTTTATAAAAACTTTTCTGCTAAATCTTTTTTCGGGAATCGGATTAGGTGCAAAAATTTTGTCAAATGACCTGTTCAAAACCTCTTTTGCCCTGTTATATTCCTTTTTCGGAAGTTGACGAACCACAAAATGAATTTTATTCAAAATTGCAGCCTGTTGAGTAATCAAAATTTGTTCGGCTTGCGGATATTTCAGGCTCAACAATTCCTGCAAATTCATGTCGGGGTGCTTTTTGGAAAGCCCCTCAAGAAGTTGAAACGCCTCTTTTTCAATCGGGAACATGCTGTCCTTAAAAAACTTTAAATTGTTAATCGCAACCGAAGATTTGCAAGAAAAAACTCCCATTTGTTTAAAATAAGGAACCTGACTGCGTGGGATTAAAGTGACTCCTGTGTAAGCATCAGGAACTTTCTCGGAACTGATTAAATCTTGGAAAAATGATTTTGGAAACTCAACTTCAAACAGTTTATTTACCTTGTTTATATTGCCGGTAAATGCTACACTTTGAGGTGTTGGGGTTGTCTTGACAAATACATCTTGAGTATTGGAATTTTGCACAAAATGCCGTTGTACTACTTTTTGCATAGTATTTTGCTTTTGTACCCCATAAACGTTAATATTTCTTATTTCTGAAACATTCATGTATAGAATAAAACCCCTAAAAATAAATTTTGCTACTAATATTTTAACAAAAAATAAAAAAGAGGATAAAATGTAATAACAAATTATCCTCTATATTTTATTCTATTTTAAAGTAGAAGCGACCGTTGAACCCGCTTTTGCAGCACTTCCTGCTTTTGTATAATAAGATAATGCTGCAGAACCTAATTTGCCGACAGCGCCAATTGCTGAATTAAACAAACCTGAATTTGAATTGCTTGCTTGATAAGCATTTTGGTTATAATTGTTTCCTGATTCAGAATTTGCCAAAGCCATTTGCATATAATTCATCATATTGGAATTCATTGTAGAATTTAGGTTTCCTAATAGAGAAATAAAACTTAATCTGTTTGCGATTTCTGAGGAGTACAGTTCACTTTGCTTTGTCAGTAAATCGTTGCTGAAATCAGACACTGCTTGCGCTTGTTTATCTGTTATTGTATCTAAATTGTCCATAAATACAGAATTGTCAAGGTTTCCAAACCTAGATGCAATATTATCACGCAAGTTATTTACCATTGGAGTGTAGATGTCGTTGATTTCTTTTAGTCCTGCATTTTTATAGGCTTCAAGTTCTTTATTCCATTGTTCTTGTTTTTCATCAGATATTGAATATAAATTATTCAGTGATGACGCTAAATTGCTTTGAATTCCGTCATATATTGATTTTTCAGCATCTGTCATATTATAAGAACTGTCAATTTTGTTGCCTAATTTTTTAGTTGAAGCAACTTCTTTTCCGTTAACAGTAACTGAACCAGACGAATAAGACGGGTATTTCGATTTTTTACTCATTACAAATATCTCCTTTGTTTAAGGAAATATCAAATTATTCAATAACCGGACAGCATATATATTATACTATTTTTCCTTGATTATGTAAAGTTAATTTGAAAATGTTTGAAAAATAAATGACATCGTATCATAATTGAAGTATGAGTGAAGTTATAAAAATAGTGGGAGCCAAGGAACATAACCTTAAAAATGTTTCGTTAGAAATTCCGAAAAATGAACTTGTTGTTTTTACCGGAGTTTCAGGATCGGGAAAAAGTTCGCTTGCCTTTGATACAATTTTTGCGGAAGGTCAAAGGCGTTATATAGAAAGCCTTTCGACTTATGCAAGACAATTTTTAGGACAATTAGATAAGCCAAATGTTGAATATATTGATGGGCTTTCTCCGGCTATTTCTATTGACCAAAAATCGAAAAGTAATAATCCTCGTTCAACGGTTGGAACAATTACTGAAATTTATGACTATTTAAGACTTCTTTATGCAAGAATAGGCACCCCGTATTGCCCTGTGTGCGGAAAGAAAATTAAACCTCAAACGCTTGATGAAATTGTTAATAAAATTATGGCGCTGGGGGAAGGTACAAAGTTACAAATTTTAGCGCCGATAGTTAGAGGCAAAAAGGGAGAGTATTTATCAACTTTTGAAGAGTTACGTCAGGAAGGTTTTGTCAGAGTAAAAGTCGATAACGAAATGTACAGTCTTGATGAAGATGAAATTGAACTTGCCAAAACTAAAAAACATGATATCAGTATTGTTGTTGATAGAATAGTAGTAAAAGAGTCTGCTATTTCAAGAATTTCCGATAGTGTACAACTTGCTCTGAAAAAAGCTAACGGCATAGTTGTTGTAGATATTCCAAATCGTGATGAGATTATTTTTAGCGAAAAACTGGCGTGTCCTGATTGTAATCTGAGTTTTGAAGAGTTAACTCCGAGAATTTTTTCATTTAATGCTCCTTATGGGGCTTGTGACAGATGTTCAGGGCTTGGTGCTGATTTTATTGTTGATCCAGATTTGGTTGTACCTGATAAGAGTTTGTCGCTCAATCAGGGCGCAATTTATGCGTGGGCAACTCGTAGTGCCACAACATATTATCACGACTTGTTATTGTCAGTTTGTGAAGCCTATAACATAGATATGGATAAGCCTTTTGACAAATTGACAAAAGAAGAACAACAAATTATCCTTTACGGTTCTCCGGACCCGATAAAAATCAGAGTTCAACAGTTTGGAACTCATCGTTATACAACAAATTTGCAACCGTTTGTCGGTGTTATTCCGTTTTTAGAAAAGCGTTACAATGATGTATCAGGCGATTATTGGCGAGAAGAAATCGAAAAATTTATGAAAGCGCAGCCTTGTCCAAAATGTGGTGGGGCTAGATTAAAACCGTTTCCGCTTGCCGTAAAAATTCGTGATAAAAATATTTATGAATTTACAACAATGTCAATCAGTGATGAACTTCAATTTATTACTGATTTGTACTTGGATTTGACAGAATATCAAATAAAAATTGCAAAACAAATTCTTGATGAAATTCGAGCAAGGTTGAAATTTTTGTGTGACGTTGGTTTACACTATTTGAATTTAGCCAGAATGGCAGGAACTCTATCTGGAGGGGAATCTCAACGTATTCGCTTGGCTTCTCAAATTGGTAGCGGCTTGAGCGGAGTTTTGTACGTTCTTGATGAACCGTCAATCGGTTTGCACCAACGTGATAACAATATGTTAATAAAAACCTTGTTCAAATTGAGAAATCTCGGAAATACCTTGATTGTTGTTGAACACGATGAAGACACGATTAGAAGTGCTGATTATTTAGTAGATATCGGACCAAAAGCAGGTGAAAACGGTGGAGAAATCATCGCACAAGGCTCAGTTCAAGATATAATCAATGCTCCTGCTTCAATTACCGGCAAGTATTTGAGTGGAGAAAAATTTATTCCTATTCCGGAAAAAGTCAGAGAAGGTAACGGACATTATTTGCAAATTAAAAATGCACATCTTAACAATTTGAAAAATATTGATGTTAATATTCCGCTTGGTAAAATCGTAATATTGACTGGGGTTTCAGGTTCCGGAAAGTCAACATTGATGCAAGATTTGATTTTTGAATACGCAGCCCACAAACTCAGAAAAAACAAACCAAAACCGCAAGGTGTTGATGAAATTTTAGGTTTTGAAAATATTGACAAAGTTATTGATATTGACCAATCTCCGATAGGACGAACTCCTCGTTCAAATCCGGCGACTTATACAGATGTTTTCACTCCAATCAGGGAACTTTTTGCAAAAACTAACGAAGCAAAAGTGAGAGGTTACAAACCTGGGCGATTTAGTTTTAACGTCAAAGGCGGAAGATGCGAAGCGTGCAAAGGTGACGGACTTGTAAAAATTGAAATGAACTTTTTGTCTGATGTTTATGTAAAATGTGACGTTTGCAAAGGTAAACGTTACAATCGTGAAACATTGGAAGTGAAATATAAAGGCAAGACAATTTCTGATGTGCTTGATATGAGCGTTAAAGAAGCATTGGAGTTTTTTGACAGTATTCCGTCTATTAAAAATAAACTTCAAACACTGAATGATGTCGGCTTGGACTATATGAGGCTTGGTCAAAGTGCTACAACTTTGTCTGGCGGTGAGGCACAGCGTATAAAATTAGCATCTGAACTCAACAAACGTTCAACCGGAAAAACTTTATATTTGCTTGATGAACCGTCTGTAGGACTTCATTGGGCTGATTTGGACAAGTTAGCAAAGATATTGCACGCACTTGCCGATCAGGGAAATACAATTTTGATGATTGAACACAATCTTGATTTAATCAAAATTGCAGACCATATCATCGATTTAGGTCCGGAAGGCGGAGTTGATGGCGGACAAATTGTAGCGCAAGGAACTCCGCAAGAGATTACGAAATATAAAGATTCTTATACCGGTCAATTTTTAGCAAAAATTCTTGAAAAAGATTGATTTTATTGAATATTTGAAATTTGTTAAAAAATTTGTTATTATGTATGATATGAAAAGTATAAATTTTAGGCAAAAAATTTTATATTTATGTTTTTTATTAATAGTAATCTGTACATTCTCAAAAGCGAATGCTCAAACAATTGAAGTTATATCGCAAGATACCTTCTCTACAGAGAAACCACCAGTTTCAATATCTGTAATGATATTAGATACATTACAAATATCTAAAAAAGATACGATTAAGGCTGGAACTATCGTAAAAGGCGATTTGACAGACGTTGTAAGCCCGAAAAGGCTGAAAAGAGATGCAGGATTTTCTTTTGTTCCAAGAAGTTACATTGATGAAAAAGGAAAAACAAAGAAAATCAACTCTGAAATTAGAGCAAAATATACTGAACCTGTCAGTAAGGCAGAATTGGCAAAAAATGTGACACTGGGTGTCGGAAGTTATTTTGTAAAAGGTTTGTCAATGGGTGTTGCTGCAGTATCAGGCGCAATAAAGAATGAAGATGATAACCGTCTGAAATCTTCAGCCGGTGCAATGTATGAGGCTTCTCCATTTTCTCTTGTGAAAAAAGGTGAGGACTTATATATTGAAAAAAATACTCATTTCTTTCTTAAATTTTCGATGCCAAACATGGAAGAAGAAAGTGAAGAGTCAAACGTATTTAAAGGACAAAATTATTCATATACAACAGAAAAGGAGTAACGAAAGATGAAAAAATTATTAATGTTATTTATAGCAGGAGTAATTTCACTAACAATGTCATTAACAGCGCAAGCAGCAAGAACAGTTCAAGTAACTACATTGGAAGATTTCCAACCTAACAACCCGCCACAAGTTTTGCATGTTCAAATGAATGGTAATGTAAGACTTGATTACGATACAATGTTATTCCAAGGTTTCCACGTAACTGGTAGAATCGTTGGAAAATCAGGTGGCGGTTATGTATTCGTTCCGGTTAGTTACATCAACTACCAAGAAGAACAAATTCCTCTATCTAAGGAATTTCCGGCTATTATCAAATCAAGATATAACGTAGTAAGACAAAATCAACCTTTCACTCTTATTTTCTCTAATAATTCATCAGAAGGGTTCCAATACTACGTACCAAGTAATAGCGACATGAATTAGAAATTGAATATCTAAATGTTAAAAAGGCTCCTATTTAATAAGAGCCTTTTTTGTGCACTTTTTATAATAAAAAACAGACATTTCTCAAATGAGAAATGTCTGTCAAACTTTTGAGTATTGTTAAAAGATTATTTTCCGTTAACAACAGTTTTGAATTTTTTACCAGCTGAGAAAGCAGGAACTGTTTTTGCAGGAATTTTCAATTCTTTACCAGTTTGAGGGTTTCTACCAGTTCTAGCAGCTCTTTTGCGTGGTTCAAATGTACCAAAACCAACTAAAGTAACTTTTTTACCTTTAGAAACTGTTTTTTGGATAGTATCAATCAATGAAGATAATACTTCAGCAGCTTCTTTTTGAGTTACGTTTGCTTTTTTAGAAATTTCTTGTACTAATTCTTCTTTGTTCATAGTTAAACTCCTTCTTCTTGTGTACCTTTTCATTATATAAAAAATTTCGTATCATGCAAGTAATTTAACGAATTTTAACACTTTTTATAACAAAAAACCTCTTTCCGGTTGATATTACGCTAAATTTTCTTCAAAATACAGTATGCAATTGCGATTATAACTGACGAAATAAATGCACTGAGCATGTTTTCAAAACTGTACTGTGGAATGAAATACGCAACACCATAAAGTATCGCAAAGTTCAAAACAAGATTAAACAATCCGAAAGTGAATAAATTTATCGGAAATGTAACTAATTTGATAATTGGTTTTATAAAGCTGTTAATTATCGTCAAAATCAATGCTATAAGCATTGCAAAGGCAAAGTTTTCAACTTTTACCCCCGGAAGATAGCATGTTGCCATAATTACACCGGCAAATAATAACCATTTAATAATAACTTTTTTCATTATTTTTGCCTTTATTGTACGCTTTTAATTTTAATTTTACCGTTTTCATCTTTTACAAATTGAAGATTGCTGGTACCAGGTCTTGAATTTGTTGTGTTGTATTGAGTTTTTACAGATGGTAAAACATCAACTTTTCCTTCTTGATAGTCAAGATATTTATTTTTCTTGTCACGTCTTTCTTTGTATTGTTCAGGTTGATTTACAAAGTCTAAAGTTTCTTCTTTTTCAAACTGACGTTGTTGAATTGGTGCAAAACTTCTTGTTGCATTGTCTGTTCCGGTTGGAAATCCCGTTGCTGCAAATGCCCCGCTAACGCCCAAATAACCTAAAACAGCTACTGCAGGTAAAGCGATTAATAATTTTTTCATAACTACACTCCTTACTCTCTGATATAAGTATATTTTACATGTTTTCTTGCCAAAAATCAATCCTTAACCAAAATTTGTAGAAACTTAAATGATTTTTTCATTACGCAGGTTGAAGATATTTTAATTGATTAGTGGTTTATAATTTTACAACCAAAACTTTTTGGCAATAATTTGAATAAATTATTGCTATTTTTGCTAATGAAAATTTTTCAAAAATTTTTTATCCTATATGTGTAAATCCTCAACTCTTCTGATTGCTTAGATGCCCCTTTTTTCGAGGGGCTTTTCTTTTCTTAACATAATGATATTTTCACAATATTGTTGTATAATTACACTATATTTACTATTTTAGAAAGGTCAAGTATGAGAGAGTTAGTTGTAGAAAATCAAGAAATATTAGTAATACCGAACGATTTTAGAAAAGCATGCAAAGGTAAAGTTACCGCAGTTAATGCTGGTGATTTTACTATGGAATTGGATAGAGATACTGATGGTTTGATGCTTAATGTTTATTGTGAATTTTATACTCAAACAAGTCACGGAAAACTTTATTTTGAATCTTTTCCTAAAGAAATTAACGGGAGAACAATTGTCGTAAATGCGCCTGCAAAACATAAATTTTTGCAACGTCGTCAATACACTCGTATTAAATATTTCAATAATTTGTCAATTAGTAAAGATAATTTAGAATTTTCTATCTCTACACTTGATATTTCGGCAGGCGGAATGAAGTTAAAAACAAACGAAAATCTTGATATAAATGGAACTTATTCTGTTTCATTGCCTCTTTCAGATATTGTAACTTTAAACTGTTCTTTCCAACCGATAAGAATTGAAAGATGTACAAATAATGATGGTTACACTGTTTCAGGACAGTTCGTATACAATTCGGCTAAAGATAGAATGATTTTGACTCAATATTGCGCAAAACGTAGCGTTGAGATTAAGAACAAGTAGGTGCGACAATGAGTTTGGTAGGATTATTATCTCAGAAACCTTCAAAAATACTTTTTACAACTCCGAGTCATGGACAAAAGTTTGATATTTATGAACCGTTAAAGGAAATGTACAAAATAGATTTTTCGGAAACGGATTGTCAAGACCCACAAGAAGCACTTGAACAGGCTCAATATTGGGCAAAATCAATATATCAAACATATTCAACAACCTTTTTAACAAATGGTTCAACAAGTGGTATTTTGGCTGCGGTATTGTCATGTGTTTCTGTCGGGGATAAGGTTTTGGTTGCTTCAAATGCACACCCATGTCATTTCAATGCGGTAAGGCTTGCAGGTGGTAGAATTCTAACCTATAACTTGGATATTGATCCTGATTTTGGAGTACCGTTAGAGACAAAGCCTGAACTTATTGACTATTATTTGAGTCGTTACAATATTCGTGCAGTAATCGTAACTTCTCCGACTTATGAAGGAATTATCTCAGATATTGAAGAAATTAAACTGATTTGCGAAAAGCATGGTGCATTTTTGATTGTTGATGAAGCGCATGGTGCGTTATATCCGTTCAGTGATTTGTTACCGCTATCTGCTGTTAATGTTGCGGATTTCACGGTTCAGTCATTACATAAAACTGCCGGTGGATTAAATCCGACAGCGCTTTTGCATTGTAATTGCGAAATTGAAGTCAAACCTGCACTTAATTTGATTACAACGACATCTCCATCGTATCCTTTGTTAGCCTCAATTGAAGCAAATATTGCTTACTTAAATTCTCGAGAAGGTCGAAAAGAAATTAGAACTCTTGTTGAAAAGTTGGATAAAATTTGCTCAAAAGATTACGGTTGCGAGTTCTTTGGAGATGACCCGACAAAAGTTTTGATAAGAGTTCCTGGAGTTTCTGGGTACGAATTATCAGAAATGTTATATAATGATTTTGGCATTGAAGACGAAAGAACAAACGAAGAATCCACAATGTTGCTTTGTGGTATCGGTACGGATTCTAAAAAATTAGACAAATTACAACATGTTTTATCTAAATTATAGGAGAAAAATATAATGAAATTCAATCATAGTTTGAAAAACGGGGGGATTCTTCAAAAAACCGCATTCACACTTGCAGAAGTTCTAATTACTCTCGGCATAATTGGTATAGTTGCTGCAATTACAATTCCGGGGCTATATACAAATTATAAAAAGAGGGAAACTGCTTCTAAAGTTAAGGTTGCGTATAGTATTTTTTTACAGGCTGTTAAACTTTCTGTTGAAGATAATGGAGGTGTTGGTAATTGGGATGTTTCAGACAAGAGTATTTTAGGTAAAAAATACATAATACCTTATTTAAGCGGTACTACAGAGCTTTCTAAAACTCAACGTTATTCTGTTTATACTCTTTCCAGTCAAGCTACTGGAAAATCTCCATCCTTTGATTGGTCGTGGACTGGGGTTACTCCTATCTATGCTCTGCAAAATGGGATGACATTTACTTTAGATAAAGCAAATGATGGATATTTTACTATTTCTGTAGATATAAATGGTTTTAGAAAACCAAACATAATGGGCATAGATGTGTTTGCCTTTTGGATTGATAATGAAACTTCAGCGTTAATTCCTGCGGGGGCAAAATATACTAAAGAGCAACTCTTGGGAAATGCAAGGGAGGCTAGAAGTTGTATACGAGATGATTCTTGGCAATATTATAGAGGCTCATATTGTTCCGCTTTAATCCAAAAAGACGGTTGGACAATTAGTAATGATTATCCTTGGGGAAATGGTGGTTTAACCCCAAAATCAAAATAATTATAAATAATTTGCTAAAATATTTTTAACGTAATTCTGTGTTTCTTTGTATGGTGGAACTCCAGAATATTTATCAACGGCATTCGGACCTGCATTATATGCAGCGAGTGCCAAGATTACGTTTCCATTATATTTGCTTAACATTGATTTTAGGTATTTAACCCCGCCTTCAACATTTTGAGTTGCATTGTAAGGGTTTTTTACCCCCATAGCTTTGGCAGTTGATGGCATAAGCTGCATAAGTCCGATTGCTCCGACTTTAGATTTTGCATTCGGGTTAAATCCTGATTCTTGTTTGATTAGCGCTTGAACAAGTTTTTCGTCAACACCATGTTTTTGTGCAACTTGGTTTATCATGCTAATTAATTGTGATTTGTTAGCATAAGTTGAATTTATTGAAGATGTTTCATTTTCAGGCTCTAAATTTTGTAAGGCTTGCGCCATAGAAAGATTTGAAAGTGATTCGTTATTGTAAATTTTACCGTTTACGTCTAATGAATTTTTGTTGAGAAGTAGCGACCCAAAATTTGCTGCTGTCGTATTAGACAAAACTTTTTCAAACGATTGAACGTTATTTGAAGTTGGCGGATAAATAGAATCAATACTATTTTGTTGTTGCGCACGGTTAATATAACTGTTAAGCTGCGAAGCACGCTTCATTGAAGCCGCTTGACCGCCGGAATTTAATAAACTTTGTATCATTTCCGAGAACATGACTTTAACCTACCTCCCATACATCATTAGTTTACACAAAATTCCTAAATAATGTATCCACCAAATGATTTAAGGTTTTAAAATAAAAAGTCAAGAATTAATATTTTTTAACAAAGCGCAATTTTTACGCTGAAAAATACTTTATACAAATAAGGATAATTGGGGGAATGAAAATGGTAACAAAAGCAAACAATGTATCTGCGGCAAGACCAACCGCAAGAAAACCTGCAACTGTTCAACCGCAACGGGTTGCTAAACCAAAAACTAAAGCGTATACACGTGCTACACTTGATGAGATTTCTCAAAAACAACAAGAAGTGGACTACATCAATGCGGTATTGCGAGAACGTAATCTTAATGATGACGTTGGCAAAGTGCTTCATAAATTTTCTGATTGGGTTTTGAACAAAATAAATCCCGACAACCAAACAACGGATTCTGCATTATTAAAAAGACGTGCCATTTTGCAAAAAGAAATCCGTGCTGCTGGTTTCAAAGCCTGAGTCGCTATTTTATTAACATGCAATCGCCATAACTAAAGAAACGATATTCATTTTTTATCGCTTCAGCGTAAGCTTTGAATATCAAATCTTTGCCGGCAAGTGCGCTAACAAGCATCAACAATGTTGATTTTGGCAAGTGGAAATTTGTCAAAAGTCCGTCAATAACCTTAAATTCATAAGGCGGATAGATGAATAGTTCCGAGTGGTCTTTGCAGCCTTGTATCTTGCCGTATTTTTGATAAGCAGTTTCAAGAGTTCTAACTGTTGTAGTGCCGACTGCAACCAGTCTTTTTCCGTTTTGTTTTGCTTTATTTATAATATCTGCCGTTTCTTGGGTGATTTCAAAAGTTTCAGAGTGCATTTTGTGGTCAAGAATATTCTCACATTTTACAGGTCTGAATGTTCCTAATCCAACATTTAATGTTACATAAGCAATCTCGACACCTTTGTCTTTCAGTATTTGCAAAATTTCTTTTGTAAAATGTAGTCCGGCAGTTGGTGCAGCAACAGAGCCTTCGTCTTTTGCGTAAACTGTTTGATAACGTTCTTTATCAAATTGTTTTAATTCTTCACTTGATAATTTTCTTTCAATATACGGTGGAAGCGGGATATTTCCGACATTATGCAAAATATCAAAAAGATTATCTTTATGCTGTATTTCAATCAGCCATTCTCCGTCATCTTCAAGTTTTTCTATTGCTCTGATTTTTAAATCATCAGAAATCGTAATAATCGTGTCTGGTTTGATTTTTTTTGAAGGTCTGATTAAGCAAGACCAAATTTTGTCGTTGTTTTCTTCTTTTTTCTCAAGGAGAAATACTTCGATTTTGGCACCTGTGTCTTTTGTTCCATATAATCTTGCAGGCATAACTTTAGTGTTGTTCAATACTAGCAAGGTGTTGTCGTCCAAATAATCAACAATGTCATAAAAATGTTTATGTTCCATTGTTTGAGTTGCTCTATCAAGTACCAACATTTTTGAATTTTGTCTTTTATCTGCCGGCATTTGTGCTATTAAATGTTCCGGTAATTCGTAATCAAACTCTTTTATATCCATAAATTTTTCCTTATTTTTTCTTTATTATACACTAAAAAGACTTTAGAAATTACTCTAAAGTCTTTTTATATTTTATTAAATCTTAGATTTATTTGTTTGCATTTTTAGCATTTTTCAATTCTGCATCATCAACAGCCGCTTTTTTCAATTCGTCTTCTCTTTCCATTTGCTTATTGATAAGAACTGTTTGCAAAATTTGGATTAAGTTACTTGTAATCAAGTACAACAAAACACCTGCAGGAATAGGGATTACAACAAATGTACCGATAATCATCAATGGCATAAATGTTCCCATAGATTTTTGTAACGCTTGTTGAGTAGGGTCAGCGTTTTCAGTTTTGTTCATTGCCATCATAACTTTTTGTGAAATTATCATAGTCACTGCAAATAACGCAATCAACAATAGAACGTCCCAGTGAAGAGTTTTGTTAATCGGTGTAGTTGGTAATGTTGCTATCAAATCACCATCGTGTCTTGTGAATGTAATAGTTTCATTTTCTCTGATATTACTGTTTGTTACTGTTAATTCTGCTTTTTCAATCTTGTCTAAATCACTGTATTTCATATCGATATGGTCAAGACTTACTGCCAAATCAACATCTTTCCCAGGAACTAAATCACCTACGATATCAACCGCTCTTGATGGGTCTTTAACTTTAACCTTAGTTTTGGTTTTGTCATTCAAATAAACAACTGCATTGTTTGCCAAGATGAATTTGTCACCTGTAGATGCTCCAATTACACCATTTTCAGAAATTCCAGCGGTTGCACGCATTGTAGTTGCCAAACTCTTAATGAATAAGAAGTGCTGGTCGCCTGCAACTTGAATAAATTGTGGGCTAATCAATGCTGAATACAACAAAATGAATATTGGCATTTGGATAAGTAATGGCAAACAGCCACCTGCCGGATTGAATTTATGAGTTTTGTAAAACTCCATCAATTTTTGCTGCATCATTTGCGGGTCTTTTTGATATCTGTCTTGAATAGCCTTAATTTTAGGTTGTAAAGACTGCATCATTTTCATTGAACGTTGTTGTTGAACGTTCAAATGCCACATTGCACCACGCACAATGACAGTCAAAATTATAATAGCTAAGCCGTAATTACCAACAAGATGTGCCAGCTTGCTTAAAAACCAAATTGTCCATGTAATAAAATCCACTTTTCTTATCCCTCATCTATATTTCAAACCGGTGAATCTGAATATTCTCAGTCAAGTAAATTTTAGCATGAGCAAATTTATTTAACAAGTTTATGTTACCGAAATGTTATATATGGGAATTTTGAAAATGATTAAAAGTGCATGTCAAAACTTGGAGTTTTTCCATTAACACGTTCGTCCTCAATTCTCATTGCAGAACCAATGGTAAAGTTTTGGGCAGAAGTTTTGTTAATTTCAAATGCCACATTTCCGTTGAATACCGGTTCGTTTTCTTCTAAGTATTCAAACAACGGAGTTGCCGGCGCTTTAATCATATCTTCAAGTGTTTCACCGGCTTGTTGAATTGTTCTTTCCGGAACTCTGACATTCATTCCGAAAGGTTTAAACGGTCTATTAAATGCGAAATTTGACTCTGCCATTTTTAAATATCCTTTTTATCAACTAAGATTACTTTCTATATCGGCAAAGTTTTTCAAAAAGTTTAATCTTTTATTCCCAATATTAACGAATGTAAACTTTTATTGTGCTATGATTTTGATATGAAAGACTTTGAAGCATATAAAGAAGAATTGAATAAATGCTCAAAATGCGGACTTTGCGAAACTGTTTGTCCATTATTTAAAATTACACCAAATGACTGCGTGGCAAGCAAAGGAAAGTTCATCATGCTGCACGGAGTTGCAAAAGGTGACTTGCAAATGTCAGATACTATTAATAAATATATTGACATGTGCCTAAAATGCGGAAAGTGTAAAGGCTTTTGTCCTGCAAGTATTGATGTTTGTGAAATTTTGGCTTCTGCAAAATATAAATATATGAAAAATAAACCGCTGGGTAAGTTTATAAATTTCCTCGAAAGTCCATTGGTATTTGATAATTTGATAAGTTTTTTAGAAAAGTTGACTCTTCCGTTTCGCCATATAAAACAAACAAATGAACGTGCTATTCATACGGTGGTTTATTTTAAAGGTTGTGTTAATAAAATTTTTCCGCAAAATGATAACGCAATTGCAAAAATTTTCAAAAATTCTCCGATAAAAATTATTGAACCTGATTTTAAGTGTTGTGGAATTCCTTTTTTATCGGAAGGTAATATGGAGCGCTATATTGATGTAATGCACCATAATTCAAAAATATTGCAAGAAAACAATGCTGATTATATTGTTACCGATTGTGCAACTTGTCAAAGTACACTTCAAAACTATGATATAAAAGCGCAAAATATTATAAATTGGGGCGATTTAATCGCAAATTCAGACCTTAAATTTGATTTTAAAAAACATAGAAAAGTAACTTTTCACAAACCTTGCCATTTGGATAACGATGAATTTTTTGAAAAAATAATTAAGAAATGTTCAAATATTGAATATGTAAAAATGGACGGATATGATGATTGCTGCGGTTTTGCCGGAACTTTTGCAATAAAAAATCCTAAATTGTCAAAAGATTTGTTAAATCAAAAAATCTCAAATATCAAAAAAACGAATGCTGATTTAGTTATTACGACTTGCCCTCTTTGTCAGTTGTGGTTAAATGTCGGTTTGATAGGCTCAAAAACAAAAGCAATCAGTTTGCTTGAATTCCTTGCAATGGCGAAATAAACAATGCCGTCGGCGTGGCATGAAGTGCCAACCTACCAAGTGGTGAGTCATTCTGAAAAGATTAAAAATCAAGCAATCTTGATTGCGTAGATTTTATCTTATTCAGAATCTGTTTTTATTTTTCCCCCTTCGAAATCATAGATTTCGGTTGCCCCGCATGTGGGGAACATTATTTTACAAAAATTTTAAAGAATCATCTAGTATATTTTGTGCCGACTAATTCGTCTGGTAAAAACTGTTGTTCTACATCTGGTGCATCGTGAGAATAAACATATCCAACTCCAAATCCGTATTTTGAAGCATCTTTATAATGCGCATCACGCAAATGCATTGGCGGAGCAAAATCTTTTCCGTTAGAAATATCTGAAAGTGCTGCATCTATTGCACAACATGCTTCATTTGATTTTTTTGCTCTTGCTACATAAATTACTGCCTGAGCCAGAGGAATACGACATTCCGGAAGTCCTAGAAGTTCTACTGCTCTATAAGCATCAACCGCAATTTTTAGTGCATTGATATCTGCATTTCCAACATCTTCTGCCGCACAAACAATGAGGCGACGAGCAATAAATCGAGGATCTTCACCGGCAATAATCATTTTTGCTAAATAATAAATTGCCGCATCAGGGTCGCTACCTCTCAAACTCTTTTGAAAAGCCGAAGCACAATCATAATGTTCTTGTCTTGAATATCTTGTATTTCGTTGTTGACAAATTTCTTCAATCGTTTTTACTGTTAGATATCTTTTATTATCTTTTAAATCACTTGCAAAATAAGCGTTTTCTGTGATGTTTAAAGCGTATCTTGCATCTCCTCTTGCCAAATTTATAATGAAATCAAGCACACCGCTTTCGCATTCCATAGGTGCATAATTGTTCGCCAGATAAGAAAATCCACGTTTGATAATTTTTGACATGCTTTCATCATCAATCGAATTAAGTCTGATAACCTGCAAACGAGATAATAATGCCGGAACAACCTGAAATGACGGATTTTCTGTTGTTGAACCAATCAAAAATAGAGTACCGTTTTCTAAGTGTGGTAATAGTGCATCTTGTTGTGTTTTTGAATATCTGTGAATTTCGTCAATAAATAATATCGTTTTTTGACCGGCTCTTAGGTTTTCTTTTGCTCTATCTACGGCTTCTTTAATATCTTTAACCCCTGATGTTACGGCAGAAATTTCAATAAATGCCGCTTGAGTTTTTGTTGCAATAAGTCTTGCTAATGTCGTTTTTCCACACCCCGGGGTACCCCATAAAATGAGCGAAAATAAACGGTTTGTTTTTAATAGATTTAATAAAGGACTGCGAGGTGAAATCACATTGCTCTGTCCCATAAATTCATCAAGCGTTTTGGGTCTTAATATTTCCGCCAAAGGAATTTGTTTATTAATATTTTCAAGTTCCGTAAATAAATTATTCATAGTATAATTATATCACAGGGATATTAATCAACCAAAACGGAGAGGCTCGTGACAAAAAAACTGTTAATAATTCTTATCACAACTTTTGTTTTAGTTACTTGTTCATTTTTTATATTTAAGAAAAAAACAGAAAAATCGAATGAAGTTGTGTTTTGGACTCTTCAAATGTCTGATTTTGCGCCGTATATAACTGGTGTTATAAAAGATTTTGAACTTGAAAACCCGAATGTGAAAATTAAATGGGTTGATGTTCCGTTTTCAGAAGGTGAAAAAAGAACTTTGGCATCTGTTTTGAGTGATAATCCGCCTGATTTGGTGAACCTTAATCCTGATTTTTCGGCAACACTTGCACAAAAAGGTGCACTTTTTGAAATTCCGAAAAGTAAAACAACTCAGTTCAACAAATCGATTATGGATAGTTTGAATTATAACGGTAAATTCTATTCAATTCCTTGGTATGCCACAAGTGCAATTACAATTTACAACAAAGATTTATTAAAAAAGGCTAATATTACATTACCTGCAACTTATAACCAAATTGCGCTCGCTGCTTCAAGTGTTAAAGCAAAAACCGGAGCCTATGTAATGCTTCCAAATATCACGGAAAATGATACCTTTTTGAAAATCTTAAATAAGTATGGTTGTGCTGATAAAAACACAATTAACTCTAAAAAATCAGAACAGGTTTTTGGATTATTTAAAAATCTTTATGACAAAAATCTAATTCCGAAAGAAACAATTACAACAACATTACAAGAAGCATTGGAAAAATATATGTCAGAAAATATTGTCCTAATCGGTGCCGGTGCAAACTTTTTAAATATGATAAAAGAAAATGCTCCGGAAACTTATGCAAAAACTGACGTTGCTCCTCAAATTACGGGCGAATTCGGACAATATGATTTTTCCTTGATGAATTTTGTAATTCCATTAAAATCAAAGCACCAAAAAGAAGCGTTAGAGTTTGCACTGTTTTTGACAAATGACAAAAATCAACAAGAATTGGCAAAATTAACCAACGTTTTGGCAGTAAATGAAAAAACATTAAAAAGTGATTTTTACACAAACTATAATTCAAAGGATTTGAGTGCAAAGGCTCGAGTAATCAGTGCTTCTCAGATTAACAAAATTGAACCTGTCTACAAAACAAAACGAAATCAAAAAGAAATAAATAATATTATAAATTCAGCAGTTCAAGAGATTTTGCTGGGCAAAACCAACATAAAACAAAGTCTTGATAATGTCGTAAAGAATTGGAACAATATAGAAGAATAGGAGAAAAACTTATGAAAGCAGTTGTTTTTGATAACGAATTAAAATTAGTAAATGACTACGAAAAACCTGTACCTAAAAAAGGTGAAGCACTTGTTCGTGTTACACTTGCCGGTATTTGTAACACTGATTACGAAATCACAAAAGGTTATATGGGTTATGTTGGAATTTTAGGTCATGAGGCTGTCGGTATAGTTGAAGATGTAAATTCTGAAGATAAATCGCTAATCGGTAAAAGAGTTGTACCGGAAATCAGTTATGGTTGCAAAAAGCCAGATTGTCCTTGGTGTGCAGAAAAATTGTACAGACATTGTCCAGACCGTCACACTCTCGGTATTTTTCACAAAGATGGTGTGTTTGCTCAATATTTCACAATGCCAACAGATGTGTTGTTTGAAGTTCCGGAAAATGTTCCTGATACTCAAGCCGTGTTTGTAGAACCTCTTGCTGCTGCACTTGAAATTACAGAACAACATCACATCAAACCGTTTGAAAAAGTTGTAGTTTTGGGTGATGGAAAATTAGGTTTGATTACAGCGTTAGCGCTAAATGCTCAAAATTTTGATGTAATATTGGTTGGAAAACATCAAAACAAACTTGATATAGCAAAGGCTCAAGGTTGCGAAACTTCATTATTAAACGATTTCAAAATTGAAAAGAAATATGACGTTGTAGTAGAAGCTACAGGTTCAATTTCAGGGTTTGAAACCGCATTGGCTCTTACTAAGCCTCGTGGTGTATTGGTTCTTAAAAGTACTGTTGCAGCCTCTAAAGAATTTAATCTTGCTCCAATCGTAATTGACGAAATTACTGTATTAGGTTCAAGATGTGGTCAATTCCCTGCTGCATTAAGACTATTAAAATCCGGTAGAGTTGACTTTTCACCGCTAATTTCTGCAACTTATGACATTGATGATGCAATTGAGGCATTTGAAAAGAACAAAGAAAAAGAAACCTTAAAAGTTTTATTAAAATTCTAGAAATTTAACAAAAAATGAAAAACGTTCTGATTAAATTTAGCAAAAAATTTTTTCAGGCGTTTTTTATTTTTTATAGACTTGGCATGGAGATGAAAATGAATATAACCCCGACTACTCAAAATCAAAATTTTACCGGAAAACTTATCCTTAGTGATAGTATTTATCCAAGGAGAAAGTATGAAGTTGTGCCAAAATTTTTGAAAACGATAGTCGATGAGTTTGAAAAACGTACTGCCGGAGAAGATGGTACAATGTTTGTTGCCGGGTTGACCAAAAATCCGTACAAAATAAGTTATAAAGAACTCCAAATGAATACGTATTTTCGCAATAAGGATTATAAAGATGCTATTGCGGTGCGAGATAATGGGTTGTTTGCTTCAAATTGGACTAAAGAAGGTTTTTATGATGTAAATGGAGCGATAAATAAATTTGTAAAAATCTTTGAAGTTTTTAAGCATAGAGAAAATTTTGTAAACAAAGCCGTTAATCCTGTGAAACGAAAATTGACAAACCCTAAAAGAATTCTTGATATTTTGAAATATGATTATGAAATGATGTTGAAGAAAAAACTTGGCAAATTGGACATTATGGCAGAAGCGCAAAAAACTATCAATGGCAATGATAAACTTGCACTTGGTAGTTCGTTTGACAGTCACCCGATAAAAATGTTTCAACGTGAGCAAGATAATATTATAGAAGGGCTTGTGTAGATTTAATCAGGAAAATCTGTTTTTGGTTCTTCAACTTCTTTGATTATGTTGAAAATGTCTTTAACTTCTTTTTTAGTCATACCGTTTTCACAACGAGCAGAGTAGCAGCCGGATTCTGCGCAAAAATACATTACGTAGATTTTGTTGTCATTTCCACGAGTATTAACCATTACACCTTGTCCCACATCAAGTTGTGAGTTATTTGAATATTTTGTGTAATCTCCACTGCTATCGCCATTGTTGTATTCGGTGAGTGTTTTGCGAACGGTTACATCTCTGGTTTCATCTAGCGGATAAGTAACCTCGATGGTATCGTGCATTGCTCGAACTGTGTAATTTGAAAGATTCAACGGGAAATCAAATCCAGTTATTTTCTTTGCACATTCATAACTTTGCAAACAATCCGTCCACGGATTAGGCATGCCAATCATTTGGTCTTTTGTACAACCTGATGCTAAAACTCCAAATGATAAAATTGTTAAAGTTAAAACGGTAAATTTATTTTTCATAAAATGAGTTTAGCACAAATTTCGTTAAAAATAAATATCAACTTAAACCGTTAAATTTATAAAATAAGTGGTATAATAGTTATGACTATATGTAAAAAGGGTAAAAGTCAGGTGTTTTATGAATATTGAGTCAGAAAAAAAGTTTGCGGCGAGTTTATCAATTACTTCCAACGGGTTAATAATTATTTTCAAACTATTAGCCGGAATTTTTACGGGAAGTATTAGTGTTATATCCGAAGCTATCCATTCAATGAGTGATTTTTTAGCCTCAGTTTTGACCTTTTTCGCCGTTATTCGTTCTTCAAAACCCGCAGACAAAAGCCACCCGTTTGGTCACGGGAAATACGAAGATGTAGCAGGTTTTATAGAAGGACTTTTAATCATATTTGCATCATTTTATATTATCTGGGAAGCGTGCAAAAAAATTATTAACAGTAGTTCGCTTGAATTTGATTCAACTTGGGGAATTGTTGTTATGAGTATTGCAGTTGTTGCAAACTTACTCGTGAGTCATTATTTAGATTTTGTTGCGAAAAAAAATGATTCTATTGCATTAAGAGCAGATGCGAAACATTTAAGTACTGATGTTTATTCATCTCTCGGGGTTCTAATTGGATTAGTTTTAATCAAGTTGACAGGGATTGCTCTTCTTGACCCGTTAATCGCAATATTTGTTGCCTTAATTATTCTAAAAGCAGGAATAACAATTACAAAGGAAACCTTAAACAATCTTTTGGACGGAACATTGCCTGAGGGCGATATTAAAATTATCGAAAATATCCTAAAAGAAAACAATAAAATTTCGGGATTTAAAAATCTAAAATGCAGAAAAAGCGGGTCTTATCGAGATGTTGATATAACAATTTTATGTGACGGCAATATGCCGATAAAAGATTGTCATGCTATTTGTGATGTATTGGAAGGTCAAATCCAAAAATCTTTACCGCATACCCTAATTACTATCCATTGCGAACCTTATAACAAAGAACAAGTGAAAAATTAAAACACAAAAATTTTTAAAATCTACTGATAATTTTAAGGTATTCTTTTTGTGATTCTAAAACCATTTCAGAAATAAAGTTAATAAAATCTGTGTTATTTCCCTTATTAGTTTCTTGCAATGCTGAAATGTAATCCGCTCTAACAACTGGTGGAATTACAACGATATTATATCCGCTTTGTAATAGTGCTAAATTCATTAACAGTCTGGCAACTCTGCCGTTACCATCTGCAAATGGGTGAATATTTACAAAAATTAGATGAACCATTGCCGCATATTCAACAGGGTGCAATTCTGCTTTTAATTTTGGTAACTGCAAAATGAATTCATGCATTTTTTTGTCAAGTTCTTCAGGTTTGGGCAATTCAACATCAGAACCCGTTATTATAACCTGAGAAGTTCTATATTTTCCTGCCTTTTCTTAACGTCATTTTCTGTAAATGTACTGTTAGTAGCCAATTCAATGATTTTGTCAAAAGCTTTTGCGTGTCCTACCGTTTCGTAATGGTCTTTTAGCGGTTTTCCGCCGATTGTTATGCCGTCTTCTAACACAACTTTTGTTTCAACTAAACTGAGAGTATTGCCTTCAATGGCATTTGATGCATAAGTTAAACCAATTTTGTAATACTCTTTAACTTGGGCTAAAGCATCTTTAGATAAAGGTCTTAGAGAATTAATCTTGGCTTCATATTCATCATTTTGTGCAAAACAATTTCTGTACATTTTTACCTCTTATTTATGGATATTAGCATAAATATTAAAAAAGAACCATTTTTAATGGCTCTTTTTGCAAAAAATAAAACAGGATAAAAAAATTCCTGTTTTGTATTATTTACTCTAGATGCGATTTGTCTTGGCAGGCTCGCACTAAACGGGTCT